>NZ_JBHVJX010000022.1:0-156070 GCF_042798755.1 Streptomyces sp. NPDC057743
GTTTTTCCACCCACCCACGGGAGGGGACGGGTCGGAGGGGGCGGTATGCCAGACGTAAAGCGAAGCAGTCTGGCATACCGCCCCCGGAGGCCCGTCACCGCACCCAACAGCCCCGCGCAGCGGACACAACGCCCGCGCCGCAAGGCGAAACAACAGCAACCCGCACGGCGGGAAAGCCAACAACGTGGGAAGCAAATCCAAGCGCAGCTGGTCAGTCCAGAACGCTGCCCGCGTCCTGCCGGTCAACCCGGGAGCGGCGGTAGTCGGCAACCGCGTAGACCCGGTGCAGCCACCGGTCCGTGCCGTCGTAGCGGGGCGCGTAGGACGTCCGGCCGTGCACGACCAGCCGGTTGTCGACCACGGCCAGGTCGCCCGCGGTGAGGTCGAGGGCGTGGGTGGCCCGCTCGAAGGCGGCGTTCAGCTCCGCCATGGCCCGCCGGGCGCCGTCGTCGAGGGCGTGCGTGGCGTTGAAGTCGACCAGCACGTCCGGGTCTTCGGGCGCGCCACGCAGGATCGCGTGGACCGGCGGCGGCACGCTCCCGGAGCCGCCGAACGACGGCGGCGCCTCGGTCATGAAGCGCTCCTCGAACAGCGTCCGGCGCGCCTCGCCGGACAGCATCGGCAGCGCCCGGCGGACCGACGCGGTGCACAGCCGGGCGTCCCCGGTCGGGTCGGTGCGCAGGCACAACAGGCCCAGGTAGTCGGGGCGGTTGCGGTGGAAGGCGTTCTCGGTGTGCATCTGGAGCCGCACCGAGCCCGCGTTGCTCTGCTGCCGCTCCTGGCCCGCCACCGGCACCACGTTCTGCACCAGCGCGCCGGACTTCTCGCTGCGGTAGGCCACCACCTCGCCGAGCTGGAGCAGGACCATGACGATCGCGCCGGCGGCCGTGGTCGCGGTCCGCTGCACCGACCCGAGCGCGGTGGGGGTCGCCGACAGCTCCGCGTCGATGGGCAGGTTGCGGACCAACAGCACGCCCTCGGGACCCGCGTCATATCTGAACTCACGTATAGCGGTGAGGAGTTGATCGGGCATCCGGACAGCGGCGGCGCGGGCCGCGGCGAGCCACGCCGGGCTGTCCAGCGCCCCGGACGCGGCCCGGCCGAGCTCCTCGGCCAGCAGCGCGACCTCCTCGCGCTGGGAGTCGGTGAGCTGCACCGCCGCCTCGGTCAGGGCGGGGAAAGAGCTGGTCTTGATCATGGATCACATGCCTTCTCACGGAAGCCGTGCGAGCACCCCGCCGGCGGCCAACAGCCGCTCGTTCAAAGGATTGTCCGGGCCGTTCCCGCGATTTCCACGGGCCCCTCTTGCGGATCGCACGGGCGCACTGGGACGGCGTCAGGATAAATGTCCCCGAGCGGGCCGGCACAGGGGAATTCCCGAACCGTTCCCGGGCGTCCGGCGGACCGTCAGAATCGGCTGCACGCCGGCGGATTCCTGTCCCGCCAGCGGGACACCAAACAATGCACGCACTTCCACCCCGGTCGCTTTCTGGGGCACACTCACCGAGAACCGCTTCGGCCCAACGCGCCAGTCCGCCGCCGAAGTTCGGGTATTTCCGTTCCCCCGCCGCCGGTCGGCCACCCAGGAGCATGTATGTCGAGCAAGTTCCCCTGCCGTATCTGTGCCGCTCCGGTACAGGAATTCTTTGACTTCGGCAGCCAGCCCCTGTCCGACGCCTTCTTGGCCCCGGACGCGGACCTCACCGAGGAGTTCTTCTACCGGCTGGCCGTCGGCGTCTGCGGGTCCTGCACCATGGTGCAGCTGATGGAGGAGGTCCCGCGGGACCGGATGTTCCACGAGGAGTACCCGTACTTCTCCTCCGGTTCGACCTTCATGCGGGAGCACTTCGAGAACCTGGCCAAGCAGCTGTTGGCCGACGAGCTCACCGCGGACGACCCGTTCATCGTCGAACTGGGCTGCAACGACGGCGTGATGCTCAAGGCCATCGCCGACCACGGAGTGCGCCACCTGGGCGTCGAGCCGTCCGCGAGCGTGGCCGACGTCGCCGCGGCCAAGGGCATCCGGGTCCGCAAGGCGTTCTTCGAGGAGGCCACGGCGCAGCAGGTGCGCGCCGAGGACGGCCCGGCCGACGTCATCTACGCCGCCAACACCCTGTGCCACATCCCGTACATGGACTCGATCCTGGCCGGCGTGCGGGCGCTGCTGAAGCCCACCGGCGTCTTCGTCTTCGAGGACCCCTACCTCGGCGACATCGTCGAGCGCACCTCGTTCGACCAGATCTACGACGAGCACTTCTACTTCTTCACCGCCCGCTCGGTGCGGGAGATGGCCCGCCTCAACGGCCTGGAGCTGGTGGACGTCGAGCGGCTGACGGTGCACGGCGGCGAGGTCCGCTACTTCCTCGCGCCCGCCGGCCAGCGCACCCCGTCGCCGGCGGTGGCCGCGCTCATCGCCGAGGAGGAGACCCGCAAGCTCTCCGACCTCGCCACCCTGGAGGCGTTCGGCGCCAACGTGCAGAAGATCCGCACGGACCTCGTCGCGCTGCTGACCACGCTGCGCGCGGAGGGCAAGTCCGTGGTCGGCTACGGCGCGACCGCCAAGAGCGCCACGGTGACCAACCTCTGCGGCATCGGCCCGGACCTCGTCCCGTTCATCTGCGACACCACGCCCGCCAAGCAGGGCCGGCTCAGCCCGGGCACCCACATTCCGGTCCGCACCCCCGAGGCGTTCTCCGACGCATACCCCGACTACGCCCTGCTCTTCGCGTGGAACCACGCCGAGGAAATCATGGCGAAGGAAAAGGAATTCCGCGACGCCGGCGGCAAGTGGATTCTCTACGTCCCGACCGTGCACGTGGTGTGAGGGGTGCGATCCGCCCCGCACCGCAGGAATATCCAAGACCAACAGGGAGAGCGATGAAGGGAATTCTGCTGGCCGGTGGCAGCGGCACTCGGCTGTACCCCTCGGCCCTGGCGACGTCCAAGCAGCTGCACGCGGTCTACGACAAGCCGTTGGTTTACCACCCGCTTTCCGTGCTGATGCTGGCCGGAATCCGGGAGATCCTGGTGATCTCGACGCCGACCAGCGTTCCCGCGCTGCGGGCGCTGCTGGGCGACGGCTCGCACCTCGGGCTCACCATCACCTACGCCGAACAGACCGAGCCGCGGGGCATCGCCGAAGCGCTCCTCATCGGCGCGGACCACATCGGCAACGACCCCTTCGCGCTGATCCTCGGCGACAACATCTTCCACGGCGCCGGTTTCCCCCGGATCCTGCGCAATGCCCGGGGCGACCTGGACGGCTGCACGCTGTTCGGCTACCCGGTCTCCGACCCCGAGCGCTACGGCATCGGCGAGACCGACGCCGACGGCAACCTCGTCGCCCTGGAGGAGAAGCCGCTTCGCCCACGCTCCAACAACGCGATCACCGGCCTGTACTTCTACTCCCCGGACGCGGTGGAGATCGCCCGCGAGCTGACCCCCTCGGCCCGCGGCGAACTGGAGATCACCGACGTCAACCTGGCCTACCTCAAGGAGGGCCGGGCCCGGCTGATCCGCCTCGGCCGCGGCTTCACCTGGCTGGACGCGGGCACCCACGACTCGCTGCTGGCGGCCAGCCAGTACGTGCACGTCATGGAGAGCCGGCAGGGCGTCCGGGTGGCCTGCATCGAGGAGATCGCGCTGCGCATGGGCTACATCGACGCGGAGCACTGCCACCGCCTCGGCGAGCGGATGGGCAACTCGGGCTACGGCCAATACCTCATGCAGGTCGCCCAGTTCGCCGCCTGATTGCGAAGCCGCCCGCCAACTGGGCGCCATCACAGGGAGTTTGCGTGGCCTATCAGAAGCTGACCCCGGCGCAGCTGCTGTCGTCGGGGATCGGCGCGCCGGACGTCGCCGAGCGCGCCTGGCACGTGCGGTGGGACGAGGCGCCCAACGCCGCGGAGTTGGTCGCCGGCGCGCTGCCGCCGGTGCTCGACTTCCACACCTCCGGCAGCACCGGACCGAGCCGGTGCTGGCAGCGCACCCGCGCGCACGCCTGGGCCGAGGCCGGCACGCTCGCCGACTTCCTCCGCCCAGATGCGCCGGGCGCGGTGGTCTCCTTCGCCCCACCGGTGCACGTCTACGGCGCGCTGGCCACGCTGCTGCTGCCGGCCAGGCTCGGCGTCCCGGCGTGGTACCGGCCGGGCTACCTCGGCGCGCTGCCGGACCCCGGTTGCCGCCGGATCGCCGTCGTCGCCACGCCGTGGATCTTCTCCCTGCTGCTGCGGCACCTGGACTGGGTCCGCTCCTTCGAGCACGTCACCGTCCTCTACAGCAGCGCGATGCTGCCCGCCGAGGCCGGCACCTTCCTCGCGCAGGCCGGCCCCGAGCGGGCGGCCATCGTGGAGCTGCTCGGCTCCACGGAGACCGGCGGCATCGCCACCCGCCGCTGGAGCCAGGGCGACCCGCCCGCCTGGACGCTCTTCCCGGACGTCACCTTCGCCCCCGACCAGGACGGCACCACGACCGACGGAACCGCGCCTCACGCGGGCGGCGTCCCGCTGGTGATCCGCAGCCCCCGGCTGGCCAACCGCCCCGGCGAAGTGCGCCCCCAGCAGTGGCGCACCGGCGACCTCGTCGAGCCGTTGGACGCCCGCACGTTCCGGCTCCTCGGCCGGGTCGGCCGCCTGGTCAAGGTGAACGGGCAGCGGATCAACCTCGACGAGGCCGAGCACGCCCTGCGCGCCCGGCTCGACTGCGCGGACCTGGCGCTCGCCCCGGTCAACGACCCCATGATCGGCGAGCACTTCGACCTCTACGTCGTCCCCCGGCCCGACGCCGGCCCCCACGCCCCCGATCTCTCCGCGGTCCGCGCCGTCCTCGGCGCCCGCCCGCGGAAGGTGCACACGGTGCCCGACCTCAAGCGGTCCGCCATGGGCAAGGTGCAGCACCTCACGACCTCCTCAACCCACCGAACCCAGGGATAGCAACGTGACTTTGACCCCCACGTCGGCCCCGGCACCGGCCGACGGCGACCGCAGTGACCTGCCCAGTCTGGACAGCATCGTCGAGGCCGCCGCCTGGACCGCCAAGCTGGGCCCGCTCACCGACGCGGACGTGGCCCGGATGGACCGCTCCGGCGCCACCGTCGACGCGTACCTGGCCGAGGGCAAGCCCGTCTACGGGCTGACCCAGGGCTTCGGGCCGCTGGTGACCTACTCCGCCACCTCCGAGCTGGAGCAGGGCGCCTCGCTCATCTCCCACCTGGGCACCGCACAGGGCCGCCCGCTCGACCCGGACACCTCCCGCCTGGTGTTCTGGCTGCGGCTGAACAGCATGCGCAAGGGCTTCTCCGCCGTCTCCACCGACTTCTGGCAGCGGCTGGCCGACCTGTGGAACGCCGGCTTCACCCCGGTCATCCCGCGGGACGGCACGGTCAGCGCGAGCGGCGACCTCCAGCCGCTGGCGCACGTGGCGCTGGCCTGCGCCGGCCAGGGCGAGGCATGGGTGCGCGACGCGCAGGGGCAGTGGGTCCAGCGGCCGGCCGTCGAGGCCCTCGCCGAGCTGGGCGCCGAGCCGCTCACCTGGCCGGTGCGCGAGGCCCTCGCCTTCGTCAACGGCACCGGCGTCGGCCTCGCCGTCGCCCTCCGCAACCAGCGCTCGGCCGTCCTCATGGTCCGCGCCATCGCCGCCCTCACCAGCCGGCTGACGGTCCTGCTCGGCGGCAACGCGGAGCACTACGACGAGGGCGTCGGCCAGGCCCGCAACCAGCTCGGCCAGCTCCAGGTGGCACGCTGGATCCGCCGCGACCTGCCCGCCGACCACCGCCGGGACGAGCGCCGCCCGCTCCAGGAGCCCTACAGCCTGCGCTGCGCCCCGCAGGTGCTCGGCGCCGTCCTGGACCAACTCACCACCGCCGGCGCGTTCCTGCTCCGCGAGGCCAACGGCTGCACCGACAACCCCCTCACCTTCGAGGACCGGGTGCTGCACGCCGGGAACTTCCACGCCATGCCGGTCGGCTTCGCCTCCGAACAGACCGGCCTGGCCATGCACATGGCCGCCTACCTGGCGGAGCGTCAGCTCGGCCTGGTGGTCAACCCCACCACCAACGGCGACCTCCCGATCATGCTCACCCCCCGGGCCGGCCGCGGCTGCGGGCTGGCCGGCGTGCAGATCAGCGCCACCTCGTTCATCTCCCGCATCCGCCAACTGGTCACCCCCGCCTCGCTGACGACGCTGCCGACCAACGGCTGGAACCAGGACCACGTCCCGATGGCGCTCAACGGCGCGAACGGCGTCACCGAGGCCCTGGAGCTGGGCTGGCTCGCCGTCGGCTCGCTCGCGCTGGCCGCCGCCCAACTGGCCGTGATGAAGGACGTCGCGGCGGACGCCACCGGCGTCTGGGCCGAACTCGCCCGGATCTCCCCGCCGTTGGAGGCCGACCGCCCGATGGCCGCCGAGGTCCGCGCCGCCGCCGCGCTGTTCCAGGACCACGCCCGGGCCCTGCTGACCGACGGCGACTGACCCCACCGACCGCGGGCGCCCGTCGTCCCCCGCCGGGCGCCCGCTCCCACCCCGGCCCCGCCGCCCACGAGAGAAGGAGACCACCCCGCGATGACTGGTTGGGGGATCACCCTCCCGCTGACCGGCGTGCCCCTGCCGGCCCACCGCGCACTCGTCGAGCGCCTCCCCGACCTGGGCTACACCGGCGTCTGGACCGCCGAGACCGCCGGCGCCGACGCCTTCTCGCCCCTGGTGCTGGCCTCCCAGTGGTCGCCCCGGCTGCGGCTGGGCACCGCGGTCGCCCCGGTGTTCACCCGCGGCCCGGCCCTGCTGGCGATGTCCGCGGCGGCCGTCGCCGACTGCGCGCCCGGCCGGTTCGCCCTCGGCATCGGCGCCTCCTCCCCCGGCGTCGTCCAGGCCTGGAACGGCCTCGCGCACACCCGCCCGTTCGCCCGGACCCGGGACACCCTGCGCTTCCTGCGCACCGCCCTGGCCGGGAAGCCGGTGACCGAGCAGTACCCCACGTTCACGGTGCGCGGCTTCCGGCTGGAGCGGCCGCCGGCCGAGCCCCCGCCGATCCTGCTGGCCGCGCTGCGCCCCCGGATGCTGCAACTGGCCGCCGAGGAGGCGGACGGCGCGATCACCAACTGGCTGGCCCCCACCGACGTGCCGACGGTCCGGGCCGCGCTCGGCCCCGGCCCCGAGCTCATCGCCCCGGTCTTCGTGTGCGTCACCGAAGACGCCCGGGCGGCCCGCCGACTGGGCCGGATGATGATCGGCAGCTATCTGACCGCGCCCGCCTACCGGGCCTTCCAGGACTGGCTCGGCCGCACCGAACCGCTCGCCGCGATGCACCGGGCCTGGGACGCCGGCGACCGCTGGCGCGCGCTGCTGGCCGTCCCGGACGAGGTGGTCGACGCACTGATCGTGCACGGCAGCCCGGACGCCTGCCGCGCCCGCATCCGGCAGTACACCGCCGCCGGCCTGGACACCCCCGTGCTCGCGCTGCTGCCCACCGACGACGGCGACCCCCTCGCCCAGGTCGAGGCGCTCGCCCCGGACCGGGACTGACGACGTGCTCGCCACCCTCCTGCCGGACCACGTCGCGGCGGCGGAGTCCTACGGCGACGACCCGGCCGCCGCGCTCTTCCCCGAGGAGCAGCAACTGGCCGCCGCCATGCGGCCGGAGCGCCGCCGGGAGTTCGCCACCGCCCGGCACTGCGCCCGCCGCGCGGGCCTGCGCCTCGGCCTTCCCCCCGGCCCCCTGCTCCCCGGCCCCGACGGCGCGCCGCACTGGCCGGCCGGGGTCGTCGGCAGCCTCACCCACTGCCGCGGCTACCGCGCCGCCGCGCTGGCCCTCCGCGCGAACGCCCGCGCCGTCGGCATCGACGCCGAACCCCACCGGCCGCTACCGCCCGGCATGTTGGCCCGCATCGCGCTCCCGGAGGAACGCGCGGAACAGCGCGCCCTACGGGAGACCGGCGCCGCCGTGTGCTGGGACCGGCTGCTGTTCTGCGCCAAGGAGGCGGTCTACAAGGTGTGGTCGCCCCTGACCCGGGCCTGGCTAGGCTTCCACGAGGCCACCATCGCCCTCCACCCGGCCGGCACCTTCCGCGCGCGACTGCTCCGCACCCCGCCGGACGACACCGCGCCCGGGGTCCCCGCCGTCCTCGACGGCGCCTGGCTGGCCGCCCCCCGCCTGCTGCTCGCGGCGATCGTCGTGCCACCCGCCGCGCCGTAGCCCGCCGTCCCCCGCCGCCAACCACCCAAGCCCACCGGCCCGTTCCGGTGCTCACGACAAGGTGCGCAACTCCTCATGACGACCCGGATTCTCGTGACCGGCGGAGCCGGCTTCATCGGCTCCCACTACGTCCGCACGCTGCTCGGCCCGGACGGCCCCGGCGACGTGGCACTCACCGTGCTCGACAAGCTCACCTACGCCGGCAACCCCGCCAACCTCGACGCGGTCCGCGCCCACCCGGGCTTCCGCTTCGTCCAGGGCGACATCTGCGACCCCGCGACCGTGCGCGCCCTCATGGCCGAGCACGACCAGGTGGTGCACTTCGCCGCGGAGTCGCACGTGGACCGGTCCATCGACGGCGGCGACACCTTCGTCTACACCAACGTCCTGGGCACCCACACCCTCGTCGCCGCCGCCCACCAGGCCGGCATCGACACCTTCGTGCAGATCTCCACCGACGAGGTCTACGGCTCGATCGACGAGGGCTCCTGGCCCGAGACCCACCCGCTGCGCCCCAGCTCCCCCTACTCGTCGGCCAAGGCGTCCGGCGACCTGGTGGCCCTCTCCTACCACCACACCCACGGCCTGGACGTCCGCGTCACCCGCTGCTCGAACAACTACGGCCACCACCACTTCCCCGAGAAGGCCATCCCGCTGTTCATCACCCACCTCATGGACGGCCGGCAGATACCGCTGTACGGGGACGGCGGCAACGTCCGCGACTGGCTCCACATCGACGACCACGTCCAGGGCATCGAGCTGGTCCGCACCCGCGGCCGCGCCGGCGAGGTCTACAACATCGGCGGCGGCACCGAGCTGTCCAACCGCGAACTGACCGAGCTGCTGCTCGCGGAGTTCGGCGCGGACTGGGACACCAGCGTGCTGCCGGTCGCCGACCGCAAGGGCCACGACCGCCGCTACTCCGTCGACTGCACCAAGATCCGCGAGGAGTTGGGCTACGCCCCGCGGGTGCCCTTCGCCCAGGGGCTCGCCGACACCGTGCGCTGGTACCGCGAGAACCGGGCCTGGTGGGAGCCCTTGAAGGCGCGAGCGGCGCTGTGACCGCCCCACAGGAGCGCCCCTGGCTGGTGACCGGCGCCACGGGCATGCTCGCCCGGGACGTCCTTTCCCACCTCGCCGCCGCCGGCCGCCCCGCGGTGGCCGCCACCCGCGCCGACCTGGACGTCACCGACCCCAAGGCGGTGCGCGCGACGCTGACCGCCCACCGCCCCGCCGTCGTGGTCAACTGCGCCGCCTGGACGGCGGTTGACGCCGCCGAGGACCACGAGCCGCAGGCCCGCGCGGTCAACGCCACCGGCCCCCGCCTGCTGGCCGACGCCTGCCGCGGCACGGGCAGCGTCCTGCTCCAGGTCTCGACGGACTACGTCTTCGACGGCCGCGCCCGGACCCCGTACCCCGAGGACGCCCCCACCGCCCCGCGCAGCGCCTACGGCCGCACCAAACTGGCCGGCGAACGCGCGGTCCGCGCCCTCCTCCCGGACACCGGCTACGTCGTCCGCACCGCCTGGCTCTACGGCGCGGGCGGCCGCAACTTCGTCCGCACCGTCACCGAACTCGAACGCACCCGCCCCACCCTCGACGTCGTCAACGACCAATGGGGCCAACCCACTTGGTCGTCCCACCTCGCCGCCCACCTGATCGAGTTGGGCGAGGGCGCCCTGGCCGGCACCGCCCCCGCCGGCGTCTACCACGGCACCAGCACCGGCGCGACCACCTGGTACGCCCTCTGCCGGGAGGTCTTCCGCCTGCTCGGCGCCGACCCGGAGCGGGTCCGCCCCACCACCGGCGACCGCTTCCCCCGCCCCGCGCCCCGCCCCGCCTACAGCGCCCTGGCGCACGACCGCTGGCACGCCGCCGGCATGTCCCCGCTCCCCCACTGGCGCACCGCCCTCACCGAGGCGTTCCCCACCCTCCCCTGCCAGAAAGCCGAGAAGCCCGCATGCGACCCCTGTCCATAGAAGGCGCCTGGATCCACGAGCCGGAGGTCTTCACCGACGCGCGCGGCAGCTTCCACGAGTGGTTCCGCAGCGACGCCTTCCGCGCGGCCACCGGCGACCAACTCCCGCTCGCCCAGGCCAATCTCTCGGTATCCCGCCGCGGCGCCTGCCGCGGCATCCACTTCGCGGACGTCCCCCCGGGCCAGGCCAAGTACCTCACCTGCGTCCGCGGCGCCGTCCTGGACGTCATCGTCGACGTCCGCACCGGCTCCCCCACCTTCCGCCAGTGGGAGATGGCCCGCCTCGACGACACCAACCACCGCGCCGTCTACCTCTCCGCGGGCCTGGGCCACGCCTTCCTGGCCCTCACCGACGACGCCACCGTCGTCTACCTCTGCTCCGAGGGCTACGCCCCCGAACGCGAACACGGCATCCACCCGCTGGACCCCGAACTCGCCATCGCCTGGCCCCCGGACATCACCCCCGTCCTCTCCCCCAAGGACGCCGCCGCCCCCTCCCTCTCCACCCTCCACCACCGCGGCCAACTCCCCACCTACCCCACCAACTGAAGCACCCCCACCCCAGAATCAGACCCCGCCATGAACCAATCCCCATCGCAATCCCCCTCCCCGTCGCCATCCCATATCGCCATGTTCAGCGTGGGGGCGCACGGGCACATCAACCCGAGCCTCGCCGTCATCCGCGCCCTCGTCGCCCGCGGCCACCGCGTCACCTACGCCATCCCCCCGTCCTTCGCCGACACCGTCGCCGCCACCGGCGCCGAACCCCGGACGTACACCACCACGCTCCCGACCCCCGACGACCCGGACGCCTGGGACGGCCAACTCCTCGACCACCTACGGCTGTTCCTCGCCAACGCCGGCCGCGCCCTCCCCCAACTCCTCGCCACCTACCGGGACGACCGCCCCGACCTGATCCTCTACGACCCGATGGCCTACGCGGCCCGCGCCCTCGCCGACCGCTGGCACATCCCCGCCATCCAACTCTCCCCGCACGCCGTCCCCTGGGACGGCTACGAGGAGGACCTCGCCGCCGAACGCGCCGCCCGTCCCCCCGGCAACACCACGCCCCCCGCCCACGCCTGGCTCGCCCAGACCGGCCTCGGCCCCGGCCGCGCCGCCCGCCGCCCCGACCGCTGCCTCGCCCTGATCTCCACCCTCCTCCAACCCCACCCCGACCGCGTCGACCCCACCATCTACACCTTCACCGGCCCCTGCTGGAACACCCACACCCCCGACCCCCAACCCCCCTGGACCCGCCCCCCGGGCACCGACCGCAAACGCCTCCTCCTCATCTCCCTCGGCACCCTCCACACCCACGCCCCCGACTTCTACCGCGCCTGCATCGCCGCCTTCGGCAACCTCCCCGACTGGCACGTCATCCTCCAAACCGGCCGCCACCCCACCTCACCCCTCCCCGACGCCCTCCCCGCCAACATCGAGGCCCACCCCTGGGTCCCCCAACGCGCCGTCCTCGACCAGGCCGACGCCTTCATCACCCACGCCGGCGCCAGCAGCGCCCACGAGGCCCTCGCCCGCGGCGTCCCGATGGTCACCGTCCCCCAGGCCGCCGACCAGTTCGGCAACGCCGCCCTCCTCACCGACCTCGGCATAGCCCGCCACGTCCCCAAAACCTCCGCCACCCCCGAAACCCTCCGCAACGCCGTCCTCTCCCTCCTCAACGACCCAGCCCTCCCCCACCACACCACCCGCATCCTCAACCACCTCTCCACCGAACCCGGCACCCCCCAAGCCACCACCCTCATAGAATCCGCCCTCCCCCAACCCCCCTCCCCAACACAAAAAAGCCCAGACCAGACATCAACTGTCTGACCTGGGCTTTCCCAGAGCCGCCTTCGGGATTCGAACCCGAGACCTACGCATTACGAGTCAAGATCGTTCATGACAGGCAGTCCTGACAGGTGCCGCCGTATGGCAGTTTATGCAGGTCAGAGCCTTGTGGCGGCCCAACGGCTATCACCTCGTGCCAGCCACTCCAGGGCCGTCCGGGCGCGCAATGGGCACGCACCGAAACCCGATGACCTGCGCCTTTAAGAGCACGTAAGGATACGAACCCTCTCCGGTGATGCGTGCCCATAGAACGCCAGAAGGGCCGCGCGACGTATGCCGCGCGGCCCTTCTGGTTGCGTGTGCTCGGCCGCCTATTCGCCGCGGCGCCTCTGGGGCGGCACACGCTTGCCGTCCCACTGCTGCACCCAATGCCCCTCGTCCGTCAGGTGGCGGAAGTACAACGCCATCTCGTCGCGCGCTTCCTCCGTCATGGCGCCCCGGGCGAAGAACCAGACAAGCTCGCCCTCGCACTCCACGGGCAGGACCTGCCTGCCGCCGGGCAGCTCGTCAACGAACGTGATGTTCATGACAGGAGTGGTCAAAAGGCCCCCTCAACGATCCAGGTACGCATATCGGCGACAGGTGTCACACAACGCAAAGATCACCTTATCGGAGGCATCTGACACTGACTCGGGTTTGGGTGCTAGGCTCGCCCGCTACACGACCCCAAGTCGGTAGCGACCCGTCAGCCGTTCGACCGGCTGCGCGCGAACGCCTCGACCATCGCTTTAACCTGTCGCCGCTCGGCTTCGCTCATCTCGCCCAGGTAGGCAACGAGGGCGCGTGCATCCTCGTCTTCGCTCCAGACCTCGGAGACGATCCCCATAAACTGTGCGCCTGCCGCCTCCTGGACGATGGGCAGTGGCAGTTCCAGGCCGGCCGCAAGTGCCCGGAGGCCGGGGAGTTGGGGCGGGATGACTGGCTCGCGTGTCTCCAAGCGGTGCAGCCATCCGACTTTGAGCTGTTCACCGGTTTCCGGATCGGCGCATCGGTCGGCAAGCGTGCGGAGTCCGACTTTGAGTTCGGCGCGTCGATCTCGTACGAGGTCTGATAGGTCCGTTCGCTGTATCTGCTCAGACACGACTCATCCCGTCGCCCCCCATGGTTGGTGCGTCGCCCGCGCTGAGGCAGCCATTGCTGCGCATCGCCTCTACTCAGCCGGTCACGTGGGCTGTTTCACACGATGGACAGTACGTCCACAATGATAGACGAAGTTGATGTGCGAGCTTCATTCACAGGCATCGATCTTCCACTTCATATTGACCCCTTAACGTCTCGCACTTGATCGCCACCAGCGATACACGACTGTTTATCTAAATAGACGGAACGTTCACCCTGTGCCATGATCGGACTGTTCATCGACTTAAACGCACTGCTCATAGGGGTGAACGTGTCTCCTTCCCTGCCCATGTACCAATTGGTCGACCCGGGCCTGCTCCGCACGCTGATGCGTCGCACCGGGAGCGGCGCACCTGTCACTGTTCGGGGTCTCGCCGACATGGCCGGATGCAGCCGCGGCACCGTCGGAAACCTGCTCGCCGAGCAGCAGCGCAGTGTCTCGGCCGCGACCGCGCACGCCATCGCCCGCGTGATCGGCGTCGACGTCCTGATCCTGTTCGCACCAACCGGTCGCGCGGTTCCCGCCGTCGGTGCGGCACCGACGCCGGCCACCGCGCAGGTGGAGGCCGCCGCATGAACCTCCCCGCACACACCGAGGCAGGCCCGTTCGACACCATCCGGCATATCAGTGGCGACGGTGCCGAGTTCTGGCACGGACGCGAGTTGCAGCCGCTCATGGGCTACGACTCGTGGCGCCGGTTCGAGGAAGCGGTCGAGCGCGCTCGCGCCGCATGCACGAACAGCGGCCACGACTCCGCGGAGCATTTTGCCGGCACCGTCAAAAACCCCTCCGACCTGGGAGGGCGCCCCGCACGCGACTACCGCCTGTCCCGCTACGCCGCCTATCTCGTCGCGATGAACGGCGACCCTCGGAAGCCGGAGATCGCGGCGGCGCAGACGTATTTCGCGGTCAAGACACGGGAGGCTGAGACGCGCCCGAACGGGCCGGTGGTGGCTGATCTGTCGTCGCCGGCCGGGGTATTGGCGTTGGCCGAGCAGTATGTCGACACCGCTCGCGCCCTGGTGGCGCAGACCGAGCGCATAGCCGAGTTGGAGCCGAAGGCCGCGGCGCACGATGCCTACCTGTCCGCGCACGATTCCGATCGCCTTGTGCGGGAGACGGCCAAGCTGCTTGGTGTTCGGGAGTCGTGGCTGCGTGGCTTCCTGATCGACGAGGGGCTGATCTTCCCGCGCTATGCGCCGTGCGGAACGCGCTTCTACGACGCGTACGCGCAGTACCGGGCCCACTTCCGGCCCACCGAGACCGTGATCAGTCACAACTCGACGGGGCCGTGCGCGCATTACACGCTCCGCGTCACTCCGCGGGGTGTCGAGCTGATCCGGCAGCGCCTCATGCGTGCCGGTCACCTCGCCCCGGACGCCGTCGGGGAGGTCGCTGCATGACGTCCGCCGTCACCCCGACCGGTGTCGTCGTCGCCCCGCCCGGCCTGGAGCGGGCAGAGTGGCTGCGGGTGCGCCGTGCGGGCATTGGTGGCTCGGAGGTCGCCGCGGTGCTGGGCATGAGTCAGTACGTTTCCCCGCGCGAGGTCTACCTCGACAAGGTCGGTGAGCTTCCCCTCGACCGTCCTCGCGACCCGGCGCTCGAAGAGGCTGCGTTCTGGGGGCACGTCCATGAGCCGACCGTCGCCGCGGTGTTCGCCGACCGCACCGGCCTCGCTGTCGTCGAGGGCCCCGGGACGCTCGCGCATGTCGAGCGTCGGTGGATGCTGGCCAACGTCGACCGGTACGTGCTCGCCGAGGGTGAGTCGACGCCGTCGAGCCTGCTGGAGATCAAGACCCGGTCCGCCTTTCAGCTCGACGAGTGGCTCGCCGGTGTGCCGGACGGTCCGGCGCTGCAAACACACTGGTACCTCGCCGTCACCGGGTACGCGCACGCGCACGTCGCCGCGCTGCTCGGCGGTAACCGACTGATCATTCACCGCGTCGAGCGCGACGAGGGGCTCATCGAGCATCTGGTCGCACTGGTCGGGGAGTTCTGGCAGGGCGTGCTCGACCGCGTCCCGCCGCCGGTCGACGGCAGCGAGGCAACCGAGCGTCTGCTCGGCCACCTCTACGACGTCCGACCCAAGGCCGTGACCGTGGCCGACCCCGACGAGGTGCTGCCCCTGCTGGAACGGCGCCGCGAGCTCAAAGAACGCGCGGCCCGGACCGAGGCCGAGCTGCGCGAGGTCGACAACAGCCTGAAGGCTGCGGCCGGCGAGGCCGAGGTCGTCAAGGTGCAGGGCCAAGTCGCCTACACCTGGCGGCAGAACGGCCCGTTCGCGGCGAAACGATTCGCCGCCACGCACCCGAGCCTCGCCGCCCAGTACCGGCGCCCGGCCGACGCCCTCGATGCCGACCGTCTCGCCGCCGAACTCCCCGACCTACACCGTCAGTTCCGCGCCCGTCGCCTGATCGTGAACACCCCGAAGGACACCGCAGCGTGAGCACCAACCTCGCCGACCGCGTCGCCGCCCGCCGCCACTCCCCCGCCCGCACCACCACCCACCGTCCCACCGCTGGCACGCAGCCCAGCCTCGCGCGGTTCGTGCAGCAGATGCTGCCGGAGATCACCCGCGCCCTGCCCGCCCACATCGCCCCCGAGCGCATAGCCCGGATCGCCCTTACCGAACTGCGGCGCGTCGACCACCTCGCCGAGTGCACGCAAGAGTCGTTCGGCGGCGCGCTGATGACGTGCGCGCAGCTCGGCCTCGAACCGGGTGGCGCGCTCGGCGAGGCGTACCTGCTCCCCCTTTGGAACAAGCGAGTTCGGGCGTACGAGGTGCAGCTCGTCATCGGGTATCAGGGCATGGTGCGCCTGTTCTGGCAGCATCCCCTCGCCGCCGGTTTGTCGACGCACACCGTGTACGAGAACGACGAGTTCGACTACGAGTACGGCCTTACTCCGGTGCTGCGGCACAGGCCGGCCCGGTCCAACCGCGGGCGGCCGACCGACTATTACGCCGTTGCGAAGATGACCAACGGCGGCAGCGCGTTCGTGGTGTTGTCGACCGACGACGTCGAGGCGATCCGCAAGCGCAGCCGGTCGCGTGACTCGGGCCCGTGGTCGACGGACTACGACGCCATGGCCCGCAAGACCTGCGTACGGCGACTGTTCAAGCTGCTTCCCAAGAGCCCCGAACTTGCCCGCGCGGTCGCCCACGACGGTGCGGTGCGGCGCGATGCCAGCCCCGACGGCCTCGACGCCGTCCCCGACTACGTCGAGGGTGAGGTCGTCGACCACACCCCGGCCGCCGTCGAGGGCGCGGCGGTCGAGGACGTACCGGCGGAGTTCGCCGGCTGGCCCGAGGCCGCCGAGCAGCCGGTCGTCGAGCCTGCCGCGCAGTGATCCGCCGGCCGATCGCCTACCGGTGTCGGCACTGGGACGGGCCGGGGCGCCGGTACTGCGGCGCCCCGGGCGCCCGCCGCTACGTCACCGGCAACCGGTGCCCCAGCCACACCCCGGCCGCCCTCGCAGGGCACCCCGAACCCCCGTCCACCCCGTCCCTCAGTCATCCGAGAGGAGCGCCGGCCCGTGCCGTGGTTCAAGATCGACGACAGCAGCCACTCGCACCCCAAGTTCGTCCGTGCCGGTAATGCCGCGCTCGGTCTGTGGCTGCGCTGCGGCGCCTACGCTGCCCAGCACCTGACCGAGGGCACCGTGCCCGGCGTCGTGGCGCAGATGTACGGAACTGCCCCGCAGGCACGGAAGTTGATCGCGGTCGGACTGTGGCACGAGCACGGCCACGACTGCGCACGCTGCCCGCAGCCCGCGGCCGGCGACTACGTCGTGCACGACTACTTCGAGGGCGGGCGCAACGCCACCCGCGCCCAGGTTGACGCCGCCCGCCAGGGCGCCGCCGAACGCAAAGCGCGCAGCCGAACGCGCGCGAATCGAGGGCGAATCGACGACGATTCGGCCGCGAATCGCGATCGAAACGCGGGCAATTCCGCGCCGAATCGGGGACGAACCGCACCCCATTTTTCGGAAGAAACCGCAGGTCAAGCGGGGGTGTCACACCGTGACCCTGTCGGGGGTGTCACAACCCCCCAAGCCAGCCCCAAGCCAAGCCAGTCCGTTACTTCCTACGGAAGTAACCAGCAAGCTAGCCCCGACGGCCCGCAGATCGCCGAACCCGTCCGCCCTCTCGTCGACGCCATGACCGCCGCCGGCATGTCCGTCTCCTGGGAACTCGCCCCGGCCGAATGGCTGTTGCTGCAAGCCCTGATCGAACGGTGTGGCGTGCCGACTCTCGTCGATCACGCCGGTGGTGCCTGGCAGGGCGCTCGCACGCGCCCCCGCTCGGCCCGCTACTTCCTGCCCGGCTGGCGCTCCCTTCCCACCACACCCACCGCCACCGCGCCGGCGCCCGGCCACGGTCCCAACGTCGTACCGCTGCGCGCCGCCAGCCCCTCCACCACCGACCAACGCGTACGCGACGGCCTCGACCTGGCCGCCCGACTCCGCCAACAGGAGGCCACCCCATGACCCCGGCCGACGCCGCCGAACTGCTCTCCCTGTGCGCCGCGTTCGACCGCCGCACCATCGGCGAAGCCGACGCCCACGCCTGGGCCCGCGCACTGCGCGACGTCCCCCTCGACGAAGACACCCGCACCGCCGTCGCCGAGCACTACGGCCACACCGACAAGTGGATCACCGCCGCCCAGATACGGGAAATGCGCACCCGCATCCGCAACAACCGCATCGGCGCCGCCCACCCCGTCTACGACGGCAACCCCGACGAGACCGGAGCCGAGTTCGCCGAGCGCCGCCGCGCACAGATCACCGCCGCGGCCGACGGCACCCTGCCCGCCCGCACCATCACCCACGCCATCGGCGCCACACCCTCGCTCGACGTCCTCGCCCTCACCGCCGGCATCGGCCGCGCCATCGACGACAACCAGCCCCGCCCCTACGTCCCCGCCGCCGTCGCCGTCGCCGAGCAACTCGCCGACCAAGGGTTCGGTGCCCGGCGCCGCAACTTCCCCGAGTTGGAGGTCGAGTGCCCGCTGCACACCTGCCGGGCCCGCGAGCGCAGCCGCTGTAGGCGCCCGAGCGGAACGGAGCTTCGCGAGCACACCCACGACGTACGGCAACGCGCCTACACCGAACGTCTCGGCCGCCTCATGCGCCAACCCCCAGCACCCCGCCACCACCGCGCTCACCACACCACCGGAGGAGACAACCGATGACCCCGCCCGCAGCCCTCGCCACCATCGCCGCCCGCCTGACCGACCACCTCGACGTGAACCCGTTCCTCGCCCGCCTCACCGCCGCCGACATCGTCAACGACCTGACCACCGAGGGATGGACCATTACGCAGGCCGCGCGACCGGTCGCGCCTCGCGCGCGGGACGCTGAGCGCCTCCCAGGCTCCACCCCCGACGATCACCACCACCGTCACGTGAACGCCCCTCAGAGACCCGCACAGGGCGATCAAGCGGCCGTCCTGCTCCGGCTCGACGTGCTGCTCGACCGGGCCGAGCGCGGCGTACTGCTCCCCGCCGAGGCCGCCCTGCTCCGCGCTCACCTCACCAACGCGCAGCGAGCGCCCGCGGCATAGCCGGGCCTCAACGTGACCACCATCGACCGGGAGCACCACCGCATGACCTACACCGCCGCCGTTCACGAGGCCGTCGCCGCCCTGCGCTCCATCCGCGAACACTGGGCCGAGCTGCTACTCGCCATCGAGACACCGCCCGCGGACGTCTGGCCACCGCGGCAACTCGCGCACACCCTGCGCGCCGACGTCGACGAGCCGCTCGTCGTCGAGGGCCGGGCGCCGCTCGTGCTGCGCGAGCATCCCGCCCCGCTCAACGTCGACGCGCTTGACACCGGACTCGCCATCGAGCGGCAGGTGTTCGCCCTCGCCGACACCCTCGCCGCCGCCGTCCAGCACGCCGCCCCCGGCGATCCCCGCCGGTGGGACTTCCAGAATCCGGGCGCAGCGGATGGTCGGGGTGCGGCCGGGTCGCGGGCGCACGGGCTGCACTTCGCGTGCGTGTGGATCGAGGGGCGCCTGCTCGACGAGGACACCGAACCCGAGCAGCAGCTCGACGGCACCCTCGCCGCGCCGCCGTTCGCTCCCCTGCCCCCGCACCTGCTGCACGAGGCACGACGGGCCGCGCGCATCGCCGAGGGCCGGGTGCTGCGGGCCCTCGGCCTTGACCAGCGGCACACGCCCATACCCGACCGGCCGTGCCCCTGGTGCGGCGGCGAGCTCACCCTGCACACCGCTCCCGACGGGCCACCGAGCGTGACCTGCTCAACCGGCGCACGCTGCGCGGCTCCTGTGCCCTTCAACGACCGCGGCCGGCGCGAGTGGGGGTGGGCAGACCTGCTTGCCCTCGCCTCCGCCCTGGCCGCCGCTCCCCTGGATGAGGGCACCCCAGCGGTCGCTGCTTAACCGCGGGCCCTATTGGCGGGGCGCAAGTTCCACATAGACCGAATGAACTAAGTTCAGCTCGAACCTTGTGAACTTAGTTCATTTGATCTAGCGTGTACCTCGTTCCGCCGGCCTCCACCCGGCACCCAACAACCCACGGGAGCAACCCCCGATGAACGAGCGGATCTGGGCCACCACCAACACCGGCTTCATGTGGCACGCCTTCACCGAGGACGGCGAAGGCCCGGCCCTGTGCCACAGCCGCATCTACGCGCGCACGTTCGCCCGCATGAACGATGACTTCCGCACCCGCGAGGGCGCAGAGTCGCCGCTTACCGCCCGATGCGAGCGATGCGTCGCGAAGTTCGAGGCCCTGCTCGCCGAGGCCACCGTCAAGCACACCCCCGCTCCTACCGAGAACGCCGTCGACGCCCCGACGTTCACCGAGCAGGCCCGCGTCAGGTACGCCGTGATCGGCAAGGGCAAGCGCGTGCACTACTCGCCGAGCAACGATGACGGCCTTTGTGGTCGCGCCATCACCGCGTACCTGGACGTCGAGGACGCCGTCGCCCTGTTCGACAAGGGATACGAGCTGTGCGCACCCTGCCACCGCGCCGCCGAGAAGCGCGCCGAGGCCCGCCACCTCGCCGACGCCTCGCCCCTCGCCGCCGCCGCGGTCGAGGTCGCCGAAACCGTCGAGCAGGCCGACCGCGAGCGCGAGGCCGCCCTCGACCGTCTCGTTGCCGAGGTGGCGCAGCTCCACACCGAAGCCGACGCCCTGCTCGCCGACACCCGCGAGGCCGCCGTCGAGGCTGACCAGCTCGCCGACGAGATCGCCGCATGGGGCGCCGAGGTTGACGCCATCACCGAGCAGCATGTCGTCGAGGGGCTCGTCGTTGCACACGCAGACACGGCCGAGGGATGCGCGCCGAGCGATGCCACGCACCCGGACGTCGCAGCCGCCCGTGAAGCCCTCGTCGGCCTGGCCGCCGCCACCCTCACCGACCACCACGACTACAGCGAACCGTCCGACGACGAGCGCACCGTGCGCGGGTACGTCATCGACCCCCGCGGGCACGGGCTCGTCGCCCTGTACTGGCTGGAGGAAGGGAAGAACGTCCGCCGCGACGAGCTGCCGCACGGCCCGGCACTCGACTGCCTCGCGTGGACGATGGAGCGCTCCGGGTGGGAGGTCGAGCGAATGCTGCGTTCCTCTCAATGTGTGTTCGCGCACCGCCCGGTCGAGGACGCCGCGCCCGCCGAGCTGCCCGCCGGCGACGAGCAGGCCGTCGCCGAGGACGTCGAGGCCGTCGGCACGTGGCGTGATGGGTGGCTCAAGGCAGCGCCGGAGCCGACGTTGTTCAGTCTTGGCGAGGACGTCGAGCAGGGTGCGCTGTTCGTCTGACACGATCGGTCCGCCCCGGGCAACCGGGGCGGACCACGCCGCAACCGGAGACACGACACGATGAGCACCGACGAACAGCAGCGCGCAGCACTCGATCAGGACGACATCGATTCCCCGCGCGGACGCCTGCTGGCCGGCATCGCCGATCTCGTGGACACGTTCACGGCCGAGACGTCCGAGGTGCAACAGAAGGCCGCCGAGGAGCGCGCCGCGCTACTGCACGCTGTCGCTGCTGAGTACGGCCCGGAGCGCACGGCCGACGAGATCACCCTCGCCGAGGCCGGCCGCATCCGCCGCGCGTACAAGCTCGTCGAGGAAGCAACGCCGCGCCTGATCGTCGAGGCTCACGAGCGTGAGGGGAAGAGCGCGACCGAGATCGCAACCACGCTCGGCTGCTCGCCCTCGTACGCCTCGCGCGTGCTGCGCGAACACCGGGCCACCGCGGGGGAGTAAGCGGGCCCCTGCCGCTCCACACGACAAGGGCCCTGCCCGTAGGCGGGAGCAACCCCCGCCCGCGGCTGGCCACAGGCTATCTCGGCCGCGCCTCGGAACAGACTTGCACCGTTACCTTTCCGTGACCTAATATTGGGGGCGCCTCCGGCGTGCCCGGAAAACGTGACACCGCGCCCCCCTGGGGCGCCGGCGCGCACGCCAGCTCCACACAGTGAGCACACAACCTTTACGCACTCTTGACGGTCACACCTGTGTCAGTAGTCATCTGCTCAGGAGCCGACCGTGAAGCGCACCGCCATCGCCTTAACCACCCTCGCCCTCGCCACTACGCTCGCCGCGTGCAGCAGCTCGGACGGCGTCAAGGCCGAGAACGAGAAGCCCCCCGTATTGAGCACCCCTGCGACAACGGCCTCTCCGGACAAGGCGATTCAAGATGCTGAGCGGGACCGTGGGATTCCGCCGAAGCCCGATGCGGCAACGCAGGCGAAGTACATTCGCGCACTGAACGCCATCTCGCCGGCCATCGTCAACGGCAAGGAAGACCGAGCGGTAAGCCGCGGTCGGGACACCTGCGGCACCGTTCACAGCTTCCCCAACGACCACGCTAAACAGGTGGACATCACCCGCCAACGCTTCAGCGGAGCACAGGAGTTCACAGCCACGCAGGCCGAGCAGATTCTCACCGCCGTGCAGACGAACCTCTGCCCCAAGAAGTGACACCGCCTCGACGGCCCGGCAGCACTCTCTGCCGGGCCGTCGGCATGCCGGGAGGTGAGCGCCGCCGATGGCTGAGCCGATCACCGACCGGGACCGTGAGGCCGTGCGTCGCCTGCACACCGAAGGCAAGTCGCGCAACGAGATCGCCCGCACGATCGGGCGCAGCGCCGCCACCGTAAGCAAGATCGCCCGCGCCGAGGGGCTCACGTTCTCCGGTGGCGCCCGCGTCGCCGCAGCCACCGAGGCCCGCCGAGCAGATGCTGCCGCACGGCGCGAGTTGCTCGCCGACGAGGCCCTCGACGGCGCCCTCGGACAGGTCACCAAGACCACCACCGCGGAGAACGCCCGCGATGCCCGCGACCACGCCACCGCCGCCCGCGCCCTGACCGAAGTACACGCCCGCGTGGCCGAGTTGGCACGCGCCACCGGCACCGGGAGCAGCGCCGGCTCGATGCTCGACCGCCTCGCCGACGCCCTACTCGGGCCCACGGGAGGCAACTCACAGGGGGTGTGATGACCGCTCCCCTCCCCCTGTCTGGCAAGCAGCTCGCCTCGATCCGCGGCGCCACGGCCCGGATCAACGTCTGGCATGGCAGCGTCCGGTCGGGCAAGACCATCGCGAGCCTGGTCGCCTTCCTGCTCATGGTCCGCCGGGCGCCCGCCTCGGGCCTGATCGTCATCGTCGGGCGCAGCCTGCAAACCATCGAGCGCAACTGTCTCGACGTCCTACAAGACCCCGCGTTGTTCGGCGACTTGGCCGCCCAGGTCCGCCACACCCGCGGCGCCACAACCGCCGTGATCCTGGGGCGGGTTGTGCATCTGGTCGGTGCCGCGGATGCGCGGGCCGAGGGTCGGCTGCGGGGCATGACTGCCGCCCTGGCCTACGCCGACGAGGTCACGCTGCTGCCCGCCGCGTTCTTCCGCCAGTTGCTCGCCCGCCTGTCCGTGCCCGGGGCGAAGCTGATCGGGACCACAAACCCCGACTCGCCACGACACTGGTTGCGGACCGACTACCTCGACCGCGCCGACGAGCTCGACCTCGCGCAGTTCCACTTTCAGCTCGCCGACAACCCCAGCCTTTCCGAGGCGTATGTCGCCGCGCTGGCCGCGGAGTTCACCGGGTTGTGGCGCCGTCGGATGATCCTGGGCGAGTGGGTTGTCGCCGAGGGCGCGATCTACGACTCGTACGACGAGCAGCAGCACGTCGTCGACGAACTGCCCGCCATGCGCCGGTACTGGGTCGGTATCGACTACGGCACGAGCAACCCATTCTCCGCGATCCTGCTCGGCCACGGCGCCGACGGCCGCCTGTACGTGGTGAGCGAGTGGCGTCACGATGCCCGCGCCGCGCACCGGCAGATGACCGACGCCCAATACAGCCGGGCCGTCCGTGACTGGCTCACCTCGCTCGACGTCGTACCCGAGTGGACGTTCGTCGACCCGAGCGCCGCGAGCTTTTCCACACAGTTGTGGACGGACGGGCACCCCGGCGTCGCCCGCGCGGTGAACGAGGTCCTCGACGGCATCCGGTCCGTCTCCGTCGCCCTCGACTCCGGGCTACTGCGCATCCACCGATCATGCACCGGGCTGCTCGCCGAACTCCCCAACTACGTGTGGTCCGAAGAGGCCGCCGCCCGGGGTGAAGACAAGCCGCTGAAGAAGGACGATCACAGCGTCGACGCGCTGCGCTACGCGCTCCACTCCACCGCGCATGAGTGGCGCCACCTGCTGACACCGAAGGGAGCCGACACATGACTGCCATGTGGGTGCACATGCCCGTCACGCTGACCGTTGGCGACCACACCGGCCGCCTGGGCACGCTCACTATCGGCCCCGGCGACTCCGTCGGCCCCAGTCTCGCCCGCATGCTCCACGACGTCGCCGAGGCATGCGAATCCCACACCGGCGAAGGGGGCGACGATGGCACTGCCTGACGCCAACGCTCCCTGGCCGCCGCCTCAACTCGCCCCGCTTTACCGCGAGTTGCGCGTCGACGACGCCTGGTACTCTGGCGATCGAAAGAAGCTCGCCGACGTCTACCAGCACCAGCAGCGCCGCGAGGACGGCCGGCGTCGCCTGTGGGCCCGCCACCGCCACCCGCAGCCCGGGAAGCGCGACACCCGCCTGCACGTCCCGCTCGCCGGCGACATCGCCACCACCAGCGCCGATCTGCTGTTCTCCGAACCGCCGACGTTCACCGTGCCGGACACCGGCGCGCAGGATCGCCTCGCCGAGCTCGTCGAGGCCGGCGGCATCGAGAACACTCTGCTCGAAGCGGCCGAGGTCGCCGCCGCGTTGGGCGGGGTGTACCTGCGGATCACCTGGGACACCTCGCTCGCCCCGCGTCCACTACTCACCGCCGTGCACGCAGATGCGGCCGTACCCACCTTCCGTTGGGGGGAGTTGACCGAGGTCACGTTCTGGCGTGAGTTGGCATCGGACGGCTCGACCGTATGGCGTCACCTCGAACACCACGAGCCCGGCCGCATCCTGCACGGCCTGTACGAGGGGACCGTCGACCAACTCGGCCGACGTGTGCCGCTCACCGAGCACCCGGAGGTCGCCGGCCTCGCCGAGTCTCTCGGCGCCGAGGGCGACGCGATCGAGACCGGCATACCCGAGCTCACCGCCGCCTACGTCCCCAACATCAAGCCGAACCGCAGACACCGCGGCAGCCCGTTCGGACGCTCGGACTACGCCGCGCCCCTCCATGACCTCATGGACTCATTGGACGAAACCTGGTCCTCGTGGCTGCGCGATATTCGCCTCGCTCGCGCCCGCCTGATCGTGCCCGACGGGTACCTGCGTGACCATGGGCCCGGCCGGGGCGCGAGCTTCGACGACGACCGGGAAATCTGGCAGGCCCTGGCCATCCCGCCCACCGAGTCCGCAGGCATCACCCTGTCGCAGTTCGCGATCAGAGTCGCCGAACATCAGACGACGGCCGACGCGATCGTGCAGCAGGCCGTACGCTCCGCCGGATACTCCGCGCAGAGCTTCGGACTTGGCGACCAAGGCGCCGCCGTCACGGCAACCGAGGTCACCGCCCGCGAGCGCCGTTCGATGATCACGCGCGACAAGAAGTCGCGTTACTGGCGGCCGGCCCTCGCGCACGTCCTTCTCGTCATGCTCCGGCTCGACCGGGCGATGTTCACCCCGAACCTCGCCGTCGACCGACCACGCGTCACCTTCGGCGACGGCGTGAGCGAGGACCCGCAGAGCGTCGCGCAAACCCTGTCCCTGCTTCAGCAGGCGCAGGCCGTGAGCACCGACACCAAGGTCCGTGCGCTGCACCCGGATTGGGACGACGACGCGGTGCAGGCCGAGGTCGAGCGCATCCTCGCCGAGACCGGGCAGGCCGTGCCGGACCCCATGCAGGTTGGCGCACTGGCCTAGGGAAACTCGCCGCCAGTTCGCGTCCCTGCGGTCCGGTGCGCGTCAGCCCATGCGAGGACCGCGTCGCAGCACTGGCCGACGACGCCGAGGGTCGCCAACGCCCATACAGTTGCAGGCTGTTGGACGTGCCCGGACGCAATGGCCACCGTGACGCCTCCCCCACTGATCGCGCTCCACCGGATCGACGGGCGGGGGAGGCGCAGGACGAGATCGCTGCGCCTGCGCAACGTTTCATCGGTTCCGTTGTTCTTCAAGTCATCGCCTCCGTAGCAGAGTTGGAAAGCTGACTGCCGAGATGGAAGCGTGTGCGCAACACGTTGGACGTCAGCCTGCCACAAGAGCCTTTGAATCGCAGGCCGACCCTTATAAGTTGACGAAGGATCGCCGGAACTTTCCTTTAATGACTCGATTATTCACGGGGCAACGTGGAGGTCGAGCCACACAATCCAAGGTCAACACCCCTGCGCACCTTGATTCACGGACACCTCCGAGCGTGACTCACCTCACAAGCAGGGCGGCATCTGTCCCTTATTCGCACAATCACCCCTTGTAGTGAGGCCAGGCCCGGCGCCGAAGTGCGCAGGTCAGCGGGCAGAAGGTGCGTTCGT
Source organism: Streptomyces sp. NPDC057743 (assembly GCF_042798755.1). Classification (NCBI taxonomy): domain Bacteria; kingdom Bacillati; phylum Actinomycetota; class Actinomycetes; order Kitasatosporales; family Streptomycetaceae; genus Streptomyces; species Streptomyces sp. NPDC057743. The sequence continues at coordinate 26,102 of NZ_JBHVJX010000022.1, forward strand.
TAAAGGATATGGAGAGGCGGAAGGCCGCCACCCCCTCATCCAGGTACATCGGAGTTTGTCTCCTCCCACGCCGACCGTCACCGACGCTCCGTGCCGGTCAAAGGGGGTGCGATGTCGATCCACCCCGGAATGGTCGAGGACCTCTCGGCCGGCGTCCGCGACCTGTACGCGGATGCCGAGGCCCGGCTGTTGGGCATCGTGGCCCGACAGCTCGCCGACGGCTACGACGCGCCGGGGTGGGCGGTGGCCAAGCTGCGCGACATTCAGCCGCTGCGGCGCGCCGCGCAGAGCGTCGTCGATGAACTCGGCAAAGCGATGGCCCTGGACGTGTTCGACGTGATCGCCGAGGCGTACAACGCGGGCGCACGGGCCGGTCTGATCGAGCTGGGTGCGCTGCACGACCAGGACGCCCGACGGATCGCCGAAAGCACTCCGAACGGACGCGCCGTCGATCGCCTCGCGCACGAGACCATCGACCGCGTCACCGCCACGCACCGTGGCATTCTCCGCGGCGTCGAGGACGGCTACCGCCAGGTGGTTGCCGAGGTGTCCGCTACGCCCCTGCTCGGCATCGACACCCGCCGGCAGGCCACGCAACGTGCCATGGAGCGGTTTGCCGACCGGGGCCTGCGGACGTTCGTCGACAAGGGCGGGCGCGCGTGGTCGATGACCTCGTACGCCGAAATGGCCGTGCGCACCAGCGTCGGGCGCGCCGCAGTCGAGGCGCACGGCGACCGTCTGCGCGCCGCCGGCGTCGGCCTGGTGATCGTCTCCAACGCGCCGCACGAGTGCCCGCTGTGCCGCCCCTACGAGGGCAAGGTGCTGGCCTTGGACGGCTCGGACGGCTCCCGCACTGTGGAGGTCGAGCACGCCGTCGAGGACGGCCGCACGGTCTGCGTGCAGGTGGCCGGCTCCCTCGACGAAGCGCGCCGCCATGGGTTCCAACACCCCAACTGCCGGCACTCCACCAGTGCCTTCCTGCCTGGGGTGACCCGGCCACCGGTCGAGCACTCCACCGACCCCGACGGATACGAGGCCACCCAGCGGCAGCGCGCGATCGAGCGAGGCATTCGGAAGTGGAAGAACCGCGCCGCTGCCTCGACTACGCCCGAGGGCAAGCGGGCGGCCGAGGCCAAGGTGCGCGCGTGGCAAAAGAAGCAGCGCGAACACCTCGCCGCGCACCCCGAGTTGATCCGCAGGCGGTACCGCGAGCAGCCCGGTGCCGGGAACCTTCCCGTCACCGCGCCGCGTCCGTCGCAGGACGCCGTCGAGGCCGCCCGCGTGCGCGCCGGCGACGAGCGGACTTTGCCGGAGATGGCCGACGAGCAGCTCGCCGTCGCGCACGGCTCCGGGCACCTGGACGAGCGGGACCGCCGTCGGATTGAGGCCGAGGCTGACCGGCGCGACGAGCACGAGCTGCTCGACCGTGTCCGCCCGCACGGGCGCCTCGCCGAGGATCTGACCGCGTTCGGTGACACCGAACTCGCCCGCGTGCTGCCGCACCTGGGCGACGACGACGTGCTGCGGGTGGCTGCCGAGATGGACCGCCGCGACGTGGCCGCCGGCCTCCCCGGCGCCCGGACGGACTTGATCGGCCTTTCCGATGCGCAGCTCGCCCTCCGTGCCCGGGGCGCGGACGCCGGCGAGCTGGGCGCGCTGGCTGCCGAGGCGGACCGCCGCGACCTGCTGCGGACCGTGTTCCCCGGCGGGCATCTGGCGGCCGATCTGTCCGGCCTGGGCGACGAAGTCCTCGGCTGGGCCATCCGCTACGGCCGCGAGGGCGACGTCGAGAGGATCGCCGACGAACTTGATCGCCGGCACCCACCCGCCCCGCCGGCCGAGGCCGCCGGCGCGCACACCGTCGAGGGGCAGCTCGCCGACCGGGCCGCCGTCGACGAGGCCATCGCGCCGGCTGCCGAACCGGACGACTGGGCGCACCTTGCGCTCGACGACGACCGGTACGCGGGCATGTCCGCTACCGAACGGTGGATCGCTGAGCGCGAGGACGCCGCCGCGGCGCAGCGCTCGGCCTACTCCCGGGAGCAGATCCGGGAGATGTACCGAGAGCACATCGCAGCTCAGTGGTTGGAGGCCGAGGACGCGCTGCGCGGACACCTGCTCAACCGGCGGGCCGAGGCCGACGGCATCGACCCCCGATCGCTGTTCACAGGGCCGGCGCACGTGGCGTATGCGCGTGCGTCGGAGGACCTGATTCGCTGGTGGGAGGCCCACCCGCGCACTACCCTGGCTGAGTACACCGAGCAGATCACCGGCGTCCGGGACGCCGCGGCGCAGACCGCGCGGCACTCCCGCAACGACCGGCAGAACCGGCTGTAAGGAGGGGCGTATGGGCACCAGGGGTGATCTGGTCCGCGCGATCAACGCGGGGGCGGCGGCCGGCCGTTCCGGCGACCCGGTGACAGCCTGCCCCTTCCCGTCCGGAGACCTGCGCCGTAGCGCGTGGGTCCGCGGCTACGCGAAGACGATGCGGCTGCCCGACGAGCAGCTCGATCGGGAGCAGGCCGCCGAGTAGGCGCTGCTGCTCCAACCTTCCTGAAGGGCCCGCCCATGGCGGGCCCTTTGTCATGCGTGCACACCACCACGGAGGACCCGACACCCATGTCCGACAGCACCACACCTACCGCCGAGGCCGCGCCGGCCGCCGGCACCGCGGCCCCAGAGACGCCGCCGGCCGCCCCTGCGGCGTCGACGCCGCCCCCGGCCGCCGAGCAGCAGCTCGCCGACGCCACGGAGCGCGCCGAGCAGGCCGCCGCCGAGCGCGACGAGCTACGGACCGCCCTCGACGCGGTGACCAAGGCACTCAACCCCAACGGTGGCCAGGGCGAGCAGGACCCGGCCGCTCTGGCTGCCACGGTCGCCGAGCGCGACAAGCAGCTCGACCAGACCGGCGCCGAACTTCGCACGGCGCGCGTGGAACTGGCTGCCTACAAGGCCGCTGCTGACCAGGGCGCCCGCGCCGACCGGCTACTGAACAGCCGGTCGTTCCTCGACACGGTCGCCGAACTCGACCCCGCCGACGGGAAGTTCGACGAGCAGATCGTCGCCGCGATCCGGGCCGCGGTCGAGGCCGATCCGGATCTGTACCGAGCAGCCCCGGCCGTCCCCGGCCGCGGCGGTGCGGAGTTCAACGGCGCCCCGGCTGCGCCCACCAAGCCGGCCACCCTCCGCGACGCCATTGCCGCCCGGCTTGGCGCCTGAATCTAGGGAGTACCCATGGCAATCACCCTCGCCGACGCCAAGTTGAACACGCAGGACGACATCGACCTGCGCGTGATCGACGAGTTCCGCAAGTCGAGTTGGCTGCTGGACAACATGACCTTCGACGATGTCGTGAACCCTGCCGGTGGCGGGGCGACGTTGACGTACGGCTACACGCGCCTGGTGTCCGAGCGCGGCGCGGCTTTCCGTCCGCTGAACACCGAGTACGGCACTGAGCAGGCCAAGCGCACGCGCGCGACCGTCGACCTTTCCGTGCTGGGCGGCGCGTTCGAGATCGACCGGGTCCTGTCCAACTTGGGCCCGGCCGCCACCAATGAAGTCACTTTCCAGATGGGCCAGACGATCAAGTCGGCCCGCGCGTTCTTCTCCGACCAGGTCATCAACGGCACCCGCAACACATCCACCGCGACCGGGTTCGAGGGACTGTCGAAGGTGCTGGCCAACTCCAGCACGGAGTACAAGGCCGCGGCCGACTGGTCCACCCCCGCCGACCAGGCCGCCGCGCACAACGCCCTCGACTCCCTCGACGAGTTCCTCGGCCTGCTCGACGACACCCCCTCGGCGCTGCTCGGCAACAAGAAGACCATTGCCCGCATCCGGTCGCTGGCGCGTCGGGCCGGCTACTACAGCCGCACCGAGAACGCGTTCGGGCAGACCGTCGAGTCGTACGACGGGATTCCGTTCATCGACCTGGGCGCCAAGGCCGGCAACGCCGATCCGGTGATCGGTATCGACGCCAAGACCGGCACCACCGATCTGTACGCCGTGCGCCTGGGCCTGGATGCCTTCCACGGTGTCTCGACCATCGGCGGCGGCCTGGTCCGGCAGTGGCTTCCGGACTTCTCCACCGCCGGCGCCGTCAAGCGCGGCGAGGTCGAACTCGGCCCGGTCGCCGTCGCGTTGAAGACGACCAAGGGCGCGGCTGTATGGCGCGGGATCAAGGTCAACCCGACCACGTCGGAGGAGTGATGTTGCGCCGCCTGTACGCCACGCCCGAGCAGCTCGCCGCCTACCTCGGCGAACCTGCCCCGGACGGTGCCGAGCGGCTGCTCACTCGCGCGAGCGAGGACGTCGACAGTGCCTTGCTGACCGCGGTGTACGCGGTCGACGAGGACGGCGACCCGCTCGACGCCCGGGTGCGCGCCGCCCTAGCGGACGCCGTGTGTGCGCAGGTCGAGCACTGGCTCGCCACCGGCGACGACGGCACCGGCGGCGGCATCTGGGATTCGGTGTCCATCGGGCCGGTGTCTCTGTCCGGCCGGTCCGGGCAACAGCCGGCCGCCTCGGGAGTCGAGTTGGCGCCGCGCGCCGGCCGCGCGCTGCGCCGGGCCGGGCTGGAACCGGGGATGGTGTGGCCGTGGTGACACGCGTACCGGCGGTGCTACTGCGCCACCGCGTCACCGTCGAGCCGTACGCCGGCGAGGGCGCCTACGGAGCGCAATACCGCCATGCCATCCCCAACGTCCGCGCCCTGGTGGACGAAACCCCGCGCATGGTGCGCACCGCCGACGGCCGCCAAGTCACCGCGACCGCAACCGTTATTGCCGGGCCGACGCTCGACTGCCCACCCGGGAGTCTGATCACCCTGCCCGACGGGCGCACCACCACGGCACTCACCGTCGCCCACCACACCGCCCCGGGGCTGCCCATTCCTGCCTGTATGGAGGTGAGTTGCGAATGACTGCACAACGCGCACGCCTGCACTGGAACGGTCAGGCCGCAACCGCTGCCATTCAACAAGCCGCCGCCCGCGGCGCGTTGCTCGGAGCCGAGCGCGTCCTACAGGCCAGCCGTCAACGCGTGCCGATCGCCGAGGGCACCCTCGAACGCTCCGGCGCCGCATCGGTTGATGAGCAGCAGATCGTCGCTGCTGTCTCCTACGACACCCCGTACGCCCGCCGGGTGCATGAGGATCTCAACGCCCGGCACTCTCCGGGGCGGTCGGCGAAGTATCTGGAGTCGGTACTACCGCAGGAGTCGGCGACGGTGCAGGCGTTGATCGCCGCGCAGGTTCGGCGGGCGCTGCGCTCATGAGCTACACCACCGACCTGCTCGACGGCCTCGCCCGCCTCCTCGACGCCGCCAGGGTCGGCACTTACCGGCCCGACGGTGTGTATGGGCCGAGCGATACCGCGATCACTATCGCCGCGATGCCGCCGGCGCCGGATCGCGTGCTCTGCCTATCTGCCTACCCGGTGACCGACTCCCCCTCGCTCACCGACACCACCACCGGCATACAGGTCCGCACCCGCGCCGGCCCGGACCCGCGCGAGGTCGACGTGCTCGACGACGCCGTGTTCGACGTGCTGCACGGCTCCGGCCCCCACGCCTGGGGCGCGGTCCGCGTGCAGCTTCTCTACCGCGTCTCGGCCGCGCCGATCGGTGCCGACTCCGCCGGCCGTATGGAGCGCAGCAGCAACTACTACGCCCGCGCCCACCGCGCGGCCCAACACCTCGAATAGGAGGCTGCTTTGAGCACCCCGACGCCGCCGGCCGAGACCGTGACCGCGCTCGCCCGCCGCTACCGGCTGGAGCTGGACATGGGCAAGGATGGCACCCCCGCGTGGACGCTGGTCCCCGGCATTACCGAGTTCACGCCCAAGATCGAACCGACTCAGCAGGACGTCACGACGTATGACGCCGAGGGGTGGTCGGAGCAGGCCGTGACCATGCTCGCGTGGTCCGTCGAGGTCACCCTCGCTCACCGCGCCCACCCGACAACCGGCGTGTTCAACGCCGCTCAGGAGGCGCTGCGGCGGGCGTCCATGTCGTTTGGTGCCGCTTCCTACGTCCGGGTTCGGTACTACGACCGCAACGGGGCTCCGGACGCGCAGGAAGGTACCGCCCTGGTCACTTGGGAGCCCGAGGGCGGTGGCCCCGACGAGGTCGACACGATCAAGGTCACGCTTACCGGGAGTGGACCGCTTACGGAGATCCCCAACCCGGTCGCCGACTCGCCGCCGGTGAACAAGAGGGGTGATGCGTAGTGGGGTTCGAAGCGCTCGACGAGCTGCTCGACGAAACCATTCAGCTCCCCATCCGGGGAACCGTCTACACCGTTCCGGCGCCGTCCGCCGAGGTGGGCCTGCGCACGCAGGCGCTGCTCAACGCCGCGGCGGTGGCGGCTGACGGCGGGCGCGTCGACGACCAGGTGCTCGGGGACGCCGCCGAGCGGGACCTGTATGCCGACGTGCTCGGCAGCGCGTACGCGCAGATGGTCGCCGACGCTGTGCCCTGGCCGGCCCTCAAACACGCCGCCCTGACGGCCATGGTGTGGATCACGCAGGACAAGGCCGCGGCCGAACGCTTCTGGAATGCGGGCGGCGACCCTTCTCGTCTGGCCCCGAATCGGGAGACGCGCCGGGCCCGGTCGGGCGCGGCGAAGTCGACCCCGAGTCGGGGCTCTACGAGTGGTACGAGTGGCCCGAAGGCACCCCCCGCCCGCGCCCGGGGCAAGGGCAACCGCCCGCGCTGACCTGGCCCAGGATCCTCGGTCACTGGCCGTTGATCGAGGCCGATCTGCACGAGATCTACGGCGTCGACCTCGGCGACCGGGCGCTGCTGCGGGCCCGGTCCTGGCGGTGGCTGCGTGTGCGCATCCTCGCCCTTCTCTCCGCCGAGTCGCGCCTCGCCCGCGCGCTCACACCCCCGCCCGCCGCCTCCGCATCCCCGGGAGGCACGACCGTCCGGAGGTGATGCGCCGTGGCTCTGCGCGTCGGCGAACTCTCCGCAACCATCAGCGTCGACGACTCCGGCGCCCGCACGGGCGTACAGCGGGCCGAGGCCGCGCTGCGCGCCGGCGGAGATCGGATGGCCGCAAGTGCGGACCGGTCCGGGCGGCAGGCCGGTAACCAACTCGGCGACGGCGTCGAACAGGGCGCCGACCGGGGCGGCAACCGCGCCGCCGAGGCCATACAGAAGGGGCTCAAGAAGCTCGCCGCCGCCGCGGTCGGCCTGGCCATCGGTACCGCGCTGGTGGGTGGGATCGGCGAGGCCCTCGAACAGGCCAAGATCCCAGGCCAGTTGCAGGCGCAGCTCGGCGCCAGCGGTCCGGCCGCTGCGAAGTACGGCAAGGCTGCGGGTGCGCTGTATTCCGGGGCGATCGTCGACAGCGTCCAAGACGGTGCCGAGGCGATCAAGGGCATTGCGCGGGCTGGACTGCTGCCGCCGGAGGCGACCGAGCAGCAGATCACCACCATGGGCAAGCGGGTTGCCGACACCGCCTCGGTGATGGGCGAGGACGTATCCGCCGTTACCCGGTCCGTCGGGCAGATGATGCGAACGGGCCTGGCCAAGAACGCCGATGAGGCCATGGACGTACTCGTTCGCGGCACGCAGCGCGGCGGGAACGCGGCCGAGGATCTGCTCGACACGTTCACTGAGTACAGCACGCAGTTCCGGAACATGGGCCTGTCCGGGCAGCAGGCGATGGGGCTCATTCAGCAGGGCCTCAAGGGCGGCGCCCGCGATGCCGACGTCGTCGCCGACACCATCAAAGAGTTCTCCATCGAGGCCGTCGCCGGATCAGACAAGGTCCGGGGCGGATTCGAGAAACTCCACCTCAACGCCGACAAGATGTTCGCCGCCATCGGCAAGGGCGGCAGCAGCGCGACCGGCGCCCTCGACAAGACCCTCGATGCCCTACGGGCCGTCAAAAACCCCACCGAGCAGAACGCCATCGCAACCGAGCTGTTCGGCACCAAGGCCGAAGACCTCGGAAAGGCACTGTACTCCCTGGATCCCTCCAGCGCCGTCAAGGCGTTGGGGGACGTCAAGGGCGCCGCCGACGGCGCGGGCAACGCTATGCGTGACAACGCCGCAACCAAAGTCGAGGCGTTCAAACGCAAGCTCATGCAGGGAGTTGTCGAGGTACTCGGCACCTACGTCGTCCCGGCGATTGAGAAGCTCGTGAACTGGCTCGGTGACGGTGGCCTCGGCCGCGCGTTCAAGACCGCCAGCAGCTTCATTTCCGAGCACTCCACCGCCCTTGGCGTCGGGGCCGGCGTGATCACCACGCTCATGCTCCCCACCCTGATCACGCTTGCCGCCCAGGCAGGCACCACCGGTGCGGCGGTGGTGATGAGCTGGGCCACGCAGACCGCCGCCAGTGTCACCGCCGCCGGCCGGTTCGTGGCCACGAACGCCACGATCCTTGCCGGATGGGTCGCGCAGGGCGGCGCCGCCGTGGCTACCGGTACGCGCGTGGTCGGCGCGTGGGTCCTCATGGGCGCGCAGAGCCTGATTCAGGCTGCGCGGATGGCTGCGGCCTGGGTGATGGCCATGGGCCCCGTCGGCTGGATCATCACCGCCGTGGTGGGCCTGGTCGCGCTCATCGTGGCCAAGTGGGACGCGATCAAGTCAGCCACGGCCGCCGCCTGGGAATGGGTCTGGAACAAGATCGAGGGCGTGGCGCAGTGGCTGCTGGACCTGTTCCTGAACTTCACGCTCGTCGGGCTGATCATCAAGCACTGGGACGACATCAAGGCCGGCACTGTCCGGGTCTGGACCGCGATCGTCGATTGGGTCAAGGCGCTGCCGCAGCGCATCGCCGATTTCTTCCTGAAGTGGACGCTCGTCGGCCTGATCATCCGGCATTGGTCGGAGATCAAGGACGGTACGAAACGTAAGGCCGGCGAGATGCTCGACTGGGTCCGCGGCCTGCCTGGGCGCATCGTGTCGTATTTCGGCGACTTCGGATCCATGCTCTACGGCAAGGGAAAAGACCTGATCATGGGTCTGTGGCACGGGATTCAGAACATGGGTCCTTGGCTGGCCCGCACCCTGATGGGGTGGGCGAAGGATCTGATCCCCGGGCCGATCGCCCGCGCGTTGGGGATCCATTCGCCCTCGCGCGTCATGCGAGATCAGATCGGCCGGCACATTCCGTCGGGCATCGTCGAGGGCATCAAGTCGGGTGCCCCTGCCGTCGACCGCACCATGCGGTCGTTGGTGTCCGTCCCTTCTTCCCCGCAATTCGCCACGGCTGGCGGCGCTCCCACCACCAGCACCCAACAGAACAGCAGTTGGGGAGCGACCGTACATATCGAGAACTGGCACGCCGGAGCGGCGACCGCGGACCAAACCGCCGCGGCGCTGGCCTGGCACGCCAAGGCAAGGGGGTAGCTGTGGCTGGCGACATGGTCAGCGTGCCGGGGCACGTGCAGTTCGGCGAGCTGCTGCTCGGCCCCGGCACCCCCTACCGCTGGCAGTCCCTCACCGGGTGGGAAGACTCCCCCGGGCTGGACTCTGGCAGCGTGGCACGCTCCGACGCGCACGGCGCCATCCCCGGCCGGCTGTTGGCCCAGCCGCGCACGATCACCGTTGACGGCCTGGTGCTGCGCGCCGAACCCGGCGCGGTCGGCACCATCGCGCGGCACCTTGCCGCAGCAACCACGCTCACCGACGCCGAGCAGCCGCTCGTCGTGCGCCTGGACGACTCCCCGCCGCTGCTGTCGTGGGCGCGGTGCATCCGCCGCGCGGTCCCCGTCACCCGCGGGTACGCCATCGGCGTTGTCACCGGCGGGGCGTTGCAGTTCGAGGCGAGCGACCCGCGCCGGTACGCCGTCGTCGAGCAGCATGTCGCCACCCGGCTACCGATGCCCGAGCCCGGCCTCGACTGGCACCTCGCCCCCGGTCCCGAACGCCTCGACTGGCCCCTCGACTTCGGGGCCCCCGGGTCCACGGGGGCCCTGGTCGTGGTGAACGACGGGGACGCCCCCGCGCACCCGGTGATCACCTTCCGGGGCCCGGTCGCCCTCCCGTCGTTGACCAACCTGGGCACCGGCGACCGGATCGAGTACGACCTCGCCCTCGCCGCCGACGACGAACTCACCGTCGACACCGCGGCCGGCACGGTCACGCTCAACGGCACCGCCTCGCGCCTCTACACCGCCACCAACCGATCAAGCCCAGAGGGAACGTTCACGCTCCCGCCTGGCTTGAGGCACTTCGCGTTCCGGGCCGCGCCTGGGACCACTGACCCGCGCGCCGCCTGCTCCGTGCGGTGGCGCTCGGCCTACTGGTAAGGAGACCCGCCCATGACCGTGCGCGCCGCGTGGCTGCTGCCTGACGGGCAGACCCGCGCCGACACCCGCCTCGCGCCGCTCGGCGCCATGACCCCCACCTCTGAACTCGCCTCCCGCAGTGGGGTGATCGCCGGGGGTGATCCGCTCACAGCGACGCCGGTCGCGTCCATGCAGGTGCAGATCGGCACCGGCCGCGCGCTGGTGCAAGGCACCGACGCCCAGGGCGCCTACCCCGTCGCCGTAACCGCCCCCGAAACGCTCACCGTCGCCGACGGAGATGCGCAGTACCCGCGGGTCGACTCCATCGTGCTGCGCGTCCTGGACCCGCTGTTCGACACCAGCGAGCAGACCGCCGTCGCCGTCGAGGTCATCCAAGGCACCCCCTCAGCAACCCCTGCCGCGCCCGCCCTGCCGCCGGCCGCGCTCCGGCTGTGGGAGGTGACCGTTCCCGCCGGCGCGTCCGCCGGGACCGGCGGGATCAACTGGGCCTCTGCGCTGGCCGACCGGCGCCGGTACACCGCCGCGTACGGAGGGATCATCCCCCGCGGCTGGGGACTGAACTTCCCCGGCGCCTACGACGGGCAGTACCGCGACACCGGCACCGGGCTGGAGCGTTGGAGTGCCTCGGTCGGTGCGTGGCAGCCCTACCCGGCCGACACCGGCTGGATTGATCTCCCCCTGCCCACCGGATACGCGCGGTTCTCCGCTAACGCCTACCCTCTCCAAATCCGTCGGGCGGGCGCACAGGTGCATCTGCGCGGGCGGATCACGCGCACCGCCGGCCCCATCCCCGCCGACGGCCAGCCGCTACCGGGCCTGACCCTGCCAGCCGCCTATCGACCGTCCCAGTCGCCCACGTCGTACGCCGAGGTGCTGTTCGGCTGCGACGTCTCCAGCACCTACCCGGCCGGCGTCGTCCGCGGCGAGATCAGCGGACGCGGAACGATCACCGCCGCCTTTCAGCGGCCCGTCTCCACATGGTTGGCGTTCGGCTGCTCCTGGTGGACCGACTGACCAACACGGGAAGGGGGTGCCATGTCAGCCCCCTACAGGGCCCTGATCTGCGACCTGCGCACCGACCAACTCCTCGACGTGCTGCCGTTGCAGGGCGTCAGCTTCGACGACTACCTCGGCAAGACCGGCACCGCCCAAGGAACCATCCCCATCCCCAACGCTGCCGTTGCTGCCCGCGTGCGCTCCGCCGTCACCCCGGGCCGAACCGCACTGTGGATCGAGCGGGGGCGGGAAATCTGGTGGGGCGGGATCGTGTGGACGGCCGCGGTGCAGTCCACTGACCGCGGCTTTCTGTCCATGCAGGTGCAGGCCGGCACGTTCGACAGTTACCTCGATCACCGCCGGCTCTTCGACACCTTCGAGGCCCGGCAGGTTGAACAGTTCGACATCGTGCGCCAGTTGATCGACTACGCGCAGCAGGCCGCCGGCGGCGACATCGGCATCGAGTACGGCACCGAAACCTCCGGCATGCCACGTGACCGCACCTACAGCCGGTACGACGTCCCATCGCTGCGCGATCTCATCGACCAACTCTCCCGAGTCGAGAAGGGGTTCGAGTGGCGCATCGCCGCCTTCCGGGACCCCGAAAGCGGCCGGCGCATCAAACGCTTGCAGCTTGGGTCACCGGTGATCCGGACGGGCACCGCCGACACCGTCCTCGACCATCCGGGCCCGGTCATGTCCTACGCCTGGCCCGTGGACGCCACCGGGCAGGCGAACGCCTGGCAGTCCCGCGGCGCCAGCGACAACGCCAACCAGGCCGCGGAATCAGTGCCGTTGCTGTCTGATCTACTTGTTGACGAGGGCGCCCTCTCGGCCGGCTGGCCCCGCCTCGACGACACCTCGGACTACTCCACCGTGATCGAGAAACCCACCCTCGACGCGCACGCGCGGGCCGACTGGGACACCGCCCGCTCCCCGCGCACCATCCCCGAAATCACCGTCCACATGGGCCGCGCGCCCCTCTCCCCCGCCATGCTCGGCACCACCATCCGCCTGCGCATCCGCGATTTGTGGTGGCCCGAGGACCTCGACGAGCGGTACCGCGTCGTCGGCATGGCCATCACCCCGCCCGAGCGCGGACGGCCCGAAACCGCGAAACTCTTCCTGGAGGCGCCCTAATGGCTGCTGTCCCCCTCGACCTGCTCGACCGCATCCGGGCCCTGGAACGGCAGGTGCGTGAACTCGCCGGCCGCACACAGACTCGGCCGGCGCTGAACCGGATCACGCACGGCGCCGTGATCATCGGTGAGGGCGGCAGCCTCGATGTCCGATCGCCTGGCGGCGCGCAGATCCTCGGAGTCGGGCAGTTCCCCACCGGCCGCTACGGCGTGAGCATGGCCCGCGAGGACGGGACCGGCGCCGCCCTGGAAGTCGGCGGCAACGACACCAACGCGTCCCAGATGATCAGGTTGTTCGCCCGCGCCGGGTACCCCGAGCCGATCGTCATGGACGACGCGCACGCCGACGGCTACCTCGGCCGCCCCTGGGTACCCATCCCCCTCGCGCCCAGCGCGCACGTGACCGCCGCCGATTGGACCACCACCCACGCCGGCACCCTCCGCACTCAGCACGCCGTGATCGCCGCGCAGTGGTCCCTCTACGCCCCGGCCGGCACCACCGCCGAGGCCCGCCTCGTCCTCAAACGCGACGGCGACGTCTCCCAGATCGGCGACACCATCACCGCCACCGGCGGCAAAGAAGTCTTCACCGCACAGCGCATCACCCCCGGATCTCACGGCCTCTCGCACGGCGACGTCGCCGGCCTGCTCATCCAGGCCCGCCGCACCGCCGGCACCGGCACCGCCGCCGCCTGGTGCCAAGGCATATGGGGAGCCAATACCGCAAACCACACAGAAGTCACCTAATCACCAGGGCGTACGTCACTGCGAGGTGGCGTGTCTGCGTTTGGCAGATCGCCCTGAACACACCCGTGTTCGTGCATGTCGTGCCAGCCATCAAGGTGGAGCGCGGCGCTGCGACGAACGCCTTCTGCCGCAAACCCAGTCTTCAACGCAGACCGACAAGACGCCTCGTTGGCAGTCGAATGTGCAAGGGCGAGACGATGCAGGCCGACGTCATCAAAAGCCCAACGGGCCGCCGTTTGCCGAGCACGATAACCCCAGCCGTAGCCCCGGCTACTCCGCAGCAGCCAGCAGGTAGTACGTCCGATGCCACGCGGAAGGTTGAGCTGCTGCAAGGCAATGTGGCCTACCGGCACTCCGCTGGGTGGTACCACGGCCCAACCGATCGCGGTTTCGTCCTTCCAGGACTTCGCCCACCTGTTGATCCATGCGTGCGCGTCATCGTCCGAACTCCCCGAAAGCAGGGTCCACCTCCGAACTTCCGTATCAGCAAAAGCCATACGGACGACGGGAACATCCTTCAGCTCCCACGGGCGCAAGACCAAGTCACCCGCTACGAGAGTCGGTTGAGCTGAGGAACTGAGACTGCCGGGATGAACCACCGGCGGGACTAGCGATGACATGGGCCTCCTTCTCGGGCCGTACAAGACCTGCTGCCGCCGACTGCGTCGGCCCAAGCCAGTGGCAGCGGACCTCTTTCACACACCTGCACCACGTGAACGACCTCACAGGCCGCGACGGCACGCGCAGATGCCCTGTGAATGGCCCTTCAACTTCGCCTATTCAACTGGAAGTCGGAGAAATATGCTCCCTACCTCCATTCCCACCGTCACCGTCACCAGCCGCTACCTTTCCCCCGATGGCAGGCCCCTTTCTGGCAGCGTGACGTTCCGCGCCCCGGCGCAGCTCACGTTCCCGGCCGCCGACGTCATCCTCGGCGGGCCCGTCGTCGCCCAGCTCGACGCCCAAGGGCAGATCAGCGCAACCCTGCCCGCCACCGACGCACCCGACATGGACCCGGCCGGCTGGTCCTACACCGTCACCGAGCAGCTCGGGGGCATCCCCGCCGGCCGCTCGTATCAAGTCCTGCTGCCCACCGAGCAGCCGCACGTCGACCTCGCCGACATCGCACCGACCGACCCCACCAAGCCTAACTACGTTGCGGTACGCGGCAAGAGCGCCTACGAGGTAGCCCTCGCCGAAGGGTTCGAGGGCACCCCGGCCGACTGGCTCGCCTCCCTGGTCGGACCCCGCGGCCCCGAGGGCAAGCGGGGACCGACCGGGCCCCAGGGCGAACCGGGCCCCCAGGGGGAGCGCGGCATGCAGGGCGCTCCGGGGGCCGATGGCCGAGTGCAATCGGTCAACGGCCATGCGGCCGCCGAGGTCACGCTCACCGCGGCCGACGTCGGAGCGATCCCCTCGGCCACGGCCGGCGCCCCGGGCGGCGTCGCCCAGCTCGACGACACCGGCAAAGTCCCTACCGCCCAACTCCCACCCACCGCCGGCGCGGTCGCGTCAGTCAACGGCCAAACCGGCACCGTGCAACTCAACGCCGGCGACGTCGGCGCGCTGGCCACCAGCACCCGGGGAGCCGCCGGCGGCGTCGCCGCCCTCGACGCGGCCGGCAAGGTACCCACCGCGCAACTCCCCACCGCCAACGCGCCGGCCCTGCCCGGCACATGGATGCCCGACGACTACGGCCTGCGTGCCTGGGCCTACGACCTTGGGGCCTGCTCCCGAACGCCCGGAGACATGCCCAGCGAGGCCGGCCGCCTGTATCTCGTCGGCGTCCCCCTCCGGGCCGCGGCGACCATCAACACAGTTGCCGTGCACGTCATGGGCTACGACAAGCCCAAAAGCACTGTGTCAGCCGCGTACTTCGGCATCTACGACAAGAACCTCGACCGCGTCGCGCACACCGCGAACGTGACGTCGTCGCTTCCCGAGACACACAACATGGGCGGGCAACTCGCCACGTTCAACTTGTCGGCGCCGGTCAGCCTGGCGGCCGGGAGTTACTACGCAGCGATCCTGATCAAGGGCACCGACACGGCCGTGCCCTACCTCGCTGCAACCAACTGGACTGGCAGCACGACGATTTCAGGGGCGCGGGCCGCGGATATCAACGGGGTGCACCGCTGGCTTCAGACCAGCTCGACCACCCTCACGACGTTGCCCGCCTCGCTGAAGCTGACCGACATGACCGAGGGGTCAACCTGCTATTGGGCCGCCCTCGGCTGACCATCATCCGACCGACCACACGCCCGAGCGCACCGCGCCGGGCGTTTTCTCATGCAAGGAAGACACCACATGACCGTGAGAGGCGTCGACGTCTCCTCCTACCAGTCCGCGACGTACAGCACCAAGGGGCTGGATTTCGCGTTCATCAAGGCCACCGAGGGCACGTCGTACATCAACCCCCGCCAGTCCGCCCAGGCCGCCCACGCCCGCCGCAACGGCATGATCGTCGGCTTCTACCACTTCCTGTGGCCAGGCAACATCGAGGCGCAGGCCCGGTACTTCGTCGAGAAGTGCGCCAGCGTCGCCGGTGACGTCCTGGCCGTGGACTGGGAAACCACCGGGTCCGGCACCCGCGCGTCGTGCGCGGAGAAGGATGCGTTCCTTCGCGCGGTGAAGCGGCTCCGCCCCACACACCGCGTGATCTTGTACGTGAACCGCGACTTCTGGCTCAACCGCGACACCACCTCCTACGCCGGCGATGGTCTGTGGATCGCGGACTACGTCACCGCAGGTCGCCCCCGGATCAAGGCGAATTGGCTGTTCCACCAGCACACCGACCGGCCCATCGACACCAACGTCGGCCAGTTCGCGGACGGGGCCGCGCTGCGGGCATGGGCGACCGGCACCGCGGCCCCGCCGAACCGCCCCACACCACCGCCGTCCGCCACGTACACCGTGCGCTCCGGCGACACCCTCTCCGGCATCGCCGCGCGGTACGGGACGACCGTCGCCAAGCTCGCCGCCGCGAACCGCATCGCCAACCCGGACCGGATCTACGCCGGCCAGACCCTCAAGATCGTGAAGTGAGGAACCACCGATGACCGACGCCACTCGGCGCACCATCCGCACCGTCGTGCAGACCACTGTCGCCCTCGCAGTGCTGCTGCCCGCCATCGTCGACGCCGCCGGCATTCCCGCCTCCCTGCCGTGGGTCGCCGGCTCCCTCGCCGTCGCCGGCGGCCTCGCCCGCGTCATGGCCCTGCCCGGCGTGCAGGCCCTACTCCCCGGCTGGCTGCGCACCGAGCCGCCCGGCAGCGCCGAGGATGCTGGAGGCGGTAGCGCGTGACCGACCGCGACCCCGGCGACGTCGCCCTCGAACTGGAGCGACTGCGCGGCGCGGTCGAGGCGGGGTTCGCTCGCCTCGATGGGCAACTCGCCCTTGTGGGCCAGCGATCCGATCAGACCGACCGGCGCCTCGCCGACCTCGACACCCGCCTCGACGCCGTCGAACGCCGCCGATGGCCCCTGCCCAGCATCGCCGCACTCGTCGGCATCGTCGGCCTGGCCGTGGCTGCCTGGCAGGCCACTGCCGCCCATTAATCACCTGGACGCCCCGCCACCGGCAATGCGCCGGGGCGGGGCGTCTCTTTGTCTTCTCTGGAGCAGTTCGGCTAACCGTCGAGGGTCAGGAAGCGAACCCGCCACGCCTGACGGCCGCAACGAACGACGACCACGCAGACGGCTCAAAGGCGAGCGGAGGGCCCTGCGGGTCCTTGCTGTCTCGGACGGGAACGACACCAGTGGTTCCCTCCCCGATTTCAAGGCAGTTGCCACCGTTGGTGCTGTAGCTGGACTTGCGCCAGCGGACGGGCAACGTATGGGCGTTGGTCGTCACTTCTTCACCGCTTCCAGATATCCGCCGATGCGTTCCGCTGACGCGTTGGGCGATAGTGCGTAGCTCTTGAGCAGATCATAGGCGTGCGTGGCTGCCGTGACTTCTGCGGCGTCCAGGGCGGTTCGACCTTGTGAAAACCCGTCCACATACAGCACGTCATGCGGTGGGCGGTGTTCGCCCGCTTTCGGTTCCTGCCCCTCCTCGTCGAAAGACAAGAGGGTGAAGGGACCGGCTAGCCCTGGATGCGCGGTCACCTCTTCCGGCACCACCTGAATCACACATCGTGGGTGCTCCCCGGCCGTGAGCAGGCGTTCAAGCTGAGCCCGCATGACGTCTGGGCCGCCGATGTTGCGGCGTAACGCTTGCTCATCCACAACGAACCAGGTGTAAGGCGGCTGGTCCCGTTCGAGCAGGGCCTGCCGCGTCATGCGGGCTGCGACGAGGTCATCTAGGTTGTCCGGCCGTACAGAAGTGAGCATGGCGCGGGCGTAGTCCTCAGTCTGCAACAGGCCGGGGATGATCTGAGACTCGAAGACACGGTGTCGGTTGGCCTCTGCCTCTAGCTCGATGAACGGCAGGAACCATGACGGGTAGGCGTACCGGACTACGAGGGGGTAGAACTCGGCGAAGAAGTCCACGCCGAGTGCCTTGTCGAGATCGCGGGCCAAGTCAGCGGACGGTACGCGCTTGGCGTTTTCCACGTAGCTGATCATCGCCCCTGTGGTGTGAGCCTCATGGGCCAACTCAGCCTGGGACCAACCCCGTTCGGTTCGCAGCTTGAGCACTCGCGAACCGAAGAACCCCAACAGGCTTATGGGTGCGGATGGTTGACCGTTGTCGTCTTCCATTGCCACAGGTCTACGACCTCTCCCTCGATCGCGGGCCTTAACTGTCGTGGAGTTAAGGCTTACCCCCTGTCGAGCGTACGCACTTCGCGGCCATGGTGTGAGCAGGTAGCCAGGCAAGGCACACGGACGAACGGCTAACCGCGAACGTTCGAAAGGGCTGACATGGTGGCAGCACACGGGTCATGGACAGCAGTAGCGGCCGCGCATGGATGCGGAGCAGGCGCACACCGAAGCGCACGCTGCACTCAACCCGGCGTGCTCACCAAGTCGCAGCCGTGCGAGCACCAGAAGACCGTCAAGCGCGGCGGCAAGACCTACTGCCGCCAATGCGACCGACAGCTCTACCTCTGAGACTCCGCCCCCTGCCGGGACGACCCATTAGGGCTCTCCCACACCCACCCCGGCAGGGAAGCGGTTCTACCCCTTGCACTGGGGCGACCTGGTCAAGGGATTCCCGGATACGTCGAGTTGAGAAGGGAGGGAGAGGACATGACCGACCCCGAGGAGATCAACGCTCAGCAGCAAGCGGCCCCGTTCACGCCGCCGATGGTGATCGAGCTGGGCGACGCCGCCGTGCTGACGCGAGGCAGTGACCAAGACAGCACGGAGTCGAAGCAGAACCCGTACGACTGATGCGAGCGCGGCGGCCCCCGTTGTGGGGGCCGCCGTTCGCGCAACGGTGGAGTGAGGTATCAACGTGAAGGGACTTCGGATGCGGTGGTTTGGCGGCTGCGCGCCAGGCAAGCACCCTGTCGCCCCGGTCGGGGCCCGCCTGGTGTGGCGAGATCCACCTGTGTGGACCGTCGGCGACGATGTGCCGGGCCATCTGCGCACGCTTGAACGACCGAACGGGAAATTGGCGGTGTTCGGCCCGTGCTCCGCTACCGAGCGGGACCTGAGCCTCGCTCTGTCGAGCCCCACGTTCGCCTCGGCCGCAGGTGAATGGGCTGGTTCCTACACGGCCGTAAGGGTCGGCCCGACGGGCGCCGTCGAGCTGTTGACCGATGCCACCGGCGCAAGCCCGGTCTACACGGTTGCCACCCCCGACGGTCACGTGTGGGGGTCAAGCGCCTTCGCCCTCGCCTCGTTGGCCGAGGGAGCGGTGGACACGGATTGGGTGGGGGCGTATCTCCGAGAACGAAACGCGCCGCCCCCTGCACGCAGTGCGTGGGCGGGAGTTCGGCCGGTTCCGCCGGGGCATGCCCTGTCGTGGGGCCCGGACGGCACCCCCTCGCTCACAGAGTGGTGGTCCCCCTCGGCGCAGCCGGAGGGTGCGGTGGTGGCCGCGCTGCGGTGGGCACTAAGCGAGGGTGTCCGTGTTCGGGTTGAAGGGGTCCCCACCACCTCAGACTTGGCAGGGATGGACTCAACGACGGTGGCCTTACTTGCTGCTCGGCATGGTCAGGTGACGGGCATGACGTTGCACCCGGCCGGTATTACGGACGGCGGTGACCTGGAGTACGCCCAATCTCTCGGCAGGGAGGAGGTGTTGTTGACGCGTTTCCCGCTCACGACTCGCCATCTCCCTTTCGCGGAAGCATCCGTTCCCTTACCGGCCACGGATGAGCCGGCGCCGTCCACTGCGGTATGGGCGATGTTCTCCGAACAACTGCGAGCGGTGGCCGATTTGGGATCTGGTTGCCACTTGACGGGGGACGGCGGGGACAACCTGTTTACGGTCCCGCCCACGCACCTCGTGAACCTTGCCCGCCGGGGCCAACTGCTGCGGTTAGTACGGGATTCGATGGATTGGGCACGGCTTCGCCGGCAAGACCCTCGGCCCTTGATCACAGCAGCACTCCGCGGAGACGCCGGCCGTATTGGGCGCACAAAGCGGACACGCCCCACGTGGCTCTCGTCGGAGATACCGGAACCGGCAAGCAACCCCACAACGTGCCCGGACTCTCTGCTCGTTGCCTCGACACGGAACGTCGCACGTGCCGCGAAATCGGAAGTGCAACTGGCCGACGCGTTGGGCGTCGCTCTGCACAACCCCTACTTCGACGGAGCGGTAATGGATGCGGTGGTGTCCGCCGGCGCCGAAGCCCGCTTCTCCGCCCGCCGCTACAAGCCCCTGCTCGCCGATTCGTTCGCTGACGTACTCCCCCGGGCGCACCGCCAACGAGCCTCCAAAGGGGTGTTCGTCGGCGACTTCCACCAGGGGCTACGGGTCAACCTGCGGCGCCTTCTCACCCTCGCGGACGGACGCCTCGCCGCCATAGGCCTGGTCAACCCTGATCCACTGCGCGCCACGATGCATGCGGCGGCGCTCGGGGCCCGGACGGTTTGGCCCCCGCTGCTGTCCGCAATCGCGGCGGAAGCATGGCTGGAGGCGGTCGACCGCGGCCCACGAACTGAGTGGGCCAAGCTGTCTCGGGCAGGTGCGCTGTGAGTCGTCACAACACTGTCGCCGCCACATCGCCGCATGCCTGCGTCCTCATCGACTACGACACCGGCCGCACTGAACTACGTCCGGCATCCGAGGGCGCTACCGCGTTGGGCGCAAGCGTCGTCCCACTACGGGACATCGCCCCCTCGTGGGGAACTGTCGAACAACGGGCCGCTCTGTCACGCCTGCCACACGTGCCAGTGCGGTGGCGCGTGGGAGCGGTCCCCGCCGTACTGGTCACCGCAGCAGCATTGACGCTCGGCCGTCGCCGGCGCCGCTTTCGACGACTCGTTCGACTCGCCTGTCTGGGCCGGAACTTGCGCCCCGCGACGTCCTATCAGGCTCGCTACGCTGTGTGCGCCGCACGGTGGGTCACACAACTCATGCCGATGCGGTGGGCATGCATGGAGGAATCGACGTCAGCGGCGCTGCTGCTGGCTCTCGCAGGACGCCGGGCGGAATGGCGACATGGCGTGGCTATGGATCCCGTACGCCTGCACGCCTGGATTGTCGACCCATACGACAACCCCGTCGAGGAGCCGGACGACACCGCGCTCTACACCTCCACCCACACACCAGACGGGCCCGGCGCCGCACGGGACCGGCAGGGAGCTAACCGTGAGTGAACCGCACATCTTGTTGACCGGCGAAAGGCTGGCACTCGGAATGCCCCGGCAAGACCTGCTGCCGGAGTACCACCGGTGGGAGAACGACGCGCGCACGATCCTGGGGTACGGCAACCAGTTCCCCCAGGCTTGGGAAGTGCGCGCGGCCGGGTACGAACGCCAGCGCGCGAACGACCGCTACCAACAGTTCGAAGTCGTGCAGCTCGACGAACAGGCCGCGATCGGCATCACCGTGTTGCAGATCAACACCTTCACGCGCTCAGCCGAGTTCGTCATCGTGCTCGCCCCCGAGGCGCGGGGGAAGGGGTACGCCGCCGAGGCAACACGGCTGACCCTGGATTGGGCCTTCCACCTCGGCGCGCTGCGCACGGTGTGGCTGAAGGTGCTGGCACCCAACCATGCTGGGATTGCCGCGTACCAGAAAGCCGGGTTCCGAGAGGCAGGGCGTTTCCGAAAGTCGGGGTACTGGCTCGGCGAGCCTGCCGACGAAATCCTCATGGATGCGCTTCCCGAGGACTTCCCGGGGCCCTCGGCCGTGACTGCCGCCATCGGCGACTAACCTCTACCGACCCGTCGCCTACACGCCGCGAGGCCGCCCTCAGCCGTCCCAGAGCGTCTATTCGGCCGACTCGCTCTCGCCGGCGGCCTCGCTCGGGTCTGCAACGTACGTGCCACGACCTGGCACGGTGTAGACGAGCCCCTGTTCCCGCAACACCGCCAGCGCGGACCGCGCCGTATTGCGCGCGACCCCGTACCGCTCCACGAGTTCCTTCTCGGACGGAAGCGGACGCCCAGGTACGAACTCACCCCGCTTGATCTCCGCGGCCAGGTCGGCGGCGATCTGCCGGTATGGGGGTTCCGGTGCCCGAGGGTCGATTTCGCGCGCTGCCATGACGCGAAGCGTAGACAACACGCCATCCCGCGCTTGCAGCCTAGACAGGGTTGAACATGCCTAGACGGACCTATACAGGCTGTTCTACCGTCGAACACGAAAGCGCCCCGGAAGGCCGGTACCAGCGGTCCATCCGGGGCTTAGCCGAGACAGCTACAAGGGAGCTGACTGACTCATGCGCGATGCTATCGCCCGCGCCCTCGATTGGGTGCTCGCCTTACTCCCGTTGACCCGCCGACCCGGGCCCGGTCGGCACTCCGCAGCCTTCTTCGCCTCCCACCCCGCTCCCGAGCCGGCGCCGGCTGCCATAACCGTGAACCCCTGGCTCGAACCATGGCGCGGACCGAGCGCCGACGCGGTGCGCGAGATTTTCCGCGCCGACGAGGTCCAGTCGCTCACTCCGGAGCAGCGCGAGCGGTGGTGGGCCGCCGCGTTCTGCGAGATCGGAGTCGACTACGACTTCCCCACCCTCAACATCACCGGGGCGCACCGGGCGGTGGCTGCATGAGAGGCCCCGCCATGCCCGACGACAGAGCCCCGCGGCGGTGCTGCGTGTGCGGACGGGAAACGAGCGCCGCTGTCCCCGTATCCACCGTTGAGCGCGTGAGCGGGCCACCCGTGTTCGTCTACGCCTGCCCCGACGACGCTCCGCTGCTCATCCCGCGCCCGACGCCTGGCGAACTCACCTGCCGCCGAGCGTGAGTTAGCCACATCGCAGGCCCGGCCGCCGCACTCGGTGAAGTGCAGCGGCCGGGCCCCGTTCACGCCGCGTCGGCGACAGCCTGTCCGCCGGCGTCCGGCGCGAGGCCGAGATGCCGGTGCAGGTCGTACCGCGTGACCTTGTACTGCCTTCCGTGACGCAGCACCCGGACGGGATACGCGCCCCGCTTGGCCAAGGCGTAGCCGTTCGTCCTGCCGATGCCCAGCGCGCGATTGGCGACGTCCAGCGGCACCGCCACGGGCAGGCCCATGAGTTCCTCGTGCGTCATCGTCTGCCCGTCATTCGGCATGGCGTCCCCCTTGTCGGGTCTGCGCCGGAAGCGGCGCGTACAGATCGTTTTCTGCCGACAACGTACCGATCCCGATTGATCTTGTGCAACATGCTTTGCTAGCTTTGCGATATGCACAGTGACAGGCCAAGTGATGTCATCGGCGCCCAAGTACGCCGCCACCGCACCCGACTCGGACTCAACCGCGAACAGCTCGCCGAACGCTGCGCCGCCCTAGGCGCACCGGAGTTGAGCTACGCGGCGCTGGTCGACATCGAGAACGGGCGCAAGACGAAGGAAGGCAAGCGGCGTCGGCACGTCACGGTCGACGAGCTGACGGTGCTGGGGCTCGCCCTCGCCGTCCCCCCACTGCTCCTGGCGCTCCCCCTGGGCACCGAGGGCACCGTCCCCACCGCCCCGGCCGCCGACCCGCGCGACCCCTACACGGTGTGGAAGTGGTGGACCGGCGAGGAGACCCCCACGCTCGCCGGCCCCCTGGACGGACGCCACTACCCCGACCCCCACCCCATCACCGAGGGTGGGCCGAAATGGTCCGCAGCGTGGGCTGAGGCGGCCTATCCCGCCAGCCTCTACCCCGAGTTCGAGCGACGCCGCGAAGCGACCCACAGGGCCCACCTACGGGCCGAAGCCGAGAAATCGAAGGGAGGCAGCACCGCTGCACAGACCGAGTACCTGCACCGCCTTGAAGAACTCGCCCGACACATCAACGACATGGGCCGCGCCGGCGTCCCGATCCCCGCCCTACGGGCCGACTTGATCGAGGACATGAAGGGGCTCGACACCCTCGACGCCCCCAACACCATCAACCCGAGAGGCAACCAGTGAACGGCTCCACGACAAAACGCTGCTACTGCCGCAACAAGGAGACAGGCAAGCCGCTGGGCACCGCCTGCCCGAAGTTCAACCAACGCAAGCACGGCGTTTGGTCCCTGCGACAGGAACTGCCGCCGAACAAGGACGGCGACCGGCGCACCTTCCGCCGCTCCGGCTACGAATCCAAGACCGATGCGCAGGCAGACCTCGACGCCGTCCGCGCCCTGCTCAACATCGCGGGCAAGGAGGACACAGAAGGCCGGCGCCGCCTCGGCGACATGCTCGAAACCATCGGGGCGGGTAAGGACCCACTTCCCAACTATGACGAGACAAAGCGGAAGTTCGCGACAGGGCAGTCACTCACCCAGCACATGACGGTCGGCGAGTGGCTCGACCTATGGCTCGCCGGTAAGAAGTCGCTGCGTACGAGCGGGAAGAACCGGTACGACACCGATATTCGCGTACACCTCATACCGCGGATTGGGCACATACGCCTCGACCGCCTCACCGTGGCGCACCTCGACGAGATGTTCGAGGGCATCGCGGCGACGAACGAGGAGATCGGCGACGCGAACATTCTGCGCCGCACCGCAGTCGACGAGCTCAAGCTCATTCCGTGGAAGGGAGTTGAGAACCGGCGCCGCCGGAAGGCGATCAAAGAGACCATTGCCGCGATGCCACCGTTCCGGCGGGTCACAGGCGTTGCGACGCAGCACCACATCAAGGCGACGCTGCGCGCCGCGCTGAACGCTGCCATCGCGCGTGGATTGATCATCTTCAACGCCGCCGCACACGTCGAACTCGAAAAGCACCGGCGCCCCAAAGCCCTTGTGTGGACCGACGAACGGGTCGCCGAGTGGCTGCGGACCGGCGTCAAGCCTTCCCCCGTCATGGTGTGGACTCCGGAACAGGCCGGGCAGTTCCTCGACTTCCTCGTCGACGAGCAAGAGCGGCTGTACGGGCTCTACCACGTGATCACCTTCCGGGGCCTGCGCCGAGGTGAGGCGTGCGGACTTCGTCTCACAGACCGGAACCGCTCTGCGAGGACGCTCACCGTCGCGACGCAGCTCGTGCAGGACGGTTGGGACGTCGTCGAGAACGCGCCGAAGACCGACAGCGGCGAGCGCGTGATCGACCTCGACGAGTACACCGACACGATCCTCGACGACCAGGAGCAGCGGCGAGAGGCTGAGCGCCTTTCATGCGGCGAAGCGTGGGTCGACTCGGGCCGCATGTTCACCATGCCTGACGGGTCGTACATTCACCCCGGGTGGCTGACCGACCATTTCGAGCGGCTCGTCGAGCGGTCCGGTCTGCCGCCGATCCGGCTGCACGACCTGCGACACGTCGCCGCCTCCCTCATGCTCGCCGCCGGCGTCGACATCAAGATCGTCTCCGAGACCCTCGGCCACAGCGAGAGCCGGATCACACGGGACATCTATCAGTCCGTCATGCCGAAGGCTGCGCGCGAAGCTGCCGAGGCAACGGCCGCCATCGTGCCGCGCGCCGCAACCAGCAAGCCCGTGCCGGTACCTGCGGCCCCCACCGCCGGAGGGGGCGAACAGACGGCGATCGACCGACTTATCGCACAGATCACCGCGGCAGCCGAGCAGGGCGAACGCCCCGTCGAAGAGGTCGTCCAACTCGCTCTTGCCCACGTGGCCGGGCAAGCAGCCGAGCCAGTCGCAAACACCGATGGGCACGCAACGGGCACGCACGAGGGAGCGAAGATCATCGAGTTCCGCCCCCGCCGAGTCCCGGCATAAGAAAAAGACCAGGTCAGGGGCTATCTGACCTGGACTTTCCTGGAGCCGCCTTCGGGATTCGAACCCGAGACCTACGCATTACGAGTGCGTTGCTCTGGCCAACTGAGCTAAGGCGGCGTGGTGCGCGGCCCAGTCTACACAGGAGCGGGGGGTGCTCTGTACTCGGTTCCGGAGGGGCGGGCGGAGGGGGTGGGGTCAGGTGCAGCGCTTGTTCTTTGCCGGTGGGGTGCCTTCGAGGAGGAAGGTGTTGATGGCGGTGTCGATGCAGTCGCTGCCGCGGCCGTAGGCGGTGTGGCCGTCGCCGACGTAGGTCAGCAGGGTGCCGCTGGAGAGCTGGGCGGCCAGGCCCTTGGCCCAGGAGTACGGGGTGGCCGGATCGCGGGTGGTGCCGACGACGACGATCGGGTCGGCGCCCTTGGCCGGGATGCGGTGGACCGTGCCGGTGGCCTTGACCGGCCAGTACGCGCAGCTCAGGGCGGACCAGGCGAAGTTGTCGCCGAAGACCGGGGACGCCTTGCGGAAGGCGGGGAGGGCGGCGCGGACCTGCTCGGGGCTGGTGAAGGCCGGCGGCAGGTCGAGGCAGTTGACGGCCGGGTTGGCGAACATCTGGTTGGCGTAGTGGCCCGAGGCGTCGCGCTCGTAGTAGCTGTCGGAGAGTGCGAGCAGGCCGCTGCCGTTGCCGGTCTCGGCCTGGGCGATGGCCTGGCGCAGCAGCGGCCAGGCGCCCTGGTCGTACATCGCGGCGATCACGCCCGTGGTGGCCAGGGACTCGGTGAGCTTGCGGTCCTGGCCGGTGTCGAGGGGGTGGGCGTCCAGCTTCTTGAAGAGGGCGGAGAGCTGCCGGCCGGCGTCCGTGGCGTTCTTGGTGCCCAGCGGGCAGTCCTTCTTCTTCACGCAGTCCTTGGCGAACGCGGTGAAGGCGGTGTTGAAGCCGGCGGTCTGTTGGAGGTTGACGGTGCGGGAGTCCAGCGTCGGGTCGGTCGCGCCGTCGAGGACCAGGTGGCCCGAGCGGGACGGGAAGAGGCCGGCGTAGGTCGCGCCGAGGAAGGTGCCGTAGGAGGCGCCGACGTAGTTCAGCTTCCTGTCGCCCAGGATGGCGCGCAGCACGTCCATGTCGCGGGCCGCCTCGATGGTGGAGACGTGCGACAGCAGCTTGCCGGAGTGGGTCTCGCAGCCCTTGGCGAAGTCGCGGTCGGCGGTGACGAGGTGGTTGACCTCGGCGGGGGTGTCGGGGGTGGTGTCGGTCTGGGTGAAGCGGTCCATCTGACGGTCGGTGAGGCACTCGACCGGTTCGCTGCGGGCGACCCCGCGCGGGTCCATCGCGACCATGTCGTACCGCGCGCGGACCGCGGCCGGCTGGGGCGCGTACTGCTGGAGGTAGTCGATCGCCGAGCCGCCGGGGCCGCCCGGGTTGACCAGGAGGGAGCCGATCCGCTGGCCGGGGCCGGTGGCCTTCCTGCGGGCCACCGCCAGCTTCAGGTCGGTGGCCGGGCTGGGCTTGGCGTAGTCCAGGGGCGCCTTCATCGTCGCGCACTGGAAGCCGGCCACACCGCAGTCGTGCCAGCTCAGCTTCTGGTCGTAGTACGGGCGAAGGTCGGCCGGGACGGCGGCGGGCAGCGGCTTGAGGGGGGAGACGTCGGACGCCGGACGCTCGGCGCCGGCCTCCGTAGAGCGGCCCGGGGACGGGGCGCCGTCGGGGGACGAACTCCCCGACGAGCAGCCGGAGATCAGCAGGGCGAGGGCCGCGGCGGCAGCGGCCGCGGCGGCGGTGGTCGAGCGGAACGGGCGGCTGGGCGGCATGGCGGTCCCTCGGTGTCGGTCCCGGGCGGCGGTCTTCCCGGTGGTGGCCGGCGTGGCTCCTGGTGGCGGCTCCTCGGCGATCGAGGCTCCCGGTGCCGGCGTCCCGACCCGGGGCTACGAACGGAGCGTATCCAGTAAGGCACGGTCCGTGCGCGGCGATCGGGAAGCCGGAGGGATCGCGGCGCCGAGAGCGGACCGCCCGGTGGTCAGCCGCCCGGTGGTCAGCCCGCCCGGAGCGCGGCCGTCATGGCCTCGACCGCGAGCAGCGGGGCGACGTTGCGCTCCAGGGCCTCCCGACAGGCGATCACCGCCTCTATCCGGCGCAGGGTGCGCTCGGGGGTGGAGCCGGTGGCGATCCGCTGGACGCTGTCGCGGACCTCGTCGTTGGCGAGCGGGACGGGGGCACCCATCTGGAGGGCGAGGACATCGCGGTAGAAGGCGGTGAGGTCGACCAGGGCGAGGTCGAGGCTGTCGCGCTGGGTGCGGGTGGCGCGGCGCTTCTGCTTGTCCTGGAGCTCCTTCATGGCGCCCGCGGTGCCGCGGGGCAGCCGGCCGCCGGTGCCGGCCGCGGCGCCGAGGGCGGCCCGCAGCTCCTCGGTCTCCTTGGCGTCGACCTCCTCGGCGACCTGCTTGGCGTCCTCGCCGGCGGCGTCGATCAGCTCCTGGGCGGCCTTGAGGCAGCCGCCGATGTCGTCGACGCGCAGGGGCAGCTTCAGGACGGCCGCGCGGCGGGCCCGGGCCCGCTCGTCGGTGGCGAGCCGGCGGGCCCGGTCGATGTGTCCCTGGGTGGCGCGGGCGGCGAGGTCGGCGGCCTGCGGGTCGATGCCGTCGCGCCGGACGAGGACGTCGGCGACCGCGCTGACCGGGGGCGTGCGCAGCGACAGGTGGCGGCAGCGGGAGCGGATGGTGGGCAGGACGTCCTCGATAGAGGGGGCGCACAGCAGCCAGACCGTACGGGGCGCGGGCTCCTCGACGGCCTTGAGCAGGACGTTGCCCGCGCCCTCGGTGAGGCGGTCGGCGTCCTCCAGGACGATCACCTGCCAGCGGCCGCCGGCCGGGGAGAGCGAGGCCCGGCGGACGAGATCACGCGTCTCCTTCACGCCGATCGAGAGCAGGTCGGTGCGGACGATCTCGACGTCGGCGTGGGTGCCGATCAGGGTGGTGTGGCAGCCGTCGCAGAAGCCGCAGCCGGGGGCGCCGCCGAGCCCGCGGTCCGGACTCACGCACTGCAACGCGGCGGCGAACGCGCGGGCGGCGGTGGCCCGGCCGGACCCGGGCGGACCGGTGAACAGCCAGGCGTGGGTCATCTGGGAGGCGCCGCTGCGCTCCGCCGCCCCCGACGCGTCGACCGCCGGTTCCTTCCCGGCGGCCTCGGCGGCCACGATGGCGTCCGCATCGCGCGCGGCCGCGGCGAGCTGCTCCGTCACCCGCTCCTGGCCGACCACGTCGTCCCATACCGCCATCGCTGCTGCCGTCCTGTCCGTTCCTCGTGTGGTGCGGGGTGGGCGCCCTGGGGCGCGCCCCGCATGTGCTGCCCGGGCCCGTCGCGCGAGCCCCGGCGGGCCGTGCGGCGGCGGTCCGGCCTCCCGACCCGGCCCTCCTGACCCGCGCCCCACCCATTGTGGTGCACCCCACTGACAACCGACGCCGCCGGCCGCACCACCCACCCGGCTCCCGGCTCCCGGCTCCCGGCTCCCGGCTCCCGGCTCCCGGCTCCCGGCTCCCGCAACGGCGAACGGCCGTGGCGGCAGCGTGCGCGCGCTGCGGCCACGGCCGTTCGTGCCGGGTCGGGGGCCGGCCGGTCAGCCGCGCCGGCCCCGGCGGCGGCCGTTCCCGCCCGTGCCCTGGTCGGTGTCCTCGTCCGCGCGCGGGCCGAGGAGCTCGTCGGCGAGCGTCGGCAGGTCGTCCAGCGGGGTCTCCTCCGCCCACTCCGGGCGCGGCCGGCCGGGCCGCGGGGGCTCCGCCGGGCGGCCGGTCTCCGGGTCGAGCTGCGGCAGCTCCCGGGTCCGCTCGGCGCCGCGCTCGGCCGCACCGGCGTCCTGGCCCGCGCCGTTCTCCTGGGCGAACATCCACGGCGGCACCCGATCCGCCGGGTCGCCCTCACGGACCGGCGGCAGCACCGCGGTCTCCTCGGAGTCCGCGCCGCCTCCCTGGTGGCCGCCGCGGGCGGCATCGTCCCGTACGGGCGGCAGGACCGCGGTCTCGTCCGCCGGGCCGTGCCCCTCCTGCGGCTCGGGCTGCGGCAGCGCCGCCGTCCGCTCGCCGTCGGAGTCGCCGGCGGAACCGGCGGCGCCACCGGAACGCGTACCGTCGCCCGAGCCCGAGCCCGAACTCGCGCCACCGGAACCGGAGTTGGTCCCCTTGCCGGGACCGGACTCCGTCGCCATCCGCTTCCTGAGCTGCGTCACGTCCGTCTCCGCGGTCGGCGCCTCGGCCGATGCGGCCGCCTCCGCCCGCGCCTTCGCCTCGGCCGCGGCCGCCTCCTGGGCCGCCGCGATCCGGGCCTGCTCGGCGCGGAGCAGCGCCTCCTCGGCCTTGCGCTGCTTCTCCAGGCGCCGCTCCTCGGCCTCCTGGCGCAGCCGCGCCTGCTCCTCGTGCTGCTTGCGGAGCCGCTCCTGCTCCGCCTTGCGGGCCTGCTCCTCGGCCTCCCGCCGCTTGCGCTCCTCCTCCGCGGCCCGACGGGCCTCCTCGGCGCGCTTGCGGGCCTCCTCGGCCTGCCGGGCGGCCTCCCGGGCCTTGGCCTCCTCCGCCTCCCGGCGCTTGCGCTCCTCTTCCTCGGCGCGCAGCTTGGCGAGCTGCTCCTGGCGCTCGCGCTCCCGGCGCTCCTCCTCGGCCTTGCGCGCGGCCTCTTCCTCGGCCTTGCGGCGGGCCTCCTCCTCGGCCGCCTTACGGGCCTCGTCGCGGGCCTTGATCTCGGCCTCGGACAGGGGGAGCACCTGGTCCAGCCGGTGTCGGACGGCGGTGGTGATGGCCTCCGGCTCCTGGCCCGCGTCGACGACCAGATAGCGCGCGGGGTCGGCGGCGGCCAGGGTCAGGAAGCCGGCCCGGACCCGCTGGTGGAACTCGGCGGGCTCGGACTCCATGCGGTCCGGCGCCTCGGTGAACCGCTCGCGCGCGGCCTCCGGGGCGATGTCCAGCAGCACGGTCAGGTGCGGGACCAGCCCGCCCGTCGCCCAGCGGTTGATCCGGGCGATCTCCGTGGGCGCGAGGTTGCGGCCCGCGCCCTGGTAGGCCACGGAGGAGTCGATGTAGCGATCGGTGATCACCACCGCGCCGCGCTCCAGCGCGGGACGGACGACGCTGTCGATGTGCTCGGCGCGGTCGGCGGCGAACATCAGCGCCTCGGCACGGTCGGACAGCCCGGACGTGGACACGTCCAGGATGATCGAGCGCAGCCGCTTGCCGATCGCGGTGGCGCCCGGCTCCCGGGTCACCACGACCTCGTGGCCCTTGCCGCGGATCCACTCCGCCAGCGCCTCGACCTGGGTGGACTTCCCGGCCCCGTCGCCGCCCTCCAGGGCGATGAAGAACCCGGTGGCCGCGGTGGTCTGCGCCGGGTCGCCGCCGCGCACCGCCTCCGTCAGGTCGTGCCGGAACGGGACGCCCTGCCGGTCGTCGGTCTTACCCAGCACCCAGGCGGCGACCGGCAGCAGCAGCGCGCCGACCAGCATCAGGGTGTACGCGGCGCCGCCGTGCGCGAGGACGAAGGCGCCGCTACCGAGGTGGTGCGGGCCGATCACGGCGGCCAGCAGCGGCGCGACGATCGCGGCCAGCGCTATCGCGAGCCGGACGACGGCCTGGAGGTGCTCGGTGGTCCGGGCGGTGCGGGACGCCTCGGTCTCCTGGTCCAGCAGGGCGTGGCCCGTATTGGCGGCGACGCCGGCGCTGAGCCCGGCCAACAGGGCGAGCAGCAGCACCGTCGTGGTGTCCGGGACCAGCCCCATGGCCAGGAGGAGCAGCCCGGTGACGGCGACCGCCAGGGCGAGCAGCCGGCGCCGGGAGAAGCCGGGCAGCACCCTGCGGGCGCCGCGGATGCCCAGGGCCGTGCCGCCGGTCAGCGCGACCACCAGCAGCGCGTAACTGGCCGGCCCGCCGCCCAGGTCGACGGCGTGCAAAACGGCGAGCGAGGCGGCCGCGGCGATCGCGGCGGCCACCGCGGCACAGGCCAGCACCAGCAGCGGAAGGGCGCCGGTGCGGCCCCTGTCGGGGGCGCTGCCCGCCTTGGCCGTGGCCGAGGTGGTCTTCGGGCGGCGCAGGCCCTCCAGGGGAGAGCGCGGCCGCGGCGTCTGCCCACCGGGCAGCTCGATGAAGTAGAGGATCGAGACGGAGGCGGCGAACAACCCGGCCGCGAGGTACGAACCGAGCGCCGCCTGGTGGACGTCGAACCACGCGACGCCGGTCCCCAGCAGCCTCCCGATCAGCGCGCAGACCAGCAGCGCGGCGGCCGCGAGCGGCACGGCGACGAAGGCGGTGCGCAGCGACAGCCGGCGCAGCGCGTCCATGTTGTCCGGCAGCGGCCGGATCGCGGCGCCCTCCGGGGGCGGCGCGGGCAACAGGGCGGGCGCGGCGCTCTCCCGGGCGACGGTCCAGAAGCGCTCGGCGACGCCGGTGACGAAGACCGTCACCAGCAGCCAGGCCAGCGCGCTGGTGGGCGTCCAGTCGATCCACAGGGGGGCGATGACCAGCAGCGCGATCCGCAGCCCGTCCACGGCCATCATCGTCCAGCGGCGATCCAGCGGCCCGTCCGGTGCGGTGAGCGCGGACAGCGGCCCCAGGAGGACGGCTCCGAAGAGCAGCGTCGCCAGCATCCGCACGCCGAAGACGGCGGTGACCGCGAAGGCGGCGCCGCGATAGCCGCCGCCGAACACGGCCTGACCGCCCGACGGCACGTAGAGCGCCGCCTGGAGGGCGAGGAGTACCAGGACAAGCAAGGACAGGGCATCGCCGATACCCCCGACGAGCTGGGCGCTCCACAACCGCTTCAGTGGGGGGAAGCGGAGCAGGGCTCGTACCGCGCGCTCGCGGGAGTCGGCTGCGAGGGCGTCTGAAGTGGGGGTCACGACCGTTGGCTGCTCGGCACGCGTCATCTCGCCAGCCTATCGGGATGCGGCACTCCCCCGGGCGCCCGCCCGAACAAACGGACGGATGCGCCGGGGCGTGCGAAGGCGGGCCGGCGGAGGATGTCCGCCGGCCCGCCCCTGGCCCGCGCCGGATCGCGCCGGCCGGTGCCGCTTGCTCAGTCCTCGGCCGACGCGGCCGTCTTCTTCGCCGCCGTCTTGGCCGCGGTCTTCTTGGCGGTGGTCTTCTTGGCCGCCGTCTTCTTCGTCGCGGTCTTCTTGGCGGCGGTCTTCTTCGCCGTCGTCTTCTTGGCCGCCGTCTTCTTCGCCGGCGCCTTCTTGGCGGTCTTCTTCTTCGCCGGCCCCTTGGCGCGCTTCTCCGCCAGCAGCTCGTAGCCGCGCTCGGCGGTGATCGTCTCGACGTCGTCGTCCCGCCGCAGCGTCGCATTGGTCTCGCCGTCGGTGACGTACGCGCCGAACCGGCCGTCCTTGACCACCACCGGCTTGCCGCTGACCGGGTCGGTGCCCAGCTCCTTCAGCGGCGGCTTGGCCGCGGCCCGGCCGCGCTGCTTGGGCTGCGCGTAGATCGCCAGCGCCTCGTCGAGCGTGATCGTGAAGAGCTGCTCCTCGCGCTCCAGGGAACGCGAGTCGGTGCCCTTCTTGAGGTACGGCCCGTAGCGGCCGTTCTGCGCGGTGATCTCCACGCCCTCGGCGTCGGCGCCGACGACCCGCGGCAGCGACATCAGCTTGAGCGCGTCCGCCAGCGTCACGGTGTCCAGGGACATCGACTTGAACAGCGAGGCGGTGCGCGGCTTGACCGCGTTCTTGCCGGTCTTCGGCGTGCCCTCGGGCAGCACCTCGGTGACGTACGGGCCGTAGCGGCCGTCCTTCGCCACGATCTGGTGGCCGGAGACCGGGTCCATGCCCAGCTCGTAGTCGCCGCTCGGCTTGGCCAGCAGCTCCTCGGCGTACTCCACCGTCAGCTCGTCGGGCGCCAGGTCGTCGGGGACGTCGGCCCGCTGGTGGCCCTCCTCGTCCTTCTCACCGCGCTCGACGTACGGGCCGTAGCGGCCGACCCGGAGCTTGATGCCGTTGCCCACCGGGAACGACGAGATCTCCCGGGCGTCGATCGCGCCCAGGTCCGTGACCAGCTCCTTCAGGCCGCCGAGGTGGTCGCCGTCGCCGTTGCCGGCGTCCGCCGCACCGGCCTCGCCGGAGCCTGCGCCCTCGCCGAAGTAGAAGCGCCGCAGCCACGGCACGGCCTGTGCCTCGCCGCGGGCGATGCGGTCGAGGTCGTCCTCCATCTTGGCGGTGAAGTCGTAGTCGACGAGCCGGCCGAAGTGCTTCTCCAGGAGGTTGACCACCGCGAAGGAGAGGAACGACGGGACGAGCGCGGTGCCCTTCTTGAAGACGTAGCCGCGGTCCAGGATCGTGCCGATGATCGACGCGTACGTCGACGGACGGCCGATCTCCCGCTCCTCCAGCTCCTTGACCAGCGTGGCCTCGGTGTAGCGGGCGGGCGGCTTGGTGGCGTGGCCGTCGGCGGTGATCTCCTGCGCGGCCAGCGCGTCACCCTCGGCCACCTGCGGCAGCCGCCGCTCGCGGTCGTCCAGCTCGGCGTTGGGGTCGTCGGCCCCCTCCACGTACGCCTTGAGGAAGCCGTGGAAGGTGATGGTCTTGCCGGACGCGTTGAACTCGGCGTCCCGCCCGTCCGCGGCCCGGCCGCCGATCTTGACGGTGACGGAGTTGCCGGTCGCGTCCTTCATCTGGGAGGCGACGGTCCGCTTCCAGATCAGCTCGTAGAGCCGGAACTGGTCGCCGGTCAGCCCGGTCTCCGCCGGCGTGCGGAAGCGGTCGCCGGAGGGCCGGATCGCCTCGTGCGCCTCCTGCGCGTTCTTGACCTTGCCGGCGTACGTGCGCGGCTTGTCGGGCAGGTACCCGGCGCCGTAGAGCTGCGTCACCTGCGCCCGGGCCGCGGCGACCGCGGTGTCCGAGAGCGTGGTGGAGTCCGTACGCATGTAGGTGATGAAGCCGTTCTCGTACAGCTTCTGCGCGATCTGCATCGTCGACTTGGCACCGAAGCCCAGCTTCCGGCTGGCCTCCTGCTGGAGCGTGGTCGTCCGGAACGGCGCGTACGGCGAGCGGCGGTACGGCTTGGACTCGACCGACCGCACCGAGAACTCGGTGTCCGCCAGGGCCGCGGCCAGCGCCCGGGCGTTGGTCTCGTCCAGGTGCAGCACGTCGTTGTTCTTGAGCTGCCCGTTGGGGCCGAAGTCGCGGCCCTGCGCGACGCGGCGGCCGTCGACGGTGTTCAGCCGCGCGGTCAGCGTCGACGGGTCGCTGGTGTCACCGGCCCGCCCGGTGGCGAAGGTGCCGGTCAGGTCCCAGTACTCGGCGGAGCGGAAGGCGATGCGCTCGCGCTCCCGCTCGACCACGAGCCGGGTCGCCACCGACTGCACGCGGCCCGCGGACAGCCGGGGCATGACCTTCTTCCACAGCACCGGGGAGACCTCGTAGCCGTAGAGGCGGTCGAGGATCCGGCGGGTCTCCTGCGCGTCGACCAGCTTCTTGTTGAGGTCGCGGGGGTTGGCGACGGCCTCGCGGATGGCGTCCTTGGTGATCTCGTGGAAGACCATCCGGTGGACCGGGACCTTCGGCTTGAGGATCTCCTGGAGGTGCCACGCGATGGCCTCGCCCTCGCGGTCCTCATCGGTGGCGAGGAAGAGTTCGTCGGACTCGGCCAGCAGCGACTTGAGCTTCTTGACCTGGTCCTTCTTGTCGCTGTTGACGACGTAGATGGGCTGGAAGTCGGCGTCGACGTTCACGCCCAGGCGGGCCCAGGACTCGCCCTTGTACTTCGCCGGGACCTCGGCCGCGCCGTTGGGGAGGTCGCGGATGTGCCCGACGCTGGCCTCGACCACGTAGCCGGGGCCGAGGTAGCCCTTGATCGTCTTCGCCTTGGCAGGCGACTCGACGATGACGAGTCGACGGCCGCCGCCGTCTGCGGTCTCGCTGGTCGGGGACAACTTTGGCTCTTCT
The DNA here is from genome assembly GCF_042798755.1 of Streptomyces sp. NPDC057743. Taxonomy (NCBI): domain Bacteria; kingdom Bacillati; phylum Actinomycetota; class Actinomycetes; order Kitasatosporales; family Streptomycetaceae; genus Streptomyces; species Streptomyces sp. NPDC057743. The sequence goes on from NZ_JBHVJX010000022.1 coordinate 61,342, forward strand.
CTCCGGTCGACGCTGGGAATGCTCCCGGGCCGGACGCCCGAGATCACTGCGGTGACGCTTGACGCTGCGGAGTGTGACGGTACCTCCCGCCCCCGTGTCAAACGGAAAAACCCCGCAACGCCACTCGAACGGTAACCCGACTACATGCCTTCGTGCCGCCCCGACCGCTCCGGCCGCTCTCCGACGGCCCCGCGCCGGCCCCCGCCGACCGCCTCCCCGGCCCGCCGCCGCTCTCACAGCGTGACCGTCCGCTCTCGGACCCGTCGCCTTCCCGGTCACACCCCGGGTACGGAAACGGTCACAAGGCGGCGCCGTTGCCGTCATCACCCTGATACGGCAGGTGACCGGGCTGGCAGGATGGACGCGGCACGGCTCACCGCGTGAGCCCGTCAGCCGTCGTCGTCACGCACTCTCGGGGGGAACCCACTATGGCGAACCAGTACCCCGGCCCGCCCCCGGAACAGCCGCCCGGCCAGCCCGGCCAGCCCGGTCAGAGCCCTTACGCCCCAGAGGGCGGCTACGGCTATCCGCAGGGCGGCCGCCCCGGAGAGCCCGGCTACGGCTACCCGCAGGCCGCCCCGCCGCCCGCCCCCGGCTTCGGCACCCCGCCGCCGCCCGGCGGCTTCCCCGGCCAGCCGCCGCAGCCCGGCCCCACGGTGCTCGCGCTGGGCGACATCGCCGTCAGCGGCGACACGATCATGACGCCGGTCGGCCCGATGCCCCTCAGGGGCGCGGTCTGGACGGCCACCGACATGTCGCGCACGGAGGAGAAGATGCCCACGCACGCCATCGTCCTCGCCGTCGTCTTCTTCGTTCTCTGCTTCCTCGGGCTGCTCTTCCTGCTGATGAAGGAGCGCGTGACGACCGGCTTCGTCCAGGTCACGGTGAACAGCGGCGGGCGGCACCACGCCACGATGATCCCGGTGCACTCTCCCGAGCAGGTCATGTTCGTGCTGAACCAGGTCAACTACGCCAGGTCGCTGAGCGTGTGACCCCGCACGGGCCCACCGACCGCACCGGCCCCGGGGCCCCGACGGGCGGTACCGACGGCCCCGACGCCGCGGCCGTCCGCCGGCGCACCCTGCGCACCACCGCCGTGGCGCTCGGCACCGGCGCGCTGGCCGCCGGCTACCTCTGGCACACCAACCCGCACCAACCGGGACAGTTCCTGCTCCCCTGCCCCTTCCGCCTGCTGACCGGGCTGCTCTGCCCGTTCTGCGGCGGGACGCGGCTGGCCTACGACCTGATGCACGGCGACGTGGTGAGCGCCTTCCACGACAACGCCGTGCTGCTCGTCCTCGGCGTCCCCGCGCTCGGCTACGCCCTGACGCGCTGGTTGGCCGACGGGCTGCGCGGGCGGCGCCGCCCGATGAAGCCGACGCCCCGCGGCAATGCCGTGCTCCTCGGCATCGCCGCGGCGTGGCTGGTCGCCCGCAACCTCACCGGCTGACGGGCGACCGTCCCGGCGTCAGCGGACGGTGACCTTCACCACCGGCGAGAGGGTGCTGCCGGAGGCGATCCGGAGCTGGTTGACGCCCTTGATGCCCAGCTTGACGCGTATCGCGTAGCTGCCGTCGTGGTTGACCGGCGCCTGGGCCGGCAGCGACACCCACTTCGCGGCCTGCTTCTGCTGGACCGTCACCTTGCTGCCCGCCTTGATGCCCTTGGCGACGCCGGTGATCCGGAACTCCTGCCAGGCCTTGACCGAGGTCTCGCTGGCCTTGGCGGTCAGCGTCGCCTTCGCGGGCGCGGTGGCCACGACCCGGGCGGGCGTGTGGACGTGCGTCGGCGCGGCGACCGCGGCGGCCGTACCCCCGGCGAGCAGGGCGACGGCGGCCATCCCGACGGCGGCATAACGAAGTGCACGGTTCATGTCGGATTCCTCACTGATGGGCCAATGAGCTGGTTGGTGACCTTCGCTCAGGAATACGGGCCTCGGCCATCGGAGGTTCCCCCTCCGCCCCAGATCCGCCGAATTCCCCAAAACTGGCCGGAACTGAACGCCCGCCCCCAGGCCGGCAGTTGTCCCCTCAGAACGCGCCCAACAGCAGGCACCCCAGGGCCAGGAATCCCGCCCCGGCCAGCACCGCCGTCACCGCCCCGGCCACCCGGCCGTACCCCACCGCCACCGGCTGCCCGGTCCGGGCACAGACGCCCGCCCACAGCAGCAATCCGCCCCCGAACAGCGCGAACGCCGCGCCCGCGAAGCCTGCCGGTCCACTGTCCATGCCCCCAGCCTGGCAGGCCCGTACGGCGACGGGACGAACGCCGTGTGAACGCACGCCCCGCCCCGCCGCCTTGGCGTTACTCGACCGGCTCCAGGAAGCCCTGCTCGACCAGCATCCGGATCGAGGCCGGCGTGCGGTCCCGGAGCAACACCGGGTCCTCGCCGACGAGCTGGGCGATGGCGTCCAGGATCCGGCCGGCGGGCAGCGAGCCGTCGCAGACGCCCGCGAAGCCGGCGCCGACGGTGTCCACCTTCGTGGCCCGCCGCATGCCGCGGTTCTGACGGAGCACCACATGCTCCGGGTCCTCCGCGCCGGGCAGGCCGACCTGTTCCTGCACCACCTCGTCGACCAGCCGGAAGTGCCCGGCCAGCAGCGCCGCGTCGTCGGTGGCCCGCAGGTAGTCCTGCCGGTCGAAGTGGCGCAACACCGCGTCCCCCAGGGGCTGTTCAACCGGGTGCGGCCATTCCTCGACGGTGACGGACGGGTCCTCGGCGCCGGACTTGCGCAGCGTGATCCAACCGAAGCCGACGGCCTTGGTCTTGCGCGCCTCGAACTCGTCCAACCAGGCGTCGTAGCGCGCCGCGTACTCCTTGGCGCCGGCGTGGTGGTCCCCGGCGTCGCGCAGCCACAGCTCGGCGTACTGGGTGACGTCCTGCACCTCGCGCTGCACGATCCAGGCGTCGCAGCCGCGCGGCACCCAGGAGCGCAGCCGGTCCTGCCACTCCTCGCCCGCCACGTGCTGCCAGTTGGCGAGGAGTTGGCAGTACCCGCCGTCGTTGAGGTGCGCGGCGGCCTGCTGGACGAGGGTGCGGCACAGGTCGTCGCCGCCCATCCCGCCGTCCCGGTAGGTGAGGCGCGCGCCGGGCGAGATCACGAACGGTGGGTTGGAGACGATCAGGTCGTAGCGCTCCTCGCCCACCGGCTCGAAGAGCGAGCCCTCGCGCAGGTCCGCCGGACCGGCCCCGGAGAGCGCCAGCGTCAGCGCCGCGATCCGCAGCGCGCGGGGGTTGAGGTCGGTGGCGGTGACGCGGGTGGCGTGCTGGGCGGCGTGCAGCGCCTGGATGCCGGAGCCCGTGCCGAGGTCGAGCGCCTTGGCGACCGGGCGGCGCGCGGTGATCCCGGCGAGGGTCGTGGACGCCCCGCCGACGCCGAGCACCAGCCCGGAGCGGTCCGCCCCGCCCCGGATGCCGCCCGCGCCGCCGACCGCACACCCGAGGTCGGAGACGATCCACCAGTCCTGTCCGTCGGGGCCGCCGTACGGCCGCACGTCCACCGTGGCGCGCACCTCGTCGCCGTCCCGCACCAGCCAGCCGTCGGCCAGGCAGTCCGCCAGCGGCAGCACCGCGGCCGCCCGCGCCTGCCCCACCGGACGCTGCAACAGGAACAGCCGCACCAGCGTCTCCAGGGGGCCCTCGCCCCGGGTCGCGCGCAGCGCGGGCACGGTCTCGCTGCGGGCCAGCGCCGCATACGCGGGCGCGCCCAACAGCTCCAGCAGGCCGTCGGCGGTGAAGGCGGCGGCCAACAGCGCCTCGCGCAGCCGGCTGGTCCGCGCGCTGCTCTCGGGGTCCTGGGCATCTGCGGTGGGGAGGTGCATCGTCACCCCACCATTGTCGGCCCTGCCACTGACAATCGGCGACGGCCCGGCGCCCCGCCCCTCTCGGGCGCGTCGCCGGGCCGTCGCCGCGGGCTGTTCCGACCGGTCCGCAGCAACCCCACGGACCGTCCCGCTAGGCGCTCTTGGAGGGTGCCGCCGACGGCCCGCCGGAGGCGCCCTGGTTCTGGCAGCCCTTCTGCCGCGCCATCGCCTTGCCCACGTCGCCGGCCTCCAGCTTCTTGAAGGCCTGTTCGCTCTTGGCGTTGAGCTTGTTGATCCCGTTGGAGAGGTTGCGCAGCCCGTCGGCGAACTTCAGCTTGTCGCCGGTGTCCAGGCCGTCCACCTGCTTCTTGAGGTCGGCGTAGCCCGCGGACAGCGAGTTGAGCTCCTTGACTGCGTTCTTCTGCGCGTCCGCGCCGCCCTCGCTCGGCGGCGCCCCCGCCTTGTCCAGGGACTTGGCCAGTTGGGCGTAGGCCGCCGAGATCTTCTGGAAGGCCGCCGAGTCGGTCTGCTGGACCTTCTTGGAGTCCGTGTTGCCGCTGTCGGCCGTCTGCATGGCCGCGTTGGCGTCCTGGATCTGCTTGAACGGAGCCTGCGCGGGGTCGCAGAACGTCTTCGCCCAGTCGTCGAGCTTCTTCGAGTTGTCGCTGCTGCAACCGGTCAGCGCGAGCAGGAGTGCGGCACCGCCGGACAGGGCAGCCACGAGCTTCTTGTTCACCGGATTGGTCCCTTCCATGGCTCTCGGCCCCGGAACATACACGTCCGACCGGCCTCGTTCCCTGGTCGGGCTTCGGGCCCGGGCCGCATTGCAGCCATTTGCACCAAGGACCACGGGCGGTTCCGGACACGCCGCGGGCGGGTGTCCGGCGCGCACAAAAAGCGCCGTACACCCGCCCGTTGAGCGGTCGGCGGGCCGCACCCGCGGCCCTGGCCTTCAGGAAGCCACGGCGGTCTCGGCCGACTTGGCGACGTTCTCGGAGTCCTCCGCGGTGTTGCCTTCATCACCCACGGCGATCCCGCGCCGCTTGGAGAGGTACACCGCGCCGACGATGACCACGAGCGCCAACCCGGCGGCCGCGACCCGGATGCCGAGGCTCTTGTCGTGGCCGTACGAGAACTTCACCACGGCCGGCGCGATCAGCAGCGCGACCAGGTTCATCACCTTCAGCAGCGGGTTGATCGCCGGGCCCGCGGTGTCCTTGAACGGGTCGCCGACGGTGTCGCCGATGACCGTCGCGGCGTGCGCCTCGCTGCCCTTGCCGCCGTGATGGCCGTCCTCGACCAGCTTCTTGGCGTTGTCCCACGCGCCACCGGAGTTGGCGAGGAAGACCGCCATCAGCGTGCCGGAGCCGATCGCCCCGGCCAGGAACGAGCCGAGCGCACCGACGCCGAGCGCGAAGCCCACCACGATGGGCGTGAGCACCGCCAGCAGCCCTGGCGTGGCCAGTTCGCGCAGCGCGTCCTTGGTGCAGATGTCGACCACCCGCCCGTACTCGGGCTTCTCGGTGTAGTCCATGATCCCGGGCTTCTCCCGGAACTGCCGGCGCACCTCGAAGACCACCGCCCCGGCCGACCGCGACACCGCGTTGATCGCCAGCCCGGAGAACAGGAAGACCACCGACGCGCCCAGGATCAGCCCCACCAGGTTGTTGGGCTGCGAGATGTCCAGGCTCAGGCTCATCCCGCCGGCCGCCTGGCCGATCTCCCGTACGGCGTTGGCGATCGCGTCCCGGTACGAGCCGAACAGCGCGGAGGCCGCGAGCACCGCGGTGGCGATCGCGATGCCCTTGGTGATGGCCTTGGTGGTGTTGCCCACCGCGTCCAGGTCGGTCAGCACCTGCGCGCCGTCCCCGGTCACGTCGCCGGACATCTCGGCGATGCCCTGCGCGTTGTCGGAGACCGGGCCGAAGGTGTCCATCGCGACGATGACCCCGACGGTGGTCAGCAGGCCGGTGCCGGCCAGCGCCACCGCGAACAGCGCCAGCGTGATCGAGGCGCCGCCCAACAGGAACGCCCCGTAGACCGCCAGCCCGATCAACACCGCGGAGTAGACCGCCGATTCGAGGCCGATCGAGATGCCGGAGAGCACGACGGTGGCCGGCCCGGTCAGCGAGGTCTTGCCGATGTCCCGTACGGGCCGCCGGTTGGTCTCGGTGAAGTAGCCGGTCAACTGCTGGATCAGTCCGGCCAACACGATGCCGATGGCCACCGCGACCAGCGCCAGCATCCGCGGGTCGCCGCTACGGCCCAGGATCTCCGGGTCGTTGACGCCGCTGAGGTCCTGGTAGCGCGACGGCAGGTAGGTGAAGACCGCGACGGCCACCAACACCACCGAGATGGCAGCGGAGATGAAGAAGCCGCGGTTGATCGCGGTCATCCCGCTGCGGTCCCGGCGCCGGGGCGCCACGACGAAGATGCCGACCATCGCGGTGAGCACGCCGATCGCGGGCACCAGCAGCGGGAAGGCCAGCCCGGCGTCGCCGAAGGCCGCGGTGCCCAGGATGAGCGCGGCAACCAGCGTCACCGCGTACGACTCGAAGAGGTCGGCCGCCATACCGGCGCAGTCGCCCACGTTGTCGCCGACGTTGTCCGCGATGGTCGCGGCGTTGCGCGGGTCGTCCTCCGGGATGCCCTGCTCGACCTTGCCGACGAGGTCGGCGCCGACGTCCGCGGCCTTGGTGAAGATGCCGCCGCCGACCCGCATGAACATCGCGATCAGCGCGGCACCGAGGCCGAAGCCCTCCAGCACCTTGGGCGCGTCCACCGCGTACACCAGCACCACGCAGGACGCGCCGAGCAGGCCGAGTCCCACGGTGAACATGCCGACCACGCCACCGGTACGGAAAGCGATCTTCATCGCCTTGTGCGCGACCGCCGTAAGATCCGTTTGCTGCGCCGCGTCATCTCCCGGAGTCGCCTCACGGGCCGCTGCCGCCACACGCACATTGCTACGCACTGCAAGCCACATGCCGATATAGCCGGTGGCCGCCGAGAAAGCCGCGCCGATCAAGAAGAAGGCGCTGCGCCCGGCACGCTGCGACCAATTGTCCGCGGGCAGCAACATGAGCAGGAAGAACACGACCACGGCGAATACGCCGAGGGTCCGCAACTGCCGTGCCAGGTAGGCATTTGCGCCCTCCTGCACCGCCGCCGCGATCTTCTTCATACTGTCGGTACCCTCACCGGCGGCGAGCACTTGGCGGACCAGCACCGCCGCGACCGCCAGGGCGGCCAGCGCGACGGCGGCGATCACCAGCACGATCCCGCGGTTGCCCGCGGTGAGTGACGGTCCGGCCAGCACGGTGGGGGTGTCCATCAACTGAGGGGTGAAAGGCCCCGCCATTCGTCCTCCTTGACGTTATGGCACATGGGCGCGCGGAAGCACGCTCAGGCGTCCTGAGCAAGATGTGGACGGATTGTAGGGAGCCGCGGTTGATCAAAACAGGGCGCCTCAAAGGGAATTCGCCTGTTCTCAGCGAAGATCAAAAGGCCGAGGGTTCGCCGAATTCGCCCGGACGAAGTAAACCGATGAATTTGCTGACCCCTGCCCGACGATCAGCATTTCCCACGATCCCCGCTGCTCAAAGACCTTTCACCGCACCCCGATCCCCCTGTGACCGCCGTGAAACGGGAGGGAATTGAGTCGCCCAACGCCCCTCCGAACCCCTCACCCACCCCATCCAGCGACCCCGCACCACACGATGACGCCTCGTCAGATCACGTCCGGATCGCATCGCCCACAACGGACCACACCGGCCACAGTGAAGGGCCGGGGCTACAACGGAACGCGTCGGGGTAGGGGGCTGAACGGACGGCCGGGCCGCGGCAGGTCCAGCCCCAAGGGCGGCCGGCCGCGTCACATCCCACGCGGCACCGCCTCCAACTCCGCCTAGGAGGGGCAGGTTTCACCGCCCCAACCCGCGCCAGCACAGACAGAAACGGGCGACACCGGGCACCAGAAGGTGGCAAGCGGCGGCAACAGCCAAGAGACCCAACAACACTGACGGTCGACCGGAAACAAACCGCACGGAAACACCCACGCGAAAACGCCGAGCCCTACGGCCCGGCGACGCCCAACTCAAACAACCCCGGAGCGGTGACGCCCACACCGACGCCCGCCCACCGAACGCATCCACCCGCGCGACGAAGCGCCAACCGCCCCGCGCCCGACGGCCGCGCTCGCTACGGCAGCACCGGCGTCGGATGCGCGGGCCAACTCATCCGGATCGACCCGCCGTTCTCGCCGGCGGTCACCTCGACGTCGTCGACCAGCCCGCTGATCACCGCGAGGCCCATCTCGTCCTCGCCCTCGGCGTCGCTCTCCCCGCCGCCCTCGGCCGGCACGCCGCCCGCGGCGGTCCCACCGGAGCCGGGGACCTCGTCGCCCACCTCGATCGAGAACTTCTTCTCGGTCTCGTCCTCGACCAGCACCACCCGCACCGGCGCCGAGATGCCATGGCTCTCGTGCATCCCCACGGCGCGGCTGCACGCCTCACCGACGGCGAGCCGCACCTCGTCCAGCACGGCCTCGTCCACCCCCGCACGCCGCGCCACGGCAGCCGCGACCAGACGCGCGGTCCGGACGTGCTCGGGAAGGGCGCTGAAGCGAAGTTCGACGGTGGCCATGCCATCCCCCTCATGATGCGGACGTGCAACGCGGGGGGCCGGACGAGCGCGCCCGGTACCCCCCACTCCTTCCACCCCCGCACCCTGGGCGCGGGGGACCGGTGAACCGTCAGTCAGTGGCTGAGACGGCTTCGTCGACCGAGGTGTGGATCGGGAACACCTTGGTCAGACCGGTGATTCGGAAGATCTTGAGAATGCGCTCCTGGTTGCAGACCAGGCGCAGCGAGCCCTCATGGGCGCGCACCCGCTTGAGCCCGCCGACCAGGACGCCGAGCCCTGTGGAGTCCAGGAAGTCGACACGTTCCATGTCCACCACGAGGTGGTAGCTTCCGTCGTTCACAAGCTCGACCAGCTGCTCGCGCAGCTTGGGCGCGGTGTATACATCAATCTCGCCACCGACCTCGACGACCGTACGGTCGCCAACGGTCCGGGTCGACAGGGACAGGTCCACGGATCCTCCAGCACCTTGCTATCGAGCGGTCGCCCCCCTGGGGCCTCCCCACCGAGGTAGGGGCGGATCGGCAGCCGCCATGGCATTCAATCACTTACCAGCAGGCGTGCACGACGCCTTGTGAGCATTGTCCGTCACACCGGTGACACACTCGGTGCCGATGGCCTCCAATCCACGTCCGCCGGAGCATGACGCGCGCACGTCCCCAGGCATGATTCTCGACGGTCTCGCCCGGGGCGCGACCCGTGCTGCGCGCATCACTCATACGGAGCACTTGCCCCCGCGCATCGGCACCCATGCCGACTGGCCGGCACAGATCCGGCCGGAAGTGATCGACGCCATCCGTTCGGCCGGAATCGATCGCCCCTGGGCCCACCAGGCACGGACGTCCGAACACGCGCTGCGCGGCGAATCCGTCGTGGTCGCCACCGGCACCGCCTCGGGCAAGTCCCTGGCGTACCTGGCACCGGTCCTCTCCACGCTGCTGGACGGCTCGGAGGCACCCAACGGGCGGGGGGCCACGGCCCTGTACCTGGCGCCCACCAAGGCCCTGGCGGCCGACCAGCGGCGGGCGGTGCGCGAACTGGCCGCCCCGCTCGGCACCGCGGTCCGGCCCGCCGTCTACGACGGCGACACCCCGGTCGAGGAGCGCGAGTGGGTCCGCCAGTACGCCAACTACGTCCTGACCAACCCGGACATGCTGCACCGCGGCATCCTCCCGGCCCACTCCCGGTGGTCCTCGTTCCTGCGCGCGCTGCGCTACGTCGTCATCGACGAGTGCCACACCTACCGCGGCGTCTTCGGCTCCCACGTCGCCCAGGTCATCCGCCGGCTGCGCCGGGTGTGCGCCCGCTACGGCTCCGAACCGGTCTTCCTGCTCGCGTCCGCCACCGCCGCGGAGCCGGCGCAGGCGGCGTCCCGGCTGACCGGCCTGCCCGTGGCGGAGATCACGCAGGACACCTCGCCCCGCGGCGAGTTGGTGTTCGCCCTGTGGGAACCGCCGCTGACCGAACTCCACGGCGAGCAGGGCGCCCCGGTCCGCCGCACCGCGACCGCCGAGACCGCCGACCTGCTCACTGACCTCGCCGTCCAAGGGGTCCGCACGGTCGCCTTCGTCCGCTCGCGGCGCGGCGCCGAACTCATCGCCCTGATCGCCCAGGAACGGCTCGCCGACGTCGACCGCTCGCTGCCGGCGCGGGTCGCCGCGTACCGGGGCGGCTATCTGCCCGAGGAGCGCCGGGCCCTCGAACGCGCCCTGCACAGCGGGGATCTCCTCGGTCTGGCCGCGACCACCGCGCTGGAACTGGGCGTGGACGTCTCCGGCCTGGACGCCGTGATCATCGCGGGCTACCCCGGCACCCGGGCCTCGCTGTGGCAACAGGCCGGCCGGGCCGGGCGCGCCGGACAGGGGGCGCTGGCCGTCCTGGTGGCCCGCGACGACCCGTTGGACACCTATCTCGTCCACCACCCCGAGGCGCTCTTCGACCGGCCCGTCGAGTCGACCGTGCTCGACCCGGATAACCCCTACGTCCTCGCCCCGCACCTCTGCGCGGCCGCCGCCGAACTGCCGCTCACCGAGGCCGACTTCCCGCTCTTCGGCCCGGAGGCCGCCGGACTGCTGCCCCAGTTGGAGGCGGCCAACCTGCTGCGGCGGCGCACCGCCGCCTGGTACTGGACGCGCCGCGAGCGGGCCGCCGACCTCACCGACATCCGCGGCCAGGGCGGCTCCCCCGTCCAGGTCGTGGAGGCCGGCACCGGGCGGCTGTTGGGCACCGTCGACGCCGCGGCGGCGCACACCACCGTCCACGAGGGGGCGGTCCACCTTCACCAGGGCCGCAGCTATCTCGTCCGCCACCTGGACCTGGCAGACGACGTCGCCCTCGTGGAGGAGGCCAACCCGCCGTACTCCACGACCGCCCGCGACACCACCGCGATCTCCGTCCTGGAGACCGACACCGAGGTCCCCTGGGGCGATGCCCGACTGTGCTTCGGCTCCGTGGAGGTCACCAACCAGGTCGTCTCCTTCCTGCGCCGCAAACTGATCACCGGGGAGGTCCTGGGCGAGACCAAGCTGGACCTGCCGCCCCGTACGCTGCGCACCCGCGCGGTGTGGTGGACGGTCACCGAGGACCAGCTCGACGCGGCCCGGGTCAATCCCCAGCAGCTGGGCGGCGCGCTGCACGCCGCCGAGCACGCCTCCATCGGGATGCTGCCGCTCTTCGCCACCTGCGACCGCTGGGACATCGGCGGCGTCTCCGTCCCCCTGCACCCGGACACCCTGCTGCCGACGGTCTTCGTCTACGACGGCCACCCCGGCGGCGCGGGCTTCGCCGAGCGCGCCTTCCACACGGCCGCCGACTGGCTCGCCGCCACCCGCAGCGCCATCGCCGCCTGCGAGTGCGATGCCGGCTGCCCGTCCTGCATCCAGTCCCCCAAGTGCGGCAACGGCAACGACCCCCTCCACAAACGCGGCGCCCTCCGCCTCCTGACCGAGCTCCTCCGCGGTGCCCCCGGCGACCCGCCCGACTGACGCTCGCGGCCCGCACAGCGGCTCAACTGCCCTGGGCGCGCCGGATGGTGACGCTGGCCGTGGCACTAGGGTCTGTCCGGTGGCCCCGGCCCCGGCCATGGCCCATCGGACAGGCCATAACTGTGGCCCTGCCCCTGCGTGGGGCAGGCAGGCGCCATCGCGTCGTACGGCGAGGGTGCACGCCGAGGGCCAAGCGGCGAGCGGGACTTCACGGTCGCGCCTCGCTCCCGGCCCGCACCACTGAGGCGTTGCCCGGAGGACGGACCGTCGCCCCGTAGGGCACAGTGCGCCTCCCAACTGCCGTAGGCCGGGCCGGTGGCCGGTGCCGCACCGAAGCGACGTACCGCGTCGCAGAACGGCCCCCGTGCCCAGGCGCCCCCGCACTCCCCCGCGCTCAGGACCTGCCGACGGCGCCCACAGCCGCGCGGCGACCGAGCGGCCCCGCGCCGGCACGCGGGCGGGCCCTCCGAGCGCCCCCCGTGCCGGCGGCAACGGCCAGCTCCGGCCCACCGGCGCGGGCCCCGTGGCCGCCACCGCCCCCTCCGTCCCCGGGGCCGGCGAGCCCGTCGTCGGGCCCGCGCGGGCTCGCACCCGCGCGGTGAACGGGCCTCCGCCCGCCTCCGCCGTGACATCGGCGATCGGCCCGACCAGCGCGCACCGCACCAGCCGGGCGTGCTGACCGCCGGCCACCCGGCGCGCCGTCGCGCAGGCCGCCGCCGGGCCCCGGAGCGCCTGATCGGCGGCCGCCAGCGCCGCCAAGTCGGCCGCACCGCCCGCCCGGTGCCGGGCGGTGACCGCCTGGCCGACGGCCATCAACGCGGCGAAGACCGCGCACAGCGCCGCCGCCGTGCAGACCGTCCACACCGTGGCGGAACCCTCGTCACCGCACCGTTTCCTCCGCAAGGGCCACCGCCTCTCCGCCGACCCGCACCGGTAGCCGGCCCACTCCCGGGAGCCCGGCCTCGACCCGTACGCGCACCAGGTCGCCCTCCCGGGCCACCGCGATCCGCGCGCCCCGGGGAGCCGCCGCCTTGGCCGCGGCGAGCACCTGGGCCGAGGGCTCCTGCCGCGCCGCCGCGCGCGCTCCGGCCCGCGCGGCGTCCACACAGGCGATCCGGGCGCACGCGGCCAGCAACCCCCAGATCAGCGCCACCGCGACGACCACCAGCACCGGCAGCACCACCGCCGCCTCCGCCGTCACGAACCCGGCGTCCCGCGCTCCCGGCCCGCCGGGCGGGCCCGCACCGGCACGCGCGGCACGGACCCACCCGCGGCCCTCAGAACGGCACATCGAGCGCCCTCTGGAGCACCGACCGCAGGGCCGCGACCACCGGCCCGCTCGTCACCAGCTTGTAGAGCACCGCCGCGAACGCACACGCCGCGAGCGTCCCCACCGCGTACTCCGCGGTGCTCATCCCGCGGTCCGCGCCTGCCGCGCGCACCCGTGACCACCATCGACGGAACATGTCCTGCCTCCTGGAAATCTCCTGAATCCGCCTGAACCTGCCTGAATCTGCTTATGCATCCGTGCACTTGTGAGGCCCGGGAGCTCGGCGCACGGCCGGGGCCGGCCTCGCGCGTGCCCCCTGCCACCGGGCCGCGCACCGCCGCCTCACCTCATGCCGTCACCCCCCAACAACCCACCGGCCAGCCCGATCAGCACCGGTGCCACCCCGAGGACGAGGAAGGCCGGCAGGAAGCACCCCGACAACGGGAGGGTGACCAACACCCCTGCCCGTCGGGCCCGCGCGGCCGCGGCCCGGCCCCACTCGGCGCGCAGTTCGGCCGCGACCCGTAGGGCCGGCTCCACGGCCGGGGCCCCCGATATCCCCGCGCGCTCCATGCAGCGCGCCAGCGCCTCGGCTCCCGGGAGCTCCGCCAACCGCGCCCATACGGCGGCTGGTTCGCCGCCCAGGCGCAGTTCCGCCGCGATGTGCCGCAGGCGCTCGGCGACCGTGCCGTCCAGCGACCGCCCCACCGCCTCGACCGCCTCCCGGGGGCCTGCGCCGGCCGCCAGACAGGCCGCCAACAGCTCACCGGCCGGAGCGAGTTCGGCGGCCACCCGCGCTTTTGCGGCCCGACCGGCAGCCGCGCCCCGCTGCCACCGCAGCCAGTAATGAGCGCCCCAGCCGACGCCGATCCCCACCAGGGCACCGGTCACACCGCCCAGGAGGACGGCCGCGCCGCCGCCCGCCCCCAGGGGCCCGCCCCACTCCCGCAGCCACCCCTTGGGCGGATCGCCCTCCCGGGCCGCTGCACTCCTTCGCCACCGACCCCGGACGACCCACCGCACCCGTTCACCCAGGCCCCTCTCGTCGCCGTCCAGGCCGCCTACCGCCCCCTCCAGCACCCTCGGCACCCGGCGCCGCACGGCACGTTCCACGCGCACCGCCCGCACCAGCACCCCCGCCCACAGCAGGACCGCGGCACCCAACGCCACCATCCCCACCCTGTGGACAACTTCCGGACTCACCACACCCACCCCCTTCACTTCCGTACCGCCGACGCATCGGCGACGATCCGGCCCGTCCAGGCCACTCCGCCCCACTCCAGGAACCCGCCGACGAGCAGACAGCCCCACCCGGCCGGGGTGTGCAGCAGCACCCCCAGGGGGTCGGCGCCGAGCGCACCGCCCATCAGCAGCCCACCCACCGGGAGTAGCGCGAGCATCAGCGCGGTGGCCCGCGGCCCGGCCAACTGGGCCTGGAGCTCCTCTCGTTGGTCCCGCTGCGCGGCCAGGCCGGCCGCGATCCGTTCCAGCCCGCGGGCCAGCCCCGCACCGCCCTCCACCGCCACCCGCCAGCACGCCGCCGCCCCGATCAACCCCTCGGCGCCGGGCAGCCGCGCCGCCGCCCGCAGCGCCCCGGGGACGTCCCCGCCGTACCGCGCGGCCGCCAGCACCGCGGGCCCGGCCTCCCCCAGCCCCGCCACCCCGGCCGCGACCAGGGCCCGGTCCGGCTGCCGGCCGGCCCGCAGCTCCCCCGCCACCGCCCCGCAGAACCGGATCACCGCCGCCGCCCGCCGGTCCGCCGCCCGCCGCCGCGCCCGCCCGTCCAGCCACCGTCGTACGGCAACCAGGGCCACCACCGCGCCCACGACGGGCAGCACCGACCGCCCCAGCACCGCCAGCGCGATCCCGGCCGGCAGGCACCAGACCTCCGCGCCGACCTCGACCCGGCCCCCGAGCCGCCACCGCCGCGCCCCCGCGCCGCCGGCCGCCCGCCCGGCGCCCCACTCCCGCAGCGCCGCGGCGCACCTCGGGCCGGGCCAGCCGACCATGGCGTGCACCGCCCCGACGTCCCCCAGGACCGCCACCGCCCGCCGCCGCAGGGCCCGATCGCGCCGCAGCCGCCACACCAGCAGCGCCACGCACCCCACCACCACGGCCGGCACCACCCACGCCCCCGCCCCCTCGCTCAGCACGCCTCCCCACCCCTCTCGCACAGCCGGGCCAACCGCCCCCAGCCGCGCGCCTCCCGGAACCCCTCCGGGCTCCACACCGCGGCCGGCACCGTCACCACAAAGCCGTCCCGGTCCCGTTCCAGGACGTGGATCTCGGCGACGCGCCGCCGTCCCGCCCGGTCGCGGACCAGGTGCAGCACGACGGACAGCGCGGCCGCCAACTGGCTGTGCAGGGCCGCCCGATCCAGTCCGGCGGTGCAGCCGAGCGCCTCCAACCGGGCCGGCACGTCGCACGCGGCGTTGGCATGAACGGTCCCCGAACCGCCCTCATGGCCCGTATTGAGCGCCGCCAACAGGTCGGTGACCTCGGCTCCACGGACCTCCCCGACCACCAACCGGTCCGGCCGCATCCGCAGCGCCTGCCGCACGAGGTCCCGAAGGGTCACCCGGCCGGCGCCCTCCTGATTGGCGGGCCGGGCCTCCAGCCGCACCACATGGGGGTGATCCGGCCGCAGCTCCGCGGAATCCTCGGCGAGCACGATCCGTTCGGCCGGACCGACCAGGCCGAGCAACGTGCTGAGCAACGTCGTCTTGCCGGACCCCGTACCGCCACTGACCAGGAACGACAGCCTGGCCGCCAGCAACGCCCGAAGCAGCTGGTCGCCGCCCGGCGGCACCGTCCCCGCCGCCACCAGCTCCGCGAGCGCGAAGGCCCGGGGCCGCAGCACCCGCAGGGACAGGCACGTCCCGGCGACCGCCACCGGGGGCAGCACGGCGTGCAGCCGGGTGCCGTCGGGGAGCCGGGCGTCCACCCACGGTCGGGCGTCGTCCAGCCGCCGTCCGGCGACCGCCGCCAGCCGCTGCGCCAGTCTGCGCACCTCGGCCGCGTCCCGAAACCGGACGTCGGTGCGCTCCAGCCCACCGCCCCGGTCCACCCACACCGCATCCGGCGCGGTCACCAGGACGTCCGTCACATCGGGCGCGGCGAGCAGCGGCTCCAACGGCCCGCTGCCCACCATCTCCGAGCGCAACGCCCCCACCACGCCCAGCACTTCGGCATCCCCGAGAAGCCGCCCCTCCGCGCGCAGCGCCACCGCCACCCGGGCCGGCGTCGGCTCCGCCCCGGCCTCGGCGAGCCGCCGCCGCACCCCGTCCAACAGCTCCCGACTCATCCCGCACCACCCCCAAGAACGGCCGCTTTGACCCACGCGCCCCCGAAGGGGCCGACGGCACACCGGCTCCCCCGGGACCACCACCCGGCCCCGCACCGCAGCCCGTCCCGCCACGAGTCCCCGACCCGAGGACCGCACCGCCCCGCGGCCACTCGACCCCGGCACCACAACGCCCTCACGATCCGCCGCCTCATTCCGACGCACCCCCCAACTCCCGCTCCCCTGCACGCTCAACGCCCCCAACAGGCGCCGCACCCCCGCCCCGCGCCCGCTCCCAGAAGCCCGCACAGAACCGCGCCAACGGCCCCCGCGCTCGCGCTCCGGGCACCGTCCCCCGCGCGAGGTCCTCCGGCAGCCCCGCGTCCCACGGCAACTCGCCGGCCAGCGGCAGCCCCACCAGGCGCGCGATCTCCTCCGCACCCGGCCCGCCGCCATGCCCCGCCCCGGGGTTCCCGCAGGCCACCACCCGCACGTCACGCAGCACCGCCCGCACCGCATCCGCCACCCGCCGCGCCGCCGCCACCGCCCGCAGCTCCGCCGGCACGAGCAGCAGCCCCATGTCCACCTGCGCCAGCGCTTCGGCGGCGGTCTCATCCACCCGACGCGGCAGATCGACCACCACCACACCGCCGCGCCGCCGCGCCGCGGCCAGGACCGCCCGCATCGCCGGCGGCCCAATGGCCACCTCCGCGCCCCGGTCCCAGCTCAGAACCCGTAAGGAGTGCAGTCGCGGCAGCGACTCGGCGAGCGCACCGCCCGCCACCCGGCCACGCGACTCGGCGAACGCCGGCCACCGCAGCCCTTTCTCCTGCTCACCGCCGAGCAGGACATCGAGACCGCCGCCCAAGGGATCGCCGTCCACCAGCAGGGTCCGCTCCCCCGCGCGGGCGGCGGTGACGGCCAGCGCCGCCGCGAGGGTGCTCGCCCCGGCACCGCCCCGACCGCCGACGACCCCGACCGTCAGGGCCGGCGCACCCGCCCCCTCGACCGCATCGGCGATCCGATCCACCAGCCAGCGCTCGCCCTCAGGAAGGGCCAACACCCGCTCCGCACCGATCGCCACCGCCTGCCGCAACACCGCGACGTCGTCCGCGTCCCGCCCGGCGATAACGACACCAGCCCGCCGCCCGGTGCCGGACAGCCGGGCGGCACAATCCGCGCCGACGATCACCAACGGCGCCGATTCCCACTCCGTTGTGCAAAGAGGGGGACGGTGTGCCACTTCGGGCAGCGCACCGGCCGCCGCGCAGAGCCGCAGAAGGTCATCGAGGAGCTCTTCGTCCTCGGTGATCAGCAGCGGCCCGTCCCGCTCTTCACCGCTTCGCACCGGCTGGTCGGAAGTAGATGATCCGGACACGTTCTGTCCCCCTATCGCTACGCAACTCGCGCTTCCGCGAACTTCGCGGACTTTTACGGTGCAGCGATCGGGAAATCCGTGTGGATCTTGACCCAAAACTGTGGACAACTCGGCGGTTGTGAATATCCCCGTCACCTATTCCAGCGACGCAGGAAGGCTTCTGAGGCGCCCGTGAAGCCTCCGCAGAGCAGTGCGACAACTACCCTGAGTGATGGCATATGCATGTCAGAAGCGGGCGCCAACAACGCGCGGAAAACAGGTGAATCAAGGGTTCACGGCGGAAAATGCGCCCGGACATGCGACGACCCCCGCCGGGGGGGAGAGCGGGGGTCGTCCCCACGGCCGACTCGGGGGGGGAGGAGCCGGACCGGGTTAGCACGGTCGCGAACGATCCGTGACTTCCATGGTGTACCCGAGAGCCTTCTCAGGCAAACCCACGCGCCACACCTTACGCCGAATGGTGGGCGCCTATGCTCGCCCCCGTGGAAAACCACTCCGTGCCTCACTCGACTCCCCGTACTGCCGCGTTCTTCGACTTGGACAAGACCGTCATTGCAAAGTCGAGCACGCTGACCTTCAGCAAGTCCTTCTACCAAGGCGGCCTGATCAATCGGCGGGCCGTACTGCGCACCGCGTACGCCCAGTTCGTGTTCCTCGCGGGCGGCGCCGATCACGACCAGATGGAGCGGATGCGCGAATATCTCTCGTCGCTCTGCCGCGGCTGGGACGTGGCCCAGGTCCGCGAGATCGTCGCCGAAACACTGCACGATCTCATCGACCCGATCATTTACGACGAGGCGGCCTCGCTCATCGAGGAACACCATGCGGCCGGTCGGGACGTGGTGATCGTCTCCACCTCCGGTGCCGAGGTCGTCGAGCCGATCGGCGAACTCCTGGGCGCGGACCGGGTGGTGGCCACCAGAATGGTGGTCGGCGACGACGGCCGCTTCACCGGAGAGGTGGAGTACTACGCCTACGGCCCGACGAAGGCGGAGGCCGTCCGGGAACTGGCCGCGTCCGAGGGGTACGACCTCCAACGCTGCTACGCGTACAGCGACTCGATCACCGACGTGCCCATGTTGGAGACGGTCGGCAACCCCTGCGCGGTCAATCCGGACCGGGCGCTGCGCCGCGAGGCAGTCGCCCGGGGCTGGCCGGTGGTCACCTTCAATCGGCCGGTCCCGCTCAAGAAGCGGCTGCCGACGCTGACTCTGCCCTCCCGCCCGGTGCTCACCGCCGTCGCCGCGATCGGCGCGGCCGCCGCCACCGCGACGCTGGTCTGGTACGCCACCCGTCGCAATACCGGAAAGAATCGACTCGCCGTAATGCCCGCATTTGCTCGCAAACGTAAAGATCTGCGGGCTGGGGTTCCGTTCACCCCATATGAGTAGTACAAAGGACGTAACGGCCCGCGAGACCAAGGACATCCGAGAGGAACGCCTTTAACCGCATCAAGGCCCACGGACCGACGCATGAATGCCGAGCACCCACGCGACGCCGACCCGTCGATTACGGGCCAGCCGCACCAGGTAAGCGGACAAGGAATCCGACCTGATGGGCAAATACCGAGCACGCCTGGTAACTCGGCGGACGTGCCAGCGGCGGTACCGAAGGGTTGGTACCGCCGCAACCCGTGTCAGGGTCCGGGCAACGGGCCGTTACGCCGCTCCGCGCTGCAAAGCCTCGCAGACCGCCGTGCTCTCCCGTACGCCCAATTCGACCGCGCGTCCGCAGTGGGCAATCCACCCCGCCATGCCGTCCGGTGTGCCCGAGACGTAGCCCTGTAGGGCCCCCGCGTAGTCCGCGCTCCCCAGTTCCGCGTGCCCCACCTCGGCCGGGCAAATGGACTTCGGGTCCAGCCCGCTGCCGACCAGCACGATCCGCTCCGCGGCCCGCGCGACCAACCCGTTGTACGTGCCAAAGGGCCGCAGCGCCAGGAGTTCCCCGTGCACCACGGCGGCCGTCACCAGGGCCGGTGCCTGGGTGCCCGCCAGGAGAAGCCGCGAGAGCCCGTCCAGCCGGCCGGCGACCTCCTCGGCGTCCGGCAGCGGCAGTTCGATCGACGGCTCGTCCACCGGCTCACCGTCCCGCCGGGGCCGGCCCACGGTGTCGTCGGCCACCCCGCCGCCGGCCGCAACGAGATGCAGCCGGGCCAGCACCCGCAGCGGCGACTGCCGCCAGACACTGAGCAGTTGGCCCGCCTCGGCGGTCAGCCGCAGCGCGGCGCCGACCGTGCGCGGCTCGTCGCCGGTGCCGAAGTCGGTGCGCCGGCGGACCTCTTCGAGCGCCCAATCGGCCCCGGACAGCGCCGCGGAGGCCCGTGCGCCGCGCAGCGCCGCCTCCGCGGTGATCTCGGTGCTGCGGCGCCGCATGATCCGGTGCCCGTAGACCCGGTCGACGGCCTTGCGGACGGAGTCCACGGAGTCGGCGACCCCCGGGAGCGACGCCAGGGCCGCGAGCGGGTCGGTGCTCGCCTGGGGTGGTTCGGGGGGCGTCCCCCGGGAGATTCCAGCCATGGGAACGACCCTACGCACCGCCAGCCCGAACCCCTCGAAGGAGTGGTCTTCTTCACGTAAACCACCCGTCGAGAGGTTGACCACACCTACGCTCCCCGAACATGAAGATCGCTTTCGTAGGCAAGGGCGGCAGCGGCAAGACCACGCTGTCCTCCTTGTTCATCCGGCACCTCGCCGCGGCCCAGGTCCCCGTCGTCGCGGTGGACGCCGACATCAATCAGCACCTGGGCGTCGCGCTCGGCATGACCGAGGCTCAGGCCGCCGCGCTGCCCGCGATGGGTGCCCATCTCCCCTTGATCAAGGACTACTTGCGCGGCAGCAACCCCCGCATCCCGTCCACCGAGACGATGATCAAGACGACCCCGCCCGGCGAGGGCTCCCGGTTGCTGCGCATCGGCGAGGGCAACCCGATCTACGACGCCTGCGCCCGGACGGTGCCGCTCGACGACGGGACGGTGCGGTTGATGGCCACCGGCCCGTTCACCGAGGCCGACTTGGGCGTGGCCTGTTACCACTCCAAGGTCGGGGCGGTCGAGTTGTGCCTGAACCACCTCGTCGACGGCCGCGGGGAGTACGTCGTCGTCGACATGACCGCGGGGTCGGACTCCTTCGCCTCCGGGATGTTCACCCGCTTCGACATGACCTTCCTGGTCGCCGAGCCGACCCGTAAGGGGGTGGCGGTCTACCGCCAGTACAAGGAGTACGCGCAGGACTTCGGCGTCCCGTTGAAGGTCGTCGGCAACAAGGTCCAGGGGGCCGACGATCTGGCGTTCCTCCGCTCCGAGGTCGGCACGGACCTCCTGGTGTGTGTGGGCCACTCCGACTGGGTGCGGACCGTGGAGAAGGGCCGCCCGGCCCCCTTCGCCCTCCTGGAGGAGACCAACCGCCGCGCCCTGGAGGTGTTGCACGACACCGCCGACGCCTCCTACGAGGACCGCGACTGGGAGCGCTACACGCGCCAGATGGTGCACTTCCACCTGAAGAACGCGGAGAGTTGGGGCAACGCGAAGACGGGGGCCGACCTGGCTGCCCAGGTCGACCCCGCCTTCGTGCTCCTCGAAGGGACGGCTACCCCGCAACCGGCATGATCCGGGCCGCCGGCGCCGGGCCGGCGGCGACTTCCGGGGTATCCGAGAGGTACGCCGACCAGCCGTCCTCCGGCGCCCGGCCCACCGGCAGGTCCTGGAGCCTGGCCAGCGTCTCCGGGTCCTGCGCGTCCAGCCAGTCGCTCAACTGCTTGAAGCTGACGCAGCGCACGCCCTTACGGGGGCAGATCTCCTTGATCGCCTCCTCGACGGCCTTCATGTACGTGCCGCCGTTCCAGGACTCAAAGTGGTCGCCGACGAACAGGGGCGCGCGGTTGCCCTGGTAGGCGCGGTCGAAGGCATCCAGGATGCCGTCGCGCATCTGCTGGCCCCAGGCGGTGTGCATCGCGCGGTCGCCATGGGTGGAACCGGACTGGTTGGCCAGGAAGTTGTAGTCCATCGAGAGGGTCTCGAAGTCCCGGCCGGGGAACGGTATTTCCTGGAGCGGGAAGTCCCAGATGCCGTCGATCTTCCGCGGCCAGGTCTGCAGACCGCCCGATGAGCTGGCGTCGTAGCGGAAGCCCATCTCCTTGGCCGCGGGTATCAGGTTGCGCTGCCCCTCCAGACAGGGCGCGCGGCCGCCGACCAACTCCTTGGCGTAGTCGAACGGGAGCGGCGGCTCGCCCTTGAGGCCGGAGTTGGTCTTCCAGTTCCGCACGAAGGAGACGGCCTGCTCGATCTCGCTGCGCCACTCCTCCGGCGTCCAACTGCCCACCCCGTTACGGCCGCAGAAGTGGCCGTTGAAGTGGGTGCCTATCTCGTTGCCGTCCTCCCAGGCGCCGCGCATCTGGGCCACGGTGTCCTTGATCCCGCGGACGTCGTTGAAGCCGATAGCCGAGGCGCCGGGCTCATGGCCGGGAGGTTCGTAGAGCTCCGCCTTGTCGGTGGGGAGCATGTAGACGCCGCTGAGGAAGTACGTCATCGTCGCGTGGTACTTCTTGCCGACGGCGCGGAAGTGGGAGAACAACTTCTGGCCGTCCTCGCCGGCTCCGTCCCAGGAGAACACCACGAACTGGGGTGGTTTCCGGCCCGGTTTGAGGCGGGCGGGCCTGGGTTGGTGGGGCTGTGCCCCGGTGTACGCGGTGGAGCCGTCGCCTATCAGGCGGACCGGGCGGGTGGCCGGAACCTTGGCGGGTGCCACGCGCCCCTTGCTCGTGCTCTGCGGCGGTCCGCCCTGGGTCGCCGCGGAGCAGCCGGCTATCGCCGCCAGCGCCACCGCTGCCGCGATGCGCACCGTCGCCTTCGATATGACCGCCATCAGCCACCTCATTCCTGGTGCGCGAGGCACCACGCGGATTAATCAGGACGAGCCTGAAGAAACGCACATATCCATTGACAGATGACGAAAAGAGCCCGAGCAAAAGTCGTTTTATTCACTCGATAGACGGAATGACTGCGCCATACGCCCGGAAAGCCTTCTCAGGGTCTTTACGCGTCATTACGATTCATTTACCGATGCTTGAGGGTCACCGGACCGTCACCCACCGCGACGCCCGCCGGCCTGATCCGCTCCCGCCGCAGCACACCGCCGCCCCGCGCTCGCGCCCGAAGGCCGACCGCGCCGCCCCGGAGGAGACGGGAATGACGCAGCTCCAGAAGTCGCCGCAGTCGCCGGCCGAGCTCTTGCCCGAGCCCAGTACGCCCCCTGGGGCCACGCACCCGGGAAAGAGGGTGGGCCCGGGTTGGCGGGGAGACCTCTCCGCCTCGGTCGTGGTCTTCCTGCTCGCCGTCCCGCTGTCGCTGGGCGTCGCCCTGGCCACCGGCGCCCCGCTCCAGGCCGGGCTGGTCGCCGCGGCCGTCGGTGGGATCGTCGCCGGGCTGCTGGGCGGCGCGCCGCTCCAGGTGACCGGCGCCGCCACCGGCCTCCTGGTGGTCACCGCCGACCTCGTCCAACGCTACGGCTGGCGCGCCACGTGCGCGATCACGGTCCTGGCCGGGCTGGCCCAGCTCGCCCTCGGGGCGCTGCGGGTGGCCCGTGCCGCGCTGGCCGTCAGCCCGGCGATCGTGCACGGCATGCTCGCCGGCATCGGCGTCACCATCGCCGTCGGACAGCTCCACGTGGTGCTCGGCGGCAGCCCCGACGGCTCGGCCGTCGACAACATGGCGGCGCTGCCGGGCCAGTTGGCGCAGCCGCACACCACCGCGCTGCTCATCGGAGCCGTCGCGGTCGCCGTGCTGGTCGGCTGGCCGCGGCTGCCGGGCCGCGCCGGGCGCCGGGCCCGGCTGCTGCCGGCGCCGCTGGTCGCGGTGCTCGCCGCCACGGCGGTCAGCGCGGGCGCGAGCGTCCCGCGGGTCACGCTGCCGTCCTGGCGGCCGCCCGAGTCGCCCGTGTTGCCCGGCGGTTCGCTCGCCGCCCTCGTCACTGCGGTGCTGACGGTCACCCTCGTGGCCAGTATGGAGTCGCTGCTGTCCGCGGTGGCGGTGGATCGGCTGGCCGCCGAGCGCCCGGGGACTTCGCCGCAACGGCCGCGGCTGAACCGCGAATTGGCCGGCCAGGGCCTGGCCAACGTCGTCTCCGGCCTGCTGGGCGGCCTGCCGGTCTCCGGCGGCGCGATCCGCGGTTCGGCCAATGTGCGGGCCGGTGCGACCAGCCGGCGCGCCACCGTGCTGCACGGCGTCTGGGTGCTGCTCTGCGCGGGCCTGTTGGCCGGTGTGCTGGAGCTGATCCCGTTGGCCGCGCTGGCCGCCCTGGTACTGGTCGTCGGCGTGCGGATGGTGAGCTTCGCGCACCTCCGGCACGTGCAGCGGCACCGCGAATTCCCGGTGTATGCGGCCACATTGGGCGCGGTGGTGCTCTTCGGCGTACTGCCGGGCATCCTGGCCGGCATCGCGGTCGGGGTCTTCCTGGCGCTGCGGCGACTGACCCACACCCGCGTCCAGGTGACGGAGGAGTCCGGCCGCCACCGGGTGTGCGTCAGCGGCCAGTTGACGTTCCTGGCGGTGCCGCGGCTGACCTGGGCGCTTGCGCAGGTGCCGCCGGGCGCCGACGCCGTCGTAGAGCTGTGCGGGTCGTTCATGGACCACGCCGCCTACGAGGCGTTGCAGTCCTGGACGGCCACCCACCGGGCGGACGGTGGCCGGGTGACCCTCGTGGGCCGCTCGGGCCGTCCGATCGCCGAGCCGACCGACGCCCACTCCTGCCTGCCGTGGACGCCCTGGCGCAACCACCACTGCACCCGCCCGGCACCGGACCACACCGCGGCCCAAGAGGGCGCCGGCCAACTCCTGGGCGGCGTCAGCGCGTTCCAGCGGCACACCGCACCACTGGTGCGCGAGGAGCTGGCCCGGCTGGCGCGGGAGGGCCAGCGCCCGACTCAGCTCTTCCTGACCTGCGCCGATTCCCGGCTGGTGACGAGCATGATCACGTCGAGCGGGCCGGGTGACCTGTTCACCGTGCGCAATGTCGGCAATCTGATGCCGCCACCCGGCTCCGACGCCTCCTGCGATTCGGTGAGCGCCGCGGTCGAGTACGCGGTCGAGGTGCTGCGGGTGGAGTCGATCACCGTGTGCGGGCACTCCGGCTGCGGGGCCATGGCGGCGCTGCTCGGTTCGGCCACCGCCCCGCCGCCGGCCAACGAGGCCACCCCGCTCGCCCGTTGGCTGCGGCACGGCCGCCCGAGCCTGGCCCGTATGGCGCGCATCGGGCGGCTGGGCCGGGGTGAAGTCGCCTTCGCCGAACGGCCGGTGGCCGATGACCACGAGCGGCTGGCGCTGGTCAACGTCCGGCAGCAGCTCGACCACCTGCGGGCGCACCCCTGCGTGGCCCGTCGGATGGCCGAGGGCACCCTCTCCCTCCACGGTATGTACTTCCACGTCGCCGAGGCCCAGGCGTACCTGCTGGACGAGGCCACCGGGCGGTTCCGTGCGGTGCGCGCCGACGCCCCGGCGGTGGGGGCCTGACCTGCGCGGCGACCCTCGAACGGCGGTGCAGGGGAAGGAATTGCGACAGGTCTACACCATTAGTTGTCCACAGCCCTTGTCAGGGTCGGCCGCGGGCTGATGAGCTATGGCCTGGGACACATCGCACGCCCCGGGAAATGGGAGATGTCGTGAGCAACGAAAGCCTGGCCAACCTCCTGAAGGAGGAGCGGCGGTTCGCACCGCCCGCCGAGCTGGCCGCGAACGCCAACGTGACGGCCACCGCGTACGAAGAGGCCGCGGCGGACCGGCTGGGCTTCTGGGCCGAGCAGGCCAAACGCCTGTCGTGGGAGACCGAGCCCACCGAGGTCCTCGACTGGTCCAACCCGCCGTTCGCCAAGTGGTTCGCCGACGGCAAGCTCAACGTCGCCTACAACTGCGTGGACCGCCACGTGGAGAACGGCCTCGGCGACCGGGTCGCGATCCACTTCGAGGGCGAGCCGGGCGACAGCCGGGCCCTCACCTACGCCGAGCTCCAGCGCGAGGTCGCCAAGGCGGCCAACGCCCTGACCGAGCTGGGAGTTGGCACCGGTGACCGGGTGGCCATCTACCTGCCGATGATCCCGGAAGCGGTCATCGCCATGCTGGCCTGCGCCCGGCTGGGCGCCCCGCACTCCCTGGTCTTCGGCGGCTTCTCCGCGGACGCCCTGGCGACGCGGATCAACGACGCCGACGCCCGCCTGGTGATCACCGCCGACGGCGGCTACCGCCGCGGCAAGCCGTCCGCCCTCAAGCCCGCCGTGGACGAGGCCCTGGCCAAGCCCGGCACCGAGCACGTCCGCAACGTGCTGGTCGTCCGCCGCACCGACCAGGAGGTCGGTTGGACCGAGGGCCGCGACGTCTGGTGGCACGACGTCGTCGAGCGGCAGAGCCCGGAGCACACCCCCGAGGCGTTCGACGCCGAGCACCCGCTGTTCATCCTCTACACCTCCGGGACGACGGGTAAGCCCAAGGGCATCCTGCACACCACCGGCGGCTACCTCACCCAGGTCTCGTACACCCACCACGCGGTCTTCGACCTCAAGCCCGAGACCGACGTCTACTGGTGCACCGCCGACGTCGGCTGGGTGACGGGCCACTCGTACATCACCTACGGCCCGCTCTCCAACGGCGCGACCCAGGTGCTCTATGAGGGCACCCCGGACACCCCGCACCAGGGCCGCTGGTGGGAGATCGTCCAGAAGTACGGCGTGACGATCCTCTACACCGCGCCGACCGCGATCCGCGCCTGCATGAAGTGGGGCGACGACATCCCGGCGAAGTTCGACCTGTCGTCGCTGCGGGTGCTGGGCTCGGTGGGCGAGCCGATCAACCCCGAGGCGTGGATCTGGTACCGGAAGCACATCGGGGCCGACCGGGCGCCGATCGTCGACACCTGGTGGCAGACCGAGACCGGCGCGATGATGCTCAGCCCGCTGCCGGGCGTGACGGAGACCAAGCCCGGCTCGGCGCAGGTGCCGCTGCCCGGCATCGCCGCCACGGTGGTCGACGACGACGGCCACGAGGTGCCCGACGGCGCCGGCGGCTATCTGGTGCTGACCGAGCCCTGGCCGGCGATGCTGCGCACCATCTGGGGCGACGACCAGCGCTACCTCGACACCTACTGGTCCCGCTTCGCGGGCAAGTACTTCGCCGGCGACGGCGCCAAGAAGGACGAGGACGGCGACATCTGGCTGCTCGGCCGGGTCGACGACGTGATGCTGGTCTCCGGGCACAACATCGCCACCACCGAGGTGGAGTCCGCGCTGGTCTCGCACCCGAAGGTGGCCGAGGCCGCGGTGGTCGGCGCCACCGACCCGCAGACCACCCAGGCCATCTGCGCCTTCGTGATCCTGCGCGGCGGCGCCACCGCCGAGGACGAGGGACTGGTCGACGAGCTGCGCGCCCACGTGGCCCAGCAGCTCGGCCCGATCGCCAAGCCCAAGCGGATCCTGCCGGTCGCGGAGCTGCCGAAGACCCGCTCGGGCAAGATCATGCGCCGCCTGCTGCGCGACGTCGCCGAGAACCGCGCCCTGGGCGACGTGACCACGCTCACCGACTCCTCCGTCATGGAGCTGATCCAGTCGAAGCTGCCGAGCGCACCGAGCGAGGACTGACGCCGCCGGGCGAGGACTAGCGCCGGGCGAAGGCTGACGCCACGCTCGCGGCGCACCGCGCCGACGCGCTCCCCAAGGGGGCACCGGACCATGTGGCCCGGTGCCCCCTCCGGCGTTCCCGGGGCACCGAGGTCCCTGCGCCGCTGCCGGGCCGGCCCGGCTCCGCGCCCGGCGGCCCGAAGCCCGAAATGCCCGTAAAGTTAAGCCCACGCATTAACCCCTTGCACCCACCCGTTAGGGTTAGGGAGGCGTCAACGGGACGCTAAGAAACTCAGGGTGCGCCGGGAAGTCTGGTCGGCAACTGCTACAGCCGTTCTCAGCTGCCGGAGGTCAACGCGTGACTGCATCCAGCAACCGCCGCTCCATATTCCTCGGCCGGATGCCGTTGCCCGAGCGGAACTTCATCGCCGACGCACTGCGTACCGAGACCGTCGGCGGCGTTCTCCTCCTCGTCGCCGCCATCGCCGCACTGATCTGGGCCAACACCTTCGGCGGCAGCTACGAGGCGCTCCGCGGGCTGCACCTCGGCCCGGCGTCACTGGGCCTGGACCTCTCGCTCCAGCACTGGGCCGCCAACGGCCTGCTCGCGGTCTTCTTCTTCGTCGCCGGCATCGAGCTCAAGCGCGAACTGGTCGCCGGCGAACTGCGCGACCCCAAGGCCGCCGCCCTCCCGGTGATCGCCGCGATCTGCGGCATGGCGACCCCCGCCCTGGTCTACTTCCTGGTCAACGCCGCCGGCGGCGGTTCCTTCCAGGGCTGGGCGGTCCCCACCGCCACCGACATCGCCTTCGCGCTCGCCGTCCTCGCGGTGATCGGCACCTCCCTGCCGTCCGCGCTGCGCGCCTTCCTGCTCACCCTCGCCGTCGTCGACGACCTCTTCGCGATCCTGATCATCGCGATCTTCTTCACCTCGAAACTGAACTTCGTCGCCCTCGGCCTGTCCGTCGCCGGCCTGGTGCTCTTCTACGTCCTGCTGCGCAAGGGCGTCCGCGGCTGGTACGTCTACGTCCCGCTCGCCGTGGTGATCTGGGCGCTGATGGAGAACAGCGGCGTGCACGCCACCATCGCCGGCGTCGCCATGGGCCTGATGCTGCGCTGCCACCGCCATGAGGGCGAGCGGCAGTCCCCCGGCGAGCACATCGAGCACCTGGTCCGCCCGCTGTCGGCGGGGCTGGCGGTGCCGCTGTTCGCGCTGTTCTCCGCGGGGGTGTCGATCTCCGGCGGCGCCGTCCACGACGTCTTCACCCGGCCCGAGACGCTCGGCGTGGTCCTCGGCCTGATAGTGGGCAAGGCGCTGGGGATATTCGGCGGCACCTGGTGCACCGCCCGCTTCACCAGAGCCGAGCTCAACCCCGACCTGAAGTGGCCGGACGTCTTCGGCGTCGCCGCCCTGGCCGGCATCGGCTTCACCGTCTCCCTGCTCATCGGCGAGCTCGCCTTCGCCGGCGACCCGGTCCTGACCGACGAGATCAAGGCCGCGGTGCTGATCGGCTCGCTGCTCGCGGCCGTCTTCGCGGGCATCCTCCTCAAGATCCGCAACAACAAGTACCGGCAGCTGTGCGACGAGGAGGAACGGGACGAGGACCAGGACGGCATCCCGGACGTCTACGAGAAGGGCCAGCCCGCGTACCACCTACGGATGGCCGCGATCCACGAAGCGAAGGCCGCCGAGCATCGCCGGCTTGCCGAAATGGCCGCCGGCGCCCCGTCCGGGGACGATGGTCCGGCATGATCTGAGAGGCTTTGCATCCAGGCGAAGAGAAGAGGGAGACGGCGATGAGCGCAGCCGACGACGGTGCGGACCGCAGCCTCGGGCAACTGGTGGCCACGGCGACCGCCGAAATGTCCGCGTTGGTGCACGACGAGATCGCGCTGGCCAAGGCGGAACTGCGGCAGGACGCCAAGCGGGCGGGCATCGGCAGCGCCGCGTTCGTCGTGGCGGGGGTGCTGGCGCTGTTCGCGCTGCCGGTGCTGAGTTTCGCGGCGGCCTACGGCATCCACAACCTCGGCCTCGGCCTCGCCTGGTCCTTCCTCATCGTGGGCGGCGCCTTCCTGATCATCGCCGCGCTGCTGATCCTGATCGCGATGGCCAAGATCAAGAAGATCAAGAAGCCGGAGAAGTCGATCGCCTCCGCCAAGGAGACCGCGGCCGTGCTGCAGAAGGCCAAGCCGCACCCGCGGGCGGAGGAGGAGCACCCGGTCCTCGCCTCTGTGCCCCGCTCCTCGGTATGACGGCCCCCGACAGCACCGCCGCCGTCGTGCGGCTCGACGCCCCCGGTGGTCACGAGGTGACGCACCGGGACGTCGCGGCCAACGGCGCGCGCTTCCACACCGCCGAGATGGGCGACGGGCCCCTCGTGCTGCTGCTGCACGGCTTCCCGCAGTTCTGGTGGACCTGGCGGTACCAGCTTCCGGCGCTGGCCGACGCGGGCTTCCGCGCGGTCGCCATGGACCTGCGCGGCGTCGGCGGCAGCGACCGCACCCCGCGCGGCTACGACCCGGCCAATCTCGCCCTCGACATCACGGGCGTCATCCGCTCCCTGGGCGAGCCGGACGCCGCGCTGGTCGGGCACGACCTGGGCGGCTACCTCGCGTGGACGGCGGCGGTGATGCGGCCCAAGCTGGTCCGCCGGCTCGTGGTGTCGTCGATGCCGCACCCGCGGCGCTGGCGGGCCGCGATGCTCGCCGACGTCCGACGCAGCTCGCACATCTGGAGCTTCCAGCGGCCCTGGCTGCCGGAGCGCCGGCTGACCGCGGACGACGCGGCACTGGTGGGCCGGATGATCCGCGACTGGTCCGGCCCCCGGCTCCCGGACGACGAGACCATCGAGGTCTACCAACGGGCCATGGCCATCCCGTCGACGGCGCACTGCTCGATCGAGCCCTACCGCTGGATGGTGCGCTCGATGGCGCGCCCCGACGGCCTCCAGTTCAACCGCCGGATGAAGCTGCCGGTGCGGGTCCCGACCCTGCATCTGCACGGCTCCCTGGACCCGGTCATGCGCACCCGCAGCGCCGCCGGCTCCGGCGAGTACGTCGAGGCCCCCTACCGCTGGCGGCTCTTCGACGGCCTGGGGCACTGGCCGCACGAAGAGGACCCCGCAGCCTTCTCCACCGAGCTGATCAACTGGCTCAAGGACCCGGAACCGGACCGCTGACGGTCCGCGGCCCCGCGCACCACCCGTCGCCCGCCGCCTCCCCAGCGGCGTCCGGCCCGCTCCACCGCGTTCGCACGAACGCTCGTCTGACGAACAGCCAATTGCCTCCCGCATAGGCCAATTGGCCCTCTCCGAGGCGGTTACGGACCTTGGGCCACGGGCAGAGTCGAGGGTATGGGCTGGACGCACGACTACCGTGACGTGGCACGCAACCGCCGCAGCAGCGCCGCCGCGGTGGGCACACAGGACAGGGGCACCCCGGATCTCGGATCCTCCAGGTCCCCGGATGCGGCGCACCCGATGGGCATCCCCCGCATCCTGCGCCGCAGAGCGCGCTGGATGAGCGCGCGCCTACGCCATCCCCGCAGCTGACCCCGGCGCACTCCCCCGACGGCCTTCGAGCCGCGCCCCGTCCCGCAGGATCGGTACGCGGCCCCACCCGCCTTCAGATCGCGCACCCCTGGGTGTCGACCCGCTGGGACGCGACCCGTCCGCGGACGGCGTCCTGCCGGACCTCGTCGGCCGTCAGCGCGTAGCCGGTGTGCGCGTCGTCCCGCGACTTGGCGAAGACCACGCCGTAGACCTCGCCTCGGGGGGTGAGCAGCGGGCCGCCGGAGTTGCCCTCCCGGACCGTCGCGTAGAGCGAGTAGACGTCCCGGCCGACGGTGCCCCGGTGGTAGATGTCCGCGCCGTTGGCCTGGATGCGGCCGCGGATGCGGGCCGGGCGGACGTCGTATCCGCCGTTCTCGGGGAAGCCGGCGACGATGGCGCTCTTGCCGCTGCCCGCGTCCTTGTCGGCGAACTTCAGTTCCGGGGCGCGCAGTTGCGGGACGTCCAGCACCGCGATGTCGCGCTCCCAGTCGTAGAGCACCACCTTGGCGTTGACCGGGAGTCCCTCGCCGCCCACCTGGACCGTCGGGTCGTCGACGCCGCCGACGACGTGCGCGTTGGTCATCACCCGGTGCGGGGCGAAGACGAAGCCGGTGCCCTCCAGGATCTTGCCGCAGCCGGGCGCCCGACCGACGATCTTGACGATGCTGCGCCGGGCGTCCGCCGCCACGGGGCCGTTGGCCAGCGCCGGGTCCGGCGGCCGGACCGGCCGGATCGGCTCGTTGGCGAATGGCGTGAAGACCTGCGGGAAGCCGTTCTGCGCCAGCGCCGAGGAGAAGTCGGCGAACCAGGTGCTGGCCTGCGGTGGCATGACCTGCGAAACCCCGAGCAGCACCTTGGAGTTGCGGACCTCCTTGCTGAGCGTCGGCAGGGACGTGCCGGCGAGCGCAGAGCCGATCAGCCAGGCGACCAGCAGCATCGCCAGGACGTTGACCAGCGCGCCGCCGGTGGCGTCCAGCGCCCGCGCGGGTGTCCAAGTGATGTGCCGGCGGAGCTTGTTGCCGAGGTGGGTGGTGAGCGCCTGGCCCACCGAGGCACAGACGATCACGATGGCGACCGCCGCGATGACCGCGAAGGTGCCCGGTTTGGCGTCGTCGGTGACCTCGTTCCAGATCATCGGCAGCACATAGACCGCGATCAGACCTCCTCCGAGGAAGCCGATCACGGACAGGATGCCGACGAGGAAGCCTTGCCGGTAACCGACGATCGCGAACCATACGGCCGCGACCAGCAGCAGGATGTCCAGGACGTTCACGCCGGACACCGTCTCACGAGCGCCAGTCGAGCGGGACCTGCTTGTCGCGGTCCCATGGGATCTCCCAACCCGCGTAGTGCAAGATCCGGTCGATCACCCCGGCGGTAAAACCCCAGACCAGGGCGGACTCGACGAGGAAGGCGGGGCCGATGTGGCCGCTGGGGTGACGGGAGGTAACGCGATGTGCGGGGTCCGTGAGATCCGCCACGGGAACCGTGAAGACCCGAGCGGTCTCCGCGCGATCCACCGCGGCCACCGGGCTCGGCACCCGCCACCAGCCCAGCACGGGCGTCACCACGAAGCCGCTGACGGGGATGTAGAGCCGCGGCAGCACGCCGAAGACCTGGACCCCCGACGGGTCGAGCCCGGTCTCCTCCTGGGCCTCGCGCAGCGCCGCGCGGATCGGACCGACGCCCTCCGGATCGCCGTCCTCCGGGTCGAGCGAGCCCCCGGGGAAGGAGGGCTGGCCGGCGTGCGAGCGCAGGGTGCCGGCGCGCTCCATCAGGAGCAGCTCGGGCCCTCGGGCACCGTGCCCGAAGAGGATCAGCACGGCCGACTGCCGCCCGCCGCGCTCCGGCGGCAGGAAGCGACTGAGCTGCCGCGGCTCCACGCTGGCGGCCGCGCGGGCCACCGGAGCCAGCCACTCGGGCAAGTCCTCGGTCGTCACCGTCACCTCCGGCCCGGCCGCCGCCGGGCCTGGGCCCCTCGTCTCGCCGTACTGCTCCCGTGCACTCGTCATCCGCGCCCCCTCAGGCATACGTGGCTGATCGGTCCCCCCGGTGGAGTCGTGGTTCCTCGCCCTACGAGGCGGCCAACGGGGGCGCGGGCCGCCCCGGATAGTCGGCCGGCGGCTTCAGCCGCTGCCCGGGCTGGCCGCCGAGCTCGTACTTGAGCAGCTTCTTCGCCTTCTCCGGGTCGGTCTCGCCCTCGCCGTACGACGGGCACAGCGCGGCAATCGGGCAGGCCCCGCAGGCCGGTTTGCGGGAGTGGCAGACGCGCCGGCCGTGGAAGACCACGCGGTGCGAGAGCATCGTCCACTCGCTCTCGGGGAAGATCGCGGCGACGTCGGCCTCGACCTTCTCGGCGTCCTGCGCGCTCGTCCACCCGAAGCGGCGCGCCAGCCGGCCGAAGTGGGTGTCGACGGTGATGCCGGGGACGCCGAAGGCGTTGCCAAGCACGACATTGGCGGTCTTGCGCCCGACGCCGGGGAGCGTGACGAGGTCCTCCAGGCGGCCGGGCACCTCGCCGTCGAAGCGGTCACGCAGCGCGGTGGACAGACCGATCAGGGATCTCGCCTTGGCGCGGAAGAAGCCGGTGGGGCGGATCAGCTCCTCCAACTGCTCCGGGGGGATCGCGGCCATGTCCTCGGGCGTGGGGCAGGCGGCGAAGAGCCGGGGGGTGGTCTGGTTGACCCGGAGGTCGGTGGTCTGGGCGGACAGGACCGTGGCGACCAGCAGCTCGAAGGGGTTGGTGAAGTCCAACTCCGGGTGGGCGTAGGGGTAGAGCTCGCCCAGCTCGCGGTTGATCTCGTGGGCCCGGCGCACCATGGCGGCCCGGGACTCGCGCTTGCGCGCGGGGGCGGCCTTCTTGGCGGGCGCCGTCTTCTTGGCCGTCGTCTTCTTGGCCGTGGTGGTCTTCTTCGCGGCGGTCGTCTTCTTCGCCGCGGTGGTCTTCGCGGCGGTGGTCTTCGCGGCCGGGGCCTTCTTGGCGGCGGTCTTCCTCGCCGGGGCCTTGCTGGTCGCGGTCTTCTTCGCCGCCGGCTTCGCGGGGGTCTCGGGCACAGCCGCCTCCTTCGCCTCGGTGGGCGACGCGCCGGCCCCATCCGCCGCATTCCGCCCGCTCACCGCCCCGAAGAGCGATTTGTTACTTTTGTCGGTATTCGAGGCGCCCGTGAGTGGCTGTTCGCCCACAGCGGAATCGCGCCCGGCGCTCACTCTGTCAGCCCCCAGTCCTCTGCTCTCACCGGCGTATTGGACACTCGGCCAGACTAAGGCCACCCACTGACATCCGACCCGATCACCGGGATTCGTGACCCCAATCGGCCCCCTGCCGTATGGCTTGGGCCACGGGTCCGGCAAACTTGTGATTGATCGCACTGTTTTGCATTCCGGCATGATGGGGACCACAGTCCCCCGGAGCATGTCGACAAGGAGAGAACTCGTGGACGACGTTCTGCGGCGCGCCCCGCTCTTCGCGGCGCTCGACGACGAGCAGGCGGCCGAGCTTCGCGCCTCGATGGGAGAGGTCACGCTCGCACGCGGCGACGCCCTGTTCCACGAAGGGGACCCAGGCGACCGCCTGTACGTGGTCACCGAGGGCAAAGTGAAGCTCCACCGCACCTCACCCGACGGCCGCGAGAACATGCTGGCCGTCCTCGGACCCGGCGAGCTCATCGGCGAACTGTCCCTCTTCGACCCGGGACCGCGCACGGCCACCGCCACCGCGCTCACCGAGGTCAAGCTGCTGGGACTGGGCCACGGTGACCTTCAGCCCTGGCTGAACGCCCGCCCGGAGGTGGCCACCGCCCTGCTGCGCGCGGTCGCCCGCCGGCTGCGCAAGACCAACGACCAGATGTCCGACCTGGTCTTCTCGGACGTGCCGGGCCGTGTGGCGCGCGCGCTGCTGGACCTGTCGCGCCGCTTCGGCGTGCAGTCCGAGGAGGGCATCCACGTCGTGCACGACCTCACGCAGGAGGAGCTGGCCCAGTTGGTCGGCGCCTCCCGGGAGACCGTCAACAAGGCGCTCGCGGACTTCGCGGGCCGCGGCTGGCTGCGCCTGGAGGCGCGCGCCGTGATCCTGTTGGACGTCGAGCGGCTGGCCAAGCGCTCGCGCTGACGCCGCGCGCACCACGACCGTTTTGAGGGCCCCGCTGCGGCGGGGCCCTCGGTGCGTGTGCGAGAACCCCCGGCGGCCGCCGGGTAATTGGCTCGCGGCCCGCCGTTCCGCCGCCCCATAGTTGGCGCCATGACGACCGGTGGGGAATCCGGAGGCAAGGGCCTCGACCAGGACGGCTGCTTCGTACGGGAAGGGGCGCTGGAGAAGGTGCCCGCGCCGTTCGCGCCCGTCGTGGCGGCGCTGGCCGACCGGCTCGCCGCCCACTTCCCTCCCGAACGGGTCGTCAGCAGCTACCTGTACGGGAGCATCCCGCGCGGCACCGCCGTCCCCGGGGTGTCCGACCTCGATGCGCTGCTCGTCCTGCGGGCGGGGCGGCCGGGGCCCACCGACGCCGATCGGGCGGCCGCCCGGGCCGTCGAGGCGGAGTTGGACGCCGCCTTCCCGCAGATCGACGGTGCCGGCCTGCTGTTGGTCACCGCGGACCAGTTGCTGAGCGAGCTGGAACGGTACGACCTGGGGTGGTTCGTGGCCTGTCTGTGCACGCCGCTGAACGGGCCCGATCTGGCCGCGGCGCTGCCCCGTTACCGCCCGACCTCGCTCCTGGCCCGGGAGACCAACGGCGACCTCTTCCGGCGGCTGCCCGGTCTCCGTCGGCGGGCCACCGCGGCCACCGGCCCAGCGGAGCGCACCCGGCTGACCCGGGCGGTCGCCAGGAACCTCGTCCGCACCGGATTCACCCTGGTCATGCCGCGCTGGGGCGGCTGGACCAGCGATCTCGCCGAATCCGCCGAGGTGTTCGGGCGCTATTACCCGGCGCATGCCGAGCAGATGCGCGCCGCGGCCCGCGCCGCCCGGAACCCGGCCGGGCACCCCGGGCTCCTCGACGAGCTGCTGACCGACCTCGCCCCCTGGCTGGCCGACGAGTACCTCGCCGTCCACGGGGCCAAGGCCCCCCGCCCGGAGGGGCCCTGACGCCGTGCCCGTCCCGTAGGGGCCGAGGGCGGCGCGTACGGGCCCTAGATCAGCCCGTGTTCGCCCAGGTAGTCCAGCTGCGCCCGCACCGACAGTTCGGCGGCCGGCCACAGGGAGCGGTCGACGTCCACGTAGACGCTCGCCACGACCTCGGCGGGGGTCCGGTGGCCGGCCTCCACCGCCGTCTCCACCTGGGCGAGCCGGTGGGCCCGGTGCGCCAGGTAGAACTCCACCGCCCCCTGTGCGTCGTTCAACACCGGCCCGTGGCCCGGTAGGACCGTCGAGACCCCGTCGTCCACGGTGAGGGAGCGCAGCCGGCGCAGCGAGTCCAGGTAGTCGCCCAGCCGGCCGTCGGGGTGCGCGACCACGGTGGTGCCGCGCCCCAGGATCGTGTCCCCCGTCAGGACGGCCCGGTCGGCGGGCAGATGGAAGGAGAGCGAGTCCGCGGTGTGCCCCGGGGTGGGCACCACCCGCAGTTCCAGGCCCCCGGTGGTGATCACGTCACCCGCGCCGAGCCCCTCGTCCCCCAGGCGCAGCCCCGGGTCCAGTGCCCGTACGGGGCTGCCGGTCAACTCGGCGAAGCGGGCCGCCCCTTCGGCGTGGTCGGGGTGCCCGTGGGTGAGCAGGGTCAGCGCGACCCGCTGCCCGGCCCGCTCCGCGGTGTCGATGACGGCCCGGAGGTGACCCTCGTCGAGCGGTCCGGGGTCGATGACGACGGCCAGTTGGGAGCCCGGCTCGGCGACGATCCAGGTGTTGGTGCCGTCCAGCGTCATCGCGGACGGGTTGGGGGCCAGGACGCAGTGGGCGCGCGGCGTGGCCGGCCCGGAGAGGACTCCGCCACGGGGCTGGCCCGGCAGGGCCGCGGCTTCGGTCATGCGGGGGTACCTCCGGAGGCGTCGTCCGTCGTCGCGATGTGCTTGGTGAACTCGTCGTGGCCGGGCCAGCTCAGCACGATCTCGTCGCCCACGAGGCGGGCGCGGGCCAGCACCGGCGTCAGGTCCTGCGCACCGGCCGCGGCCAGCGCGTCGGCGACGCTCCCGTAGGGCGTAAGGGACCGCAGGGTGGAGATGGTCGGCGGCATCATCAGCAGCTCGCCGCGGTCGTAGCCGGCCGCGGCCTCCCCGGGGCGGAGCCACACCGTGTGGTCGGCCTCCGTGGAGACGTCGAGGGCGCGCTGGCCCTCCGGGAGCGCGGCGACGAAGAAGAACGTGTCGTAGCGGCGCGGTTCGAACTCCGGGGTGATCCACCGCGCCCAGGCGGCCAGCAGATCGGAGCGCAGCACCAGGCCGCGGCGGGCCAACAGGTCGGCGAAGGACAGCTCGTGGGCGACCAGCGCCGCCCGGTCCGCCTCCCAGTCCGCGCCGGTGGCGTCCGCGACGACCGTGTGGGCCGAGTCGCCGGC
The DNA here is from genome assembly GCF_042798755.1 of Streptomyces sp. NPDC057743. Lineage (NCBI taxonomy): Bacteria > Bacillati > Actinomycetota > Actinomycetes > Kitasatosporales > Streptomycetaceae > Streptomyces > Streptomyces sp. NPDC057743. The sequence goes on from NZ_JBHVJX010000022.1 coordinate 98,329, forward strand.
GAGCAGCACCCCGGACTCCTCGAAGGTCTCGCGCACCGCTGCGCAGATGATGGCCTGCGCGGTGGACGGGTCGACGCCCAGCCGCACCGCCCATGCGGTGCGCGAGGGGCCCGCCCACCCCACGGGCCGTTCGTCACGCGGGTCGACGGACCCGCCCGGATAGGCGTACGCGCCTCCGGCGAAGGCCATGGAGGCGCGTCTGCGCAGCATGTGGACGGCGGGGCCGTCGCGGTCGGTGTCCCGCAGCAGCAGGACCGTCGCGGCCCTGCGGGGCGCGGGCGGCGTCAGTTCGCCGTTCGTCAGGGCCCGGATGCGGGCCGGCCATTCCGGCGGGTACCACTGGCCATTGGTCGTCGACGCCATGGCCGGATGCTATGCGCTCGCGCGCGGATGTTCGAGGGGCCCTCTGCGGACAGCGGGCCCGCCCCGGGCGCGAGCGCACCGCGTGCGCGAGGTCAGTCGGCGATCTCGACCTGGATCTCGACCTCGACGGGCGCGTCGATCGGCAGCACCGCCACGCCGACCGCGGAGCGGGCGTGCACGCCCTTCTCGCCGAGGATCTCGCCGAGCAGCTCGCTGGCGCCGTTGACGACGCCCGGCTGGCCGGTGAACTCCGGCGCGGAGGCGACGAATCCGACGACCTTCACGACCCGGACGATCTTGTCGAGGTCGCCGACGACGGACTTCACGGCGGCCAGCGCGTTCAGCGCGCAGGTCGCGGCGAGCTCCTTGGCCTGCTCGGGGGCGACCTCGGCGCCGACCTTGCCGGTGGCCGGCAGCGCGCCGTCCACCATGGGCAGCTGGCCGGAGGTGAAGACGTACGAGCCGGAGCGCACCGCGGGCTGGTAGGTGGCCAGCGGCGGCACGACCTCCGGCAGCTTCAGGCCGAGCGACGCGATCCTGTCCTCAACGACGCTCACGGCTTCTCCCGCTTCAGGTAGGCCACCAACTGCTCGGGGTTGTTCGGGCCCGGCACGACCTGGACCAGCTCCCAGCCGTCCTCGCCCCAGGTGTCCAGAATCTGCTTCGTCGCGTGCACGAGCAGCGGCACGGTCGCGTATTCCCACTTGGTCATGGGCCGAGCGTAATGCCTGTGCCGGGCGCCCTGGGCCCGCGACCCCTAGGGGGCATCCCGGACCCCGTCCCCGACCGCCCGCGAGCGGATCTCCGGGTGTTCCCAGGCGTATCCCGTGCGTGAGCCGGACGAGGACTGGTTAGGCTCCTAGCCGTGAGCAGGCTCCATGTCGTCAGCGGCAAGGGCGGCACCGGCAAGACCACGGTCGCCGCTGCACTTGCCCTCGCCCTGGCCACCGAGGGGCGTCGCACCCTCCTGGTCGAGGTCGAGGGCCGGCAGGGCATTGCCCAGCTGTTCGAGACCGAAGCGCTTCCCTACGAGGAGCGCAAGATCGCGGTGGCCCCCGGTGGCGGTGAGGTGCACGCCCTGGCCATCGACGCCGAGCGCGCCCTGCTGGACTACCTCCAGATGTTCTACAAGCTCGGCAGCGCCGGCCGGGCGCTGAAGAAGCTGGGCGCGATCGACTTCGCCACCACCATCGCCCCCGGCCTGCGGGACGTCCTGCTGACCGGCAAGGCGTGCGAGGCCGTCCGCCGCAAGGACAAGAGCGGCGCGTTCGTCTATGACGCGGTCGTGATGGACGCCCCGCCCACCGGCCGCGTCACCCGCTTCCTGAACGTCAACGACGAGGTCGCGGGCCTGGCCAAGATCGGCCCGATCCACAACCAGGCGCAGGCCGTGATGCGGGTCCTGAAGTCCCCCGAGACGGCGGTGCACCTGGTGACGCTCCTGGAGGAGATGCCCGTCCAGGAGACCGCCGACGGCATCGCCGAGCTGCGCGAGGCCGGCATCCCGGTCGGCGGTGTGGTGATCAACATGACCCGCCCCGCCCTGTTGGACAACGGCGATCTGGAGGTCGCCGCCCGCGGCGCCCGGGCCGGCATCGCCAAGGCGCTCTCCCAGGCCGGCCTGGGCGGCGCCCGCCGCGGGGGCCTGGCCGAGCGCCTGATCGACCCCCTGCTGGAGCAGGCGCGCGAGCACGCCGAGCGGGTCGAGCTGGAGCGCGCCCAGCACGCCGCGCTGACCGATCTCGGCCTGCCCACCTACGAGTTGGGGCTGCTCCCCGAGGGAGTGGACCTCGCCGGGCTCTACGGCCTGGCCAGAGACCTGCGGAAACAGGGGCCCATATGACCTCGGACGGAACGACGTTGGACGCCTCGGCCCCCCGGCTGGAGGTCGACGCCCTGATCGACGACCCGGGCACTCGCATCGTGGTGTGCTGCGGCTCCGGCGGCGTCGGCAAGACCACCACCGCCGCGGCGCTGGGCGTGCGCGCCGCCGAGCGCGGCCGCAAGGTCGTGGTGCTGACCATCGACCCGGCCCGCCGCCTGGCGCAGTCGATGGGCATCTCCGAGCTCGACAACGTCCCCCGCCAGGTCAAGGGCGTCGACGAGGCCGCCGGCGGCGAACTCCACGCGATGATGCTGGACATGAAGCGCACCTTCGACGAGATCGTCGAGGGCCATGCGGACGCCGAGCGGGCCCGCGCCATCCTGGAGAACCCCTTCTACCAGTCCCTGTCGGCCGGTTTCGCCGGTACGCAGGAGTACATGGCGATGGAGAAGCTCGGTCAGCTCCGCGCCGGCGACGAGTGGGACCTGATCGTCGTGGACACCCCGCCGAGCCGCTCCGCGCTGGACTTCCTGGACGCGCCCAAGCGGCTGGGGTCCTTCCTGGACGGCAAGTTCATCCGGGTCCTGATGGCGCCGGCGAAGGTCGGCGGGCGGGCCGGCATGAAGTTCCTCAACGTCGGCATGTCGATGATGACGGGCACCCTCAGCAAGCTGATGGGCGGCCAACTCCTGCGCGACGTCCAGACGTTCGTGGCCGCGATGGACACCATGTTCGGCGGTTTCCGGACCCGCGCGGACGCCACCTACCGTCTGCTCCAGGCACCCGGCACCGCGTTCCTGGTGGTCGCCGCGCCGGAGCGGGACGCGCTGCGCGAGGCGGCGTACTTCGTCGAACGGCTGGCGGCCGAGCAGATGCCGCTGGCCGGGCTGGTGCTCAACCGCGTCCACGGCAGCGGCGCGGCCCAACTCAGCGCCGAGCGCGCACTGGCCGCCGCGGAGGCACTGACGGAGGACACGGAGGACTTCGCCGACCCCGCGCCGGAGGACGCCGACGGGCCGACGGACCCCAACGACCCGGCGGACGCCGAGGACTTGGCGGATTCCGCGACCCCGGAGCTCCCGGAGGAGGTCGCCAACACCCGCCCCCACCACGCCACTTCAGCGGCAGCGGAAAATCTTTCCGCGGACGGCATTGTGGATCTCACCGGCGGGAAGACTGGAGCAGGTACGCCCGGCGGTCCCTCCCCCGCCGCCGCGGAGCACCTGGCATCCCCTCCGGCATCGGCGGCCGGGCTCGCCGCCGGTCTACTACGCCTGCACGCCGAACGCATGCAGGTCCTGGCCCGCGAACGACGCACCCGCGACCGCTTCACCGCACTGCACCCCGAGGTGCCGGTGGCGGAGGTCGCCGCGTTGCCCGGCGACGTCCACGACCTCGCGGGCCTGCGCGCGATCGGCGACCGTCTGGCGCTGCGGCCGGGCGAGAGCGTCGACTGACCGACGAGCGGCCCCCGTTGGGCCCGTCGCCGGCCGGACGTCGGGCGCTACCCGACCGCCGCGTACGCGTCGTCGAAGGCTTCGTCCGAGCACTCCACGGGCAACAGGCCCGTGCTGCGCTCGTATTCCGTCCGCGCCGTCTCCAACAGCCGGCGCCAGGACGTCACCGTCGGGCGGCGGCGCAGCAGCGCCCTCCGCTCGCGTTCCGTCATCCCGCCCCACACTCCGAACTCCACCCGGTTGTCCAGGGCGTCGGCCAGGCACTCCGTGCGCACCGGACACCCGGTACACACCGCCTTGGCGCGGTTCTGCGCCGCCCCTTGCACGAACAGTTCATCCGGATCGGTAGTGCGGCAGGCTGCCTGTGCACTCCAGTCGGTTACCCAGCCCATGCTGGCGCCGTCCTCTCCCGAATCGAGGCTCCCCCACGGCGGCTAACGGCATATTCACCGTTGCCAGTTGAGGACGTTACGGAAGGCAGGCAGGGCGCAACACCCCCTTCGGGCCCAATCTTGAATGGCCCGAACGGACTATGCGTACGCGGCAGATCACCCAACGGAGTGACCGTGCGACATACGTCGCTTCCCTCCCAAGCGGGACACTTCGCTGTGATGGCAAGGGATTTCTGGCGCACAACGGGCATCTGGGACAGTGCCCGTGTCGGGAGTGAGGGTTGACGAACCGAGGTGTAACCGTTCGCTGCGGCAGATGGGAACAGGCTAAACGAACAGGTGCGCCCCTGTCCGGCGAATGAGAACGTAGGCTTCCCTCATGGCTAAGAAGCGCGAGGGCGGGGGTCGGTCAAGGACCCAGCAGGCCGCCAAGTTCCTGGGTGTCAGCGTCCTTGCCGGAGCCGTACTCGCCGGGATCGCGCTCCCGGCCGCCGGGGCGCTCGGCCTCGTGGCCAAGACGTCCGTCGAGGGCTTCGACGACATTCCGGCCAACCTCAAGACCCCGCCGCTCAGTCAGCGCACCACCATCCTCGACTCCGACGGCGGCGAGATCGCGTCGGTCTACTCCCGCGACCGCACCGTCGTCGACCTCAAGGACATGTCGCCGTACATCCAGAAGGCGATCGTGGCCATCGAGGACGCCCGCTTCTACCAACACGGCGCCATCGACCTGAAGGGCATCGCGCGCGCGGTCAACAAGAACGCGCAGTCCGGCGGCGTTTCCCAGGGCGCGTCCACGCTGACCCAGCAGTACGTGAAGAACGTCTTCATCGAGGAGGCCGGCGACGACCCGGACAAGGTCGCCCAGGCCACCCAGCAGACCCTCGGCCGCAAGGTCAAGGAGCTGAAGTACGCGATCAAGTTGGAGGAGAAGCTCGGCAAGCGCAAGATCCTCCAGAACTACCTCAACATCACCTTCTTCGGCGAGCAGGCGTACGGCGTCGAGGCCGCCGCCCAGCGCTACTTCAGCAAGCACGCCAAGGACTTGAGCGTGGAGGAGGCGGCGCTGCTCGCCGGCATCGTCCAGTCGCCCACGCGCTACGACCCGGTCAACCACCCGCAGGCGGCGACCGATCGGCGCAACACCGTCCTGAAGCGGATGGCCGACCTCAAGGCGATCAGCCGGTCCGAGGCCAACGCCGCGGCCGCCCGGCCGATCAAGCTGAAGATCAGCCGCCCGCAGAACGGCTGCATCACCGCCACCGACGGCGCCGGCTTCTTCTGTGACTACGTGCGCGAAGTCCTGCTCAACGACAAGGCGTTCGGCGCGACCCGGGAGGTCCGCTCGCAGCGCTGGATGCAGGGCGGCCTGACCATCCGCACCACCTTGGACCGGCAGACCCAGAAGTCGATCCAGGCTTCGCTGAGCCGGCACGTCTACGCGGACGACCCGGTCGCCGGCGCCGGCGCGGTCGTCCAGCCGGGCACCGGCAAGATCCTCGGCATGGGCCAGTCCCGCCCCTACGGCTTCGGCACCAACCAGACCCAGATCAACCTCTCGGTCAACCGCAAGATGGGCGGTGGCGCCGGCTACCAACCCGGCTCGACCTTCAAGCCGATCATCGCGGCGGCCGCCCTGGAGCAGGGCATCGGCCCGGACCAGCAGTACTCCTCGCCGTTCAAGATGGCGTATCCGAAGCCGGTCCAGACCTGCACCGGCACCTGGGACGGCAACGACACCGTCAACAACGAGGACCCCAAGGAAGTCGGCCCGTACGACATGAAGGAGGCGACCGCGAAGTCGGTCAACACCTACTACGTGCAGCTGATCAGCGACATGGGCATCTGCCCCGCGGTCACGATGGCCCAGAAGATGGGGCTCCAACGGGCCGACGGCAAGCCGCTGAAGCAGGTTCCCTCGATGGCGCTGGGCGGCCAGGAGATGTCCCCGCTGAACATGGCGGCGGCGTACGCCACCTTCGCCGACGAGGGCACCTACTGCTCGCCCGTCGCCATCGAGTCGATCACCGACGCGCAGGGCAAGGCGCTGAACGTCCCCAAGTCCCGCTGCCACAACGCGATGTCGAAGAAGACCGCGGACACCGTCAACACCCTCCTCAAGGGCGTCGTCGAGGACGGCACCGGCAAGCAGGCCGGCCTCAAGGGCCGCGACAGCGCCGGCAAGACGGGCACCACGGACAGCCGCTACGCCGCCTGGTTCGTCGGCTACACCCCGAACGCGGCCGGCGCCGTCTGGGTCGGCGACCCCCGCCACCAGCGCCAGATGTACAACATCACCATCGGCGGCGTCTCCCACGACAAGGTCTACGGCGCCGACACCCCGGGCCCCATCTGGCGCGACATGATGTCCGGCGCGCTGGCCGGCCGCCCGTCCCCGGCCCTGCCGACGGTCCCGATCGACGATTCGAAGGGCAAGGGCGACGACGCCAACAAGGGCAAGCCGCACGCCCCGAAGCCGCCCAAGCCCGGCAACGGCGATAAGCCGGGCGGCGGTTGGCACATCCCCGGTTTCCCGGACATCTTGGGCGGCGGGGACGGCGGTTGGTGACCGGCTGAGCCGGCCGTCCGGCCCCCGGCCCGGAACGAGAAGACAACGAGAAGAAGGGGCACCCTCCTGTTGAGGATGCCCCTTCCGCGTTCGCCGGTGTCCGCGCCGGCCGGTGGGCGGACGGGCCGCGCCGCCCGCCCACCGCCTCGCGTCAGCCGGCGAGCAGCTTCTTCACCATCGCGGCGACCCGGCTGCCGTCGGCCCGGCCGGCCACCTTCGGGTTGACGATCTTCATCACGGCGCCCATCGCCTTCGGGCCCTCGGCGCCGGCGCCGGTGGCCTCCGCGACCGCCTCGGCGACCAGCTCCTCCAACTCGCCGTCGGTCAGCGGCTTGGGCAGATAGGCAGCGAGCAGCTCGCCCTCGGCCCGCTCCCGCTCGGCCTGCTCGGCGCGGCCGCCCTTGTCGAACGCCTCGGCGGCCTCGCGGCGCTTCTTCGCCTCCCGCGCGATGATCTTCTCGACCTCGCCGTCGGACAGTTCGCGCGCCTCCTTGCCCGCCACCTCCTCCTTGTTGATCGCGGTCAGCGTCAGACGGAGGGTGGAGGAACGCAGCTCGTCACGCGCCTTGATCGCGGTGGTGAGGTCGTCCTTGAGCTTGGCCTTGAGCGTGGTCATGCCGTCGAGTATGCCCCCACCCACCGACAACCGCCGCGCCATTTCCCGCCCGCGCCCCACCGGAGCACGCGGCCCACCAAGATCACCCCTCCCCCGGGCCGCCCCCACTCTGCAACCATGGACCCATGCGCGCGCGATACGGAGTCCCCCTGTCCATTGCCGCGGTCGGCGCGGCCGGTGTGGCCTACGCCGCCGGCTTCGAAGTCCGCTCCTTCCGCCTGCGACGCGTCACCGTGCCCGTACTGCCCCGCGGCATGCGGCCGTTGCGCGTCCTCCAGGTCTCCGACATCCACATGGTCAGCGGGCAGCGCAAGAAACAGCGCTGGCTCCAGTCGCTCGCCGGGCTCCGCCCCGACTTCGTCGTCAACACCGGCGACAACCTCTCCGACCCCGACGGCGTCCCGGAGGCCCTGGACGCGCTCGGCCCCCTGATGGAGTTCCCCGGCGCCTACGTCTTCGGCTCCAACGACTACTACGGCCCCCGGCTGCGGAACCCCGCCCGCTACCTCCTCGAAAAGGCCCAGGGCCGGCACGGCCTCAACGGCAACGCCCCGGTCGTCGGCGCCGTCCACAACCCGTGGGAGGACCTCCGCGACGCCTTCGACCAGGCCGGCTGGGTCAACCTCTCCAACGCCCGCGGCCACCTCAAGCTGGACGGCGCCGAGATCGCGCTGACCGGCCTGGACGACCCGCACATCAAGCGCGACCGCTACGCCGAGGTCGCCGGCGGCCCGGAGACCGGAGCCGACCTCTCGCTGGCCGTCGTCCACGCCCCATACCTGCGCTCCCTGGACGCCTTCACCGCCGACGGCTATCCGCTGATCCTCGCCGGCCACACCCACGGCGGCCAGCTCTGCATCCCCTTCTACGGCGCCCTGGTCACCAACTGCGACATCGACACCCAGCGCGCCAAGGGCCTCTCCGCCCACACCGCCGCCGGCCACACCTCCTACCTGCACGTCTCCGCCGGCTGCGGCACCAACCGCTACACCCCGGTCCGCTTCGCCTGCCCCCCGGAGGCCACCCTGCTGACCCTGACCGCTCGGGACTGACCCCCGCTCCCGTTTTCCTCGGCGCCCGCCCCCTCACCTCAGGGGCCGGGCGCCGAACCGTTCGCGGGAGCGCCACGGACCGCCCGTCTCACCCCGAACCCCCCAAACACCCCGAATCCGCGGCGACATCCGCGGTGACCTCGGTCACTTTGCCCCCTCCGACCTCCCCCGCCGCCACTTCCCCGCCCCTCACACCCTCCGCACCAGCCCCACAAAACCCCAGGTCAGAGCGGTTTCCACCACCGAACGAAACCGGATTTCACCTACGGGGATCAGTCCGCTAAAGTAGAGCTCGTTGCTTCGGGGTGTAGCGCAGCTTGGCAGCGCGCTTCGTTCGGGACGAAGAGGTCGTGGGTTCAAATCCCGCCACCCCGACTGAAGAAACACAGGTCAGAGGCACCTACGGATCTCCGTAGGTGCCTCTCCTGCTTTGTGCGTGACTAACTGCGTGACTAGCGCTCCGGGTTCGCTCCGAAGATGCCGTCCATGGCGACCGCTCCCGTCTGGATCACGGGCCGGATCTGCTTCCGGTAGACCTCCTCGGTAACCGCCGTCCCGGAGTGCCCGACCAGGCGCGAGATCTCTTCGAGCGAGACACCGCTGTCCGAGAGCAACGAGACGAAGCTGTGGCGCAGCTCCCGTGGCGTCCACTCCGCGGCGTTCACCCCCTCCGCCTTGTTGATCGCTTGGCGGAAGGCCCTGCGCACGTTGGTCGAATCGAGTTCCTTTCCGACGACCGAGGAGAACACGAGCCCGTTCTCCTCCCACTCGTCGCCGGCGGCGAGCCGGTCCCAGCCCTCGTCCTCCCAGTGGCGCCAAAGCACGTCGATGCAGCGGGCCGGGAGGGCAAGGGTCCGTCGGGACTTCCGGGTCTTGGTGTCGCCGCCCGTGCGCACCGACCGCCATACCGCGATGTACGGCGGCACGGGTGGACTCGCGGCCGGATCGCCCTTGAGGAAGACGTGATCCCACGTGAGCGCCCGCAGCTCTTCGGTACGCGCTCCGGTGAGCAACGCCAGCACGATGTAGGCGTGCATGGAGGTGCGTTCAGCAGCCCTCAGAACTGCCTCGGCCTGCGCGAGCGTCAACGCCTTGGACGGGCGGCCCGGCTGGCCCGTGGGGACGGAACACAGCTCCACCACGTTGCGCTTCACCTTGTCCCGGGCCATCGCCCGTTTCACGGAGCGGTTCAGGCAAGAGCGGATGCTCTGAAGGGTCCGCGTGCTGAGCGTCTTCGCCTTCTCCGCAAGCCACTTGTCCACGTCCTCGGCACTCAGGTCCCGGAGCTTCCGAGCGCCGAGCGAAGGGATCACGTGGGTCCGGCTGAGGTTCGTGCAGTTGTCGAGGGTGCCCTTGTCCCGGTCGACCAGCCCGTACATCAGCCAGTCGTTCACCGCGTTTTCCACGGTGTAGCCGGTGGGCGCGATCGCGAGCCCGTCCTCGTGGTCCCGAAGGACTTCCTTCAGCTTGTTCTTGGCTTCGGTCTTGGTCTTGCCGCTACCGCGTTTGACGATGCGTTTGCCGCTGGGGTCGTAGCCGAGGCTGGCGGTGGCGATCCAGCGCTGTCGCTTCTCGTCCCAGTGGAGTCCGCCGTCTCCCCTGCTCCGTCGTTTGGTCACTGCTCCCCCTCGGCTTCGCGTTCCAGCAACGCGACGTACTCGGCGATGGCGGACGCCGGAACGTACCGGGTCCGCCCCTCCTTGACCGTGCGCAGGCGCCTGATTCGGATCAGGTCGTAGATCGTGGTCTTGCTCATGCGCAGGACTCTCATGGCGTCCTTCACGCGGTACAGCACAGGTTCAGCGGTTCCGTTCCGTTCGGGTATGGCGACCGTCACGGGGTCCTCCTCGGGCAGAGTGCAGACGTTGTCTGCGCGCGGGCGGGGCGATAAGGGCGGTAAGGGTGATAAGCCATCTGACCAGCGGGTTTCCCAGTGCGATAAGGGGGGCGGTAAATGGGGCGATAAGTCGGCGAGCGGCGACAGCGGCCTACCGCCCCGTGGATCAGCCTGCGTAGGTGATGACCGTTGCCGGTCGGCCCTTGCCGGGGCGCTGGGTGCGGACGTAGCCGGGCTGATCGAGCAATTCGGCGGTGAGCCGGTCGCGTTCGGGGCGCGTGGTGTTCTTGAAGAGCCGGCGAATCTGGTCGGCGGCGAGTCCGTCGGGGCCGGCGGCGCGGACGGCGTCGGCGAGTTTGTTCACCTTGGGGTCGCCGCTGATGTTGCCGAGCAGGTGGACTGCGGAGGCGCGGGAGTAGTTGAGCAGGTGCCAAGCAGCGCGCATGTGCTGTTCGGCGATGGTGTCCGTGTGGTCGCACAGGGCGTAGACCATGGCGACGCGCTGGACGTAGGGGGCGGCGCGTGCAGTGAACTGCGCGACGACGCCGCCGGCCGAGTCGTCACTCAGGGCCGGGTAGACCTGTTGGCAGTACAAGTCCCATGCGCCCTTGCTGAACTTGACCGTCTCGACGCGGGCGGCGTCGGTGAGGACGGTGCGCCAGCCGGCGGCGAGGTTGGCCACCAGTTCCGCGCTGGCGCCGCGGGAGCCGGGAAGGATGAGGTTGCGGTGGCAGAAGATCGGCAGGAAGCGGTTGTAGGTGCCGCCGGCCATCTCGGAGTCCTGCATCTTGGCGCAGAACTCTTCGGGAGTGATGTGGCCCAGAATCGCGATGTGCGGGTCGGTGGCCTTGAGGGAGTCGCGGACCATCGAGCCGAGCGAATCACCGTCCCAGGCTTGCCGTAGGACGCCGGGAAGGCTGGAGCCCTCACGCCGGCCACGGCTCATGGTGACCGCGTACTCCGATTCCAGGACCCACAGCCGCTTATCCAGGCTGGCGGGAGCAGGGGCGTCACTGTCGTCGTCTTTGACGTACTCAATGAGCCCTTCGCCTGAGTTCAACCCGCGGGGGGTGTGCTCGGGGCCGAAGAAGTCGGGTACAGCCTCGGCGAGGACGCGGCGGGCGGTGGAGGTCGCCGAACCTTTGCGGCCTGAGGCGGTGGGACCGATGGTCAAGGCCCAGATCAAGCAGGGGTGGCGGTCGTTGCCCACCATCAGGTGGGGGCGGCGGCCGATGACCGAGCCGGCCGCGGAGAGCAGGTTGACCAGCACGGCGACGGGGTCCGCCTCGGTGGTGGGGTCCAGCTCTCGGACGGTCTCACCGACCCATCCACAGAACACGTCGGGGTGCGGGGTGGGGCCGGGGCGCCGAGGGCGGACGAGTCCGGGGTGCGGGTCGTACAGGGGGTTGGGCGGGCCGGTCGGCGCAGTGTCCGTCTCGGTTTCGGTGGGGGCGGCAACGAGTTGGGTGATCTGCTCAAGAACAGCGGTCCGCAGCGTCGCGGTGTCGGTGTCTCGCGTGGAGGCCGCTTGCACGAGCCGGGTGCCGGCTTCGATGAGGCGCCGCCGGTCTGCCGTCTCGTGCACGATCTCGGCGTAGTACTCGGCGTTGGCCACCGTCGGCACAGCTTGGACAAGGCTGTGGAGGTAGCTGGCACCGCCGATGCGCTGCAACTCCCCGCGCTGGCCGAGGTGATGGGCGAGGGTGATGGGGTCGGCCGGCTGGCCGGCGTCGTGCAGGTCGAGGATGGCACGGTGGATCGTCTCGTGCGCGAGCCGGTAGTGGTCGCCCGGGTCCATGGCCTCGGACACGTCGGCGATGGCGTCGGTGGAGAGCATCATGGCGCCGACTACGGCCTGTTCGGCACCGAGGTCGTGCGGCGGGGTGCGGCTGAAGTCGTCACCGGCGTGGTCACGCATCGGCAGCACGGTGGCGTGCTGTTCGTACGCGTGGGGAGCTGTCATGCTGGTGTCTCCTGTTCTGTCGAAGGGACAGGTCCGGTGCCTGGCCCTAGGGCGGGCACCGGCCGGGGCGGTCGCGGTCTTGTGGTGAGAGGCGACCGCCTCGGGCGTATTTACTCGTCGATCGGGCCGCTGTAGCCGAGGGGGGCTACCGCGCTGTGGGCGCGGTTGAGGGCGTCGGCGAGCATGTCCGCGCAGTGCGCGGCTTCGGTCAGTGCCTGGCGGGCGTCGAAGACGTGGTCTTCGACGGTGCCGTGGTCGGCGGTGAGGTGGCCGTCGTGGTGGAGGCGGGTGAGGGCTGCGCTGGTCTGGCCGAAGGCTTGCGGCAGCATCTGCGCCATCTGCTTGAAGGCGGCGATGCTGGAGTACGCCTGCCCGGGGTAGTGGAGAACGCCGGTGCGGGAGCGCGGCGTGGGCAGGGTGGCGTGGTTGTACTTGCGGACCGCTTCGGCGGCGGTGTTCGCGTTGCCTTCCGGCCGGCGGGCGGCGGCCATGTCAGTCGTCCTGTCCGGTGTAGTGGGCGATGTAGCCAGGGCAGACGTTCTCGGGGCAGTCGCAGCCGTTGCACTCGTTGCAGATGTCGCCGTCGCACTCGTCACACAGTTCGTGGCCGGGGCATCCGTAGTCGGCGCACTCGTCGCAGTAGGTCTCGGCTTCCATGGGTTCCTCCGGTCAGGTGGGGTTACAGGTTGGTGAGGGCGGCGGTGGGGATCTCGTAGACGTCGATGACGCCGGTGACGTTGGACCAGTGGTCCAGGGCGTAGCGGACGTAGGCGATGTGCAGCGGGGTGCCGTCGCGGTCGGCGCACTCATAGACGTGCACCGCTTCCACGCCGGTCCGGTTGGTGCGGGCCCGGCGGATGAGCCGGCGGACGGTGTCCGCGTTGAGGTATTCCGGCCGGTAGGTGCGGCCGTCGGCCCGGGTGTACAGCGTTGCGGCGAGCTTCGTGGCGGTGGTCACGGAGGAGTCTCCTGTCAGTGGTGGAAGTGGTTGCGCTTGATGACGGCTTTGCGGATGTGGACCGTGGTCCTGCCGCCGCGGTGTCCGGTCGTGCTGAAGACCTGCACGGCGATCCAGCCGCCGAAGATGACGGCGGCCAGGACGATGAGCTGGTGGATGAGCGCGGCCAGCGCGGCGAGGAACGTGGTCAGCAGGAAAAGCCCGCCGCACACCGCGCCGAAGTCGATGCCCCCGAGCGCGATGTTCACGGCCGTCCGGGACACGGCCGGCTTGGGCGCGACCGGTTCGGGCTGGGCGGAGGCGACGGCGACGCCGGTCACGACCCGCCCGTCCGGCAGGACCACGGTGGCGACCGCCGGGACGTTGTCCGGCTGGACGGGCACCAGCGGCGCGGGGGCGAGCGGGGTGGGGTGGCGGACCTCAACGGCCGCCGGCTGGCGGGTGGTTGGGTCGCGGGATGGTGTGGGTGGGTTCACGAGCGTCTCCTAGACGTGGCGGATGGCGTCGACGACGGCGTGGGTGAGCTGGTTGATGGGGCCCGACGCGCCGGTGGAGGCGAGGAAGAAGCCGAACATGATGGCGATGAAGGCCGAGCCCCAGCCGAGGGTCTTGGAGCGCAGCAGGAAGAACAGGACCAGGCCGAACAGGGCGACCAGGGAGACGGTGATGGCCACGACGGGCCTCCTTGAGTGAGCTGTGGGGTGTGGTGGTTAGCGGGTGCCGTCGCGGTGGAGGCGAGCGGCGACGTTGAACAGGTGGCGGCCGATGCGGATGCGCTTGCGGTCGCCGTGGCAGCGGCGGCAGGTCTTGCCCGGGCGGAGCCGGCCGCGGCGGTCTTTCTTGAGCTGGTAGCCGAAGCCGCGGCACTTGCGGCAGTTGCCGAACGGGCTGGCCGCGCACAGAGCTGCGTAACTGAACGTGACGACTATCAGGCAGGCGATAGCGAGGGAAGGAAGGGTCATGAGGGCGCCTCTCGGGTGATTTTCGAGGGTTTCCGCAGGTGGGCCGCTATGCGCTAGCGCCCTGATCAAGTGAGGTGCGGGGGCTTATCGGGGCCGCTATCGATAGCAGGCTGTGGCGCTATCGATAGCGGCCCCGGCGGGCTAGCTCGCGTCCCGCTTTCGGTTACGCTCCGCGATCGCGTCGGCGATGGTCTGGCGCTCGATGCCGCGTTGGTTGACGAACTTGCCGTCGATGCGGCGGCCGACCTGCCCGGCCTTGATCCCGTACGGCTTGAGCACCGCGGTCAGGTGGGCGGTCTTCTCCTCGCGGTCCATCTGCCCCCACTCGCCGTAGCGTTCGGGGCGGAGTTCGGCCAGGCGGTCGATGACCGTCTCGTTCCACACCTTCGACTCGTCGGCGGGGATGACGGCGAGCACGTCGGTCAGCAGCGTGTCGGTCGTCTTCTCCGTCTTGGCGGTGGTGGGGTCGGGCAGGGTGCCTGCTGCTGCGCGGGCGGCGTGGGCGCGCTCGCACAGCTTCTCCGCGGCGGCGTTGTCGATGTAGTACGACCGCACGATCTGCGGGTTGGGTCCGGCGCCGACCAGGTAGCCGATGCCCAGGTCGGTGGAGGTGAACGAGGTGGCGCGGATGCCGTTTTTGTACATCGAGGTGCCCAGCACCATGTCGTTCTCCGGCTGGCCCATGACCTGAAGGCAGAACCGGATGCCGACGTTGGCGCTGATGGCCTTGGGCAGGGAGTCGGCGTCCGGGCGCTGGGTGCCCAGCAGCAGGATCACGCCCAGGGCCCGGCCGCGCTTGATGATGGCGGTGGCCAACTCGGCGGCCTTCTTGCCGAGTCGTTCGTGGGTGAAGACTTCCTGGCATTCGTCGATGGTCATCACCAGCGGGTGCAGGCCGAGCGACTTCTTGGCGGCCAGGGCCGGGGTGACCTTGTTCTCCGGGCAGATGTCCTTGGGCAGGCCGTTGATGACGCGGGCCCGGCGGTCCAACTCGCCGTAGACGTACTCCAGCGCGTCCACGCAACCTTCGACCGTGGCGTCGTCGCCGGGGCCGGAGCCGTAGGTGTGGGAGATCGGCTGGAAGGAGGAGAAGTCGCCGGTGCCCTTGAACTCCCAGGTGTGCAGTTCGGCGGTGGGGTCCATGGCGGCGGCCAGCAGCAGGATGCGCAGTGCGAAGGTCTTGCCGCGGCCGGGCATCGCGCCGACCAGGAAGTTGGCGTACATCAACTCGAAGTCGACGGCCCGGCCGCGCGGGTCGGTGCCGTACGGCACGGGCTTGAACAGTGAGGCGGTGCCGGACTTCAGCAACGGCCAGGACGGTTGCGGGGCCTTGGCCATGTCCTGGTCGCCCACCCACAGCATCAGGCGCCCGGTGTGCTCGCCGGGTACCGGCTCGGGCCAGACGCAGCCCAGTGGCTTACGCAGGCCCGATGCCAGGCGCTCGCGGCGGTCGAGGATGTCGGAGACCGTGACGCCGTAGGGCAGGTCCACATCGGCACGCCAGCCTTTGCCGTCGCGCTGGATCGGGGCCTTGAACTCCAGCGCCTTGCCCTTGGCCGCCTGCTTGTTGATCTCCGCGATCCCCAGCGCGGTGAAGGCGCGCACCACGATGTCGCTGGTCAGCCGCTCCACTCCCGGAAGGTCCACCGCCCGGGTAATGACCGGGGCGTCGGCTTCCTGGCCGGCGAAGCCCAGCGCCATCAGCAGTGCGCCGACCGAGACGGCTTGGAGCCAGCCCGGCGCCAGCACGTACAGCGCCAGGGCGCCGCCCAGCCCGATCAGCGAGGCCAACACGGCGACCAGGGTGCGCAGTCGCACGCGGCCATCCCGCTGCCGGGAGAGCTTGAGGTAGTCGGCTGTGTCCTCCCGGCGGACCGCCGCCAGCCGGACCGGCTCACCTTCCTTGTCGGCCACCCACCGCATCGTCTCGCCCAGGAAGCGGGCCGTGCCACGCGGGGACTGAAGCACCAGGCGCCCGGCGTAGGCCGGGGCACGCAGGCCGTGGTAGGCGCAGGTGTGACCGTAGTGGCCAGCTACCCACGCGGCAGCGGCCTTCAGCTCGTCCAGCGAGCACAGCCAGGCCGGGAGCACGGGGCGCCGCTTGGCGGCCCGCAGGCGGTCGAAGTAGCCGGGCCCGGCCGGCGCCGGACCATCCACCAACACCACCGGATCCGGGGCGCCCGGCTCGCGGGGCGCGGTTTCGGTCGGCTCTGGGGCGGGTGCGTCGGTGGCCGTCTCGCGGGCGGTGCGGGCCTTGTTCAGGTCCACCACCTCGGCACCCTCTTGGTGGGTGGAGTCGGCGGCCATGTCGGCTTCCAGCCGGTTGAACAGGTCCTTCTCGTCGTCGTGATTCACTGCTGGTTCCTTCCGAATGCGGGAGGTGGAAGGGGCCCGGACGGCGCTTTGGCCGGCAGACGTCCGGGCCCCGGCTATACAAGGGCAGTGCTGGTCAGCGGCGGCCGGTGGCGCGCAGCTCGTGGGCGTGGCACAGGACGGAGCCGATCAGGAACCCGGCGCCGTGGACGGTCCACCGCCCTTCGGTGAGCGGGCCGGGCGGGACCTCGTCCACGATCCGGCCCACGCGGCCCGCGGCCCGGGGGTCGTCGGCACAGGTCAGGATCTGCACTTCGTCGCCTGCGTGGAACATCGGTGACTCTCCTCTCCGCCGGCCGGCTGGCCGGCGGCGTGTGGCGGTGGGTTGGTCAGCGGCTCAGGACGTGGTCCAGGGCTGCGCGGGCCTCGGCGGGGGTGATCGCCTGGTCCCGGACCTCGTGGCAGTTGCCGTACATGGCGCTGGTTTTGGCAATGACCTGGCCGGGCTTAACCGGCCTCCTGCCGTCCCACTCGAAGTTGAGGATCTGGCTGGCGGCGTGGGCGGCCATGCGCATACGGGCGTCGGCCCGGTACTTGGCCTGGCGCCGTGCGGTGTGCTTCCTAGTCGAGGTCTTGGTGCGCGGCACGGTCAGTCCTCCAACTCGTCGAAGTAGTAGTCGCCGAGGCGGGCGGCATCGGCCATGGCCTGGTGGGTGTTGGCCGCGTCCAGCAGCCAGCCGCGGGTCGGCTCGATGGCGGTCTCCGCGGCCCAACTCAGCGCGGCGGCTTCCTCGTTGTGCATGCGGATGGCGTCAGTGCGCTTCACAGGCGCTCCTGCGGCTTGTCGGGCCCGGGGCGCGGCGCCCCGGGCGGGTGTGGCTAGAGGTCGAACAGGCCGGTGTCCTGGGCCGGTTCGCTGGCGCGGGTCTTGCGGGCAGCGCGGCTGGCGGCGGTGTGGCAGTCCGGGCACCACGCCCGCAGGTCCCGAGCCCCGAGCCGGGCCGCCGCGAGCGGCGGGGTGGTGGGTTCGGCGGGGGCGGCGATGAGGTGGATCGGGCTGCGGTGCTTGCTGGCGTGCCGGTCGTGCTCCCGCACGCACCGGCCTTCGCCCTTGATGTGCGGGATGCCGCACTGGCCGGTGCACTGGCACCGCCACCCCGCCGCCTTCATTACGTGCCGCCACTGGTCGGCGTAGACGATCGGTTCGCTCACCGATGCCTCCTTCTCAGGCGGCGTCTTGGCGAGTGAAGGTGGCGTATCGGTCGTCGGTGATCAGGCCCGACTCCCGCCATTCGGCAAGGAGATCGGATTGTCCCTCGGGGGCAGTGCACGAGGAACACAGCCGCCCGGCCGGGCGCTTCGAGGTCCGTTCGCCGGGCGGGCGTTGACCCCACTTGCAGGCCAGCAAGCCAGCGGCTTCGGCCTGGGTCTCCAGCGCCCGGAGCCTGGCCGCGGCCTCCGGGTAGAAGAACTCGATCTCGTCCAATTCGCCGGGCTTGGCGAACGCTCCGCACAGGCACTCGCCCGACATGTGCAGATGCTCGGTGACCTCGTTCAGCGGCAGAGCATCCGGGGTGCACAGGCGGTGGGGGGTGTGCTCGTGGTTCTGGTCGCAGCGGTACCGAGCCCGGTATTCGCGCATGTGGGCATCAGTCCAGTGCACGAGCGGGGAGACCCAGATCAGCGAGCCTTCCCGGTCGACTTCTTCGGCGTTGCGGAAGCGGCGGTCGGTCTCGGCCCAGCGCATCCCGCCGAGGTAGACCAGGCGTTGGGTGCGGCCGTTGCGGCCGATGATGCTCGCCCGCAACCGCTGCAATGGCTCGTCCTTCAGCCGCCGGTACATCACGCCGTGCCCGGCCGGGCCGGGGAAGCCCTTCCAGACCTGCCGCACACCTGTGTTTGGTCCTCGTGTGGCGAGGATGCGCCCCAGGACCAGGTCTTCGTAGGAGTCCTTGGGGTGCAGCTCGTGCAGTGGCAGGTTCCATGCGGCGACGACGTCCCGCACGTGCTGGGTGGTGGCGGGGATGCCGGTGCCGGTGTTGACGTGCGCGATCGCATCCACTCGGTGCCGCATGAGGTGGTTGGCGATCACGGAGTCGTTGCCCCCGGAGAACAACCCGATGGTGGCGACTACGGGGTGTTCTGCCAGGACCCGGTCCACGATGGCGTGGGAGCGAGCCATGGCCTCATCCAGTGTGAGAGCCTCCAGGTCCTCGTCGGCCTTCGGTGGCCGGCCTTCGACCCGGTCGGGCATCCCGGGGAACATCTCTCCGGGCGACTGGCGGTGCTTGTTGCGCGACGTCATGCCGCCACCTCTTCCGTCTCAGTAGCGGCCTGTTCGGCGGTCTTGAGTTCCTGATATCGGGCTTGCACCCAGCCCAGGGACCAGCCGGTCAACTCGGCGGTCTGACGGATCGATCGGCCAGTGGCCAGACCGAGTCGTACGGCTTCCAGCGCAGCCTGTTCGGGAACCTTCTCCGCCGCGGCTTCGGTGTTCACCGGTCGCGCAGCGGGCTGTTCACGACGCATGCGCCGCGACTGCTGTGGGCGTTCACGGGCCTGCCGCTCCCGCTGTTCACGAGCGGCCTGGGCCTGCCGTTCACGGGCTTGGCGATCCGCACGCTCGGCGGCCTCTTGGGCTTCCTTGCGCTGGCGTTCGCGGTCGGCCCGCTCCTGCTCTTCCCGGCGCAAGCGCTCACGTTCCTCACGCTCCTCGCGCCGGTGCTGGTCCTCGCGGTCCAGGCGTTCGCGCTCGATGCGTTCGGTGTGCTCACGGGCTTCGCGGCGTTCTTGCGCTTCCCTATCGAGGCGTTCGCGCTCCATCCGCTCGGCGTGTTCACGGGCTTCGCGTTCGGAGCGTTCACGGGCGGCGCGCTCCTGTTCACGCTCCTCCCGCACCCGCCGTTCACGAGCCTCAGAGTCGAGGCGTTCACGCTCGGCCTGCTCCTGCTGTTCACGGTCGATGCGGGCCAGCGCTGCGGCGATGGCGCGGCGGTAGGAGAGACCGGCCTCGGCGGTGACGATCAGCAGGAGCGGGGCGACGCAGTGAACAGCCACCCCGACCAGATCACCGCCAAGGGCGGAGTCGCCGATGTTGAGGCCGACGGTCATCAACCCCGTCATCCAGCGCAGTACCGCCGGCCACCGGCCGCTGTCCCCGCCGAGGCGGGCCACGGTGGAGTCGAGTCGGACGACGATCACCACGGCCGCGTCCACCACGACCGGCAAGATCGGGGCCGTCCACTGCCACCCATCGGGGGTGACCCGTTGAACGAGCGGGGTGACGGTCAGGACAGAGAAGACCACCGCGCCGAAGGTGATCGCCCACGTGCCGATGGACAAGGTCCGTTCGGCCGCCCGGATCTGCCCCGGGCTCATGGATGCGACGCGCATTACCCGGCCGCCTCCCCCGATGTGCCTCGGCGGCCGGCGCGGCGGCCGTTGGTGGTGGGGAGGGCGGGGTCGGCGTGGGTGGCGATGAACCAGCCGGCGCCGGTCTGCTTGGCCGCGTACATGGCCTCATCAGCACGGCGCATCAGCCGCTCCAGCGGCAGCGCGGGCCCAGTCTCGACCATGATGGCGCCAATGGACGCCCCGACCGACACTGGTTGTCCGTTGAAGTCGAACGGTTCGCACAACGCCTGGTGCAGGCCCGCCAGTTCGAAGGGCAGGTCCGCGGGGTGCTGCATCGGCAGAGCGAGCGCGAACTCGTCCCCACCCAGACGGGCCACACAACCGTCCAGGACGGTTGCGGTGATGGCCAGCGAGCGGGCAACTGCGGTTAGGGCCGCGTCGCCGGCCGCGTGGCCGTGGCGGTCGTTGAGTGCCTTGAAGCCGTCCAGGTCGATGACCAGCACCGCCGTGCCCGGCCCCAGCAGCCGCGGCGCCTGAGCCTCGAACACGGCACGGGTCGGCAGACCGGTTAACGGGTCTCGGCGGGCCGCCTCGATCCGGCGACGCCACACGAGAGTGTGGACAGCCCAACCGATGGCGACGGGGGCGGCGGACAGGGCCGCGAACGTGGTGCTCACGCTGCCACCTCCGCATCGGCGGCACGACGACCGCGGCGGAGGCGGCGGAGCGGGGCGACGGAGGTCAGGGCGTCGGCGTAGAGGGCGTCCCAAGCGGCGATCTCGTCGCCAGCCTCGGCCTGCTCCCGCAGGTCCGCCAGCACGTCGCGGGCCGCGTCCAGGCGGGCCCGGTACTCGTCGGGTGCCTCGAACTCCAGCGGGCCGCGGAACAGGTCGCGGTCGATGCCGAGTGGTTGCTCGGTGAAGCCGAAGGCCAGTTCCTCGAACTCGGCCTGGTTCAGGACTTCGTGGTGGTCGATGTAGGAGCGCATGGAGGGCTTCTCCTGTGTCGAAGGGACAGGGCCCGGGGCGGTCGCGGTCTTGTGGTGAGAGGCGACCGCCCCGGGCACGTACGTGGCGTGTGTGCGGGTCAGCGGGTGAGGACGCGTCCGCTGACGCTGTGGGCGTCCTTGCGGACGTGGGGGCCGCCGGTGATGCGGACGGAGCCGGAGACGCTGCGGGCGCTGACGGTCCCGGTGGCGTCCTCGGTGGCGTGCAAGGTCACGGCGCCGGAGGTGGCGTTCAGTTGGGCGTCGTGGCCGTAGTACATGTCGATGTCGATGCGGCCGGAGACGGAGCGGGCGTTGACCCGCTCGGTGACGCGGTCCGCGAGGATGGCGCCGGAGGTGGTCTTCGCCGTCAGGCGGCGGACGCGGTCGGCGTCCAAGGCGCCGGAGACGGAGCGGAACTCCAACTCCTCGATGGGGCCGGAGATGAAGGCGCCGGCGGAGGTGGAGACCACCGCGAGGGACGATCCGGGCGGCAGCGTGACCACAGCCTCGATCGGGCTGACCGTCTCCATCGTGCTGTTGCCGCCGGTGATGATCTGGCCGTTGACGATGGTCACGCCGGTCATGGAGCCGTAGACGGTGCCGGCGGTCTGGATGATCTGGTTGCCGCGGATGGTCTGCGTCATCACGTTGCCGGGCAACTCCGGGACCTGGACGGTGATGGCCTGCCCGACCTGCCCCAGGTGGGCCCGGTTGATGGCGTCGACGGCCTTGCCGGTCGTGTCGTCCGTCCGCAGCATCACGCTTGCGCACTTGGCGGTGGCATCGACCTGGACCTGGACGCTGCCCATCGGCAGGTCCACACCAAGGACGACCGGGCCGGCGGTGGTCGAGAAGAAGAAACGCTCAGTCATGGTCATTTTCTCCTGAAAGGTTGAGGCGAGCAGGCGGTGAGGTGCAGGAAGAGGCCGGGGCCGCGGTCTGGATGGTGGTGAGAGGCGGCCCCGGCGAGGGACAGGAGCGGGGTGGGCTACTTGCTGCCGCGCCAGGCCCCGCCGGCGGCGTTGCCGTGCGTGCGGGCGTGCCCGGACTGCTCACGGGCCGCCGCCCGGGTCTCCGGGCTGTTGTGAGTGCGGTAGTCCTCGCGGGCCTCGGCGTGAAGGTCCTTGACCTCATCGCTCTGGGCATCGCCGCGGGAGCGCAATATGCTCACCTTCGATCCTTTCGGGATCCAAGGGCACGCCCGCTAGCTGCCAGGCGGGGGGCGTGCCCTACTTCGTGTCATGGCTGTGGAGTCCAGTGGTGCGGCTCCCTGCAACCCCGTCCGTACGGCCGCGGGCCGGACGGACGGGGGAGGCAACCCACCAGCAGCTACAGCTCGTTGGCCGCCGCTGCGACGAGCTGGTCGGCGGCAGTGATGGCGGCTTCCCGCAGCGCGGCGAGGGTGTCGGCATCCTCGGCGCCGCGCAGGGCGTAGGTGGCGCGGGCTGCGGCATGTGCCGTGCGGGCCAGGTCCGGGGCGAGGATGGTCACCTCGGTCAGCGGCGCGGTGACGGCGGAACGCGTGGCGTGAGATTCGGCGCGAGCGGCGGTGTAGGCGTCCTGCTCCGCGCCGGACAACCGCAGGTCCTCGCGGACCCACATGGCACGACGGTGGTCGGCGAGCGCGGACACCAAGGCGGTCACGGCAGCGAGCCGGTCGCGGCGACTGGACTCCGCACGGGCTTCGGCCCGCTCGGTGCGGGCGGCGCGCTGCTGGAGGGCGTAGGCGGTGACCGAACCCAATAACGTGCCGGCCACGGCGATGATGCTGGACCACATAGAGGTCTCCTCATGAGCGGTTGAGGTGGCGAAGGGGACCCGGGGTCGCGGTCCTTGGTGAGAGACAACCCCGGGCGGAGGAGCAACAGCTCCCCTCAACCCTGTCCGTACGACGGGAAGTCGGACGGACAGGCATGAGGGAAGCCGGCCGCGACATCGCCGCAGCCGGCTCCGAATCAACCGCCCCCGGCGATCCCCGGACGTATCCAGGACCGCCGACGGCGGGGACGCAGTGGGCATGGACGCTGCCATGCCGGTCCAGCACCGGCAGCGCCCTAGGTACTTCGGCGACCCATGTCTGGGTCTCCTTCCGGAAGTTCGGACTCGGGTGGTCCGTAGCCGCCGGACACCGCCGGCCGGAAGGCCGGGGTAGCGGCGACCCGTCGCCTACTCCCGAAGGTCAGTGGGCGACGCTCCTTTTTCGCCCCGGGGAGGTGAGTGGCCCCGGGCCGTCCATGGCAGGGGACGGCGTCCTGTTGCCCGGATCGCTCCGAGCTACCTCCCGAGCCTTGCGAGGGCTGGAGGCGGCCCCATCGACCACCCGTGTGCAGGTGGCTGGGACGGCACACTGTGGAGTTCTCAAGGACCAAACGTTCCGACGAGCGCGGTAACCCCTGAAGGGGCTCCCGTGACCGCGAAGCCACAGGACCCGCCGGACGCACATCGGTGCTGCACACTCGCCCACTTGGCGTGGTGTGTATTACCTACCACTCACGTTGGCAGACCGATCCGGGACCGTCAAGCGCTCTGGCTTTTTGATCTCGGAACTTCCTGCCTTGCGGCGATGTCCCAACTCTCTCCAAGCGAAGGGAACTTCGGGAGCGTGCACTTGGGGGTGCACTCGTGCACTCCGCTGGGCAAACCCCCTGCACCCCCGAGCTGGCCTGCGTAGAGTGACGCCAAGTCAAGCTGGGACTTCTCTGCCGCTCATGGGGGTTCGATGGCAGACCGGAACACCAAGCTGGCCGCACTCATGGACGAAGGCGACTTCTCTCACAAGTCCCTGGCCCGCGCGGTGGTGGTCGCCGCCACGCGCTCGGCGCAGGACATCACGTGTGACCACACCTACGTCAGTCGATGGCTCAAGGGATCCATCCCACGTGGCGACATGCCGCGCTTCATCGCAGATGCCCTAGGGCGCAAGCTGGGACGCCAACTCACGATTGACGACATCGGGATGGGCGACGCGGCCGTCTCAGCCGTACAACCTGATCTCGGTCTCAGCTTCGCGGACCGCCCCGAGGCAGCGACTGCCACCGTGGCTGACCTCTGGCGCGCGGACCTTGCCGAAGCCGGCTCACTGATTCGTGCGCTGCCGGACTCCGCTGCCTGGAACGAGGCATCCGTGAGGTGGCTCGTCTCTCCACCCGACGGCGAACTAACACGATCCGGAAACCGGTCCGTCGGCGCCGTAGATGTCGAGATGATTCGCTCAACTGCCGATGCATTCAGCATGCTTGACGGCAAATTCGGTGGTGGCCATGCCCGACGGGCGCTGATTCAGTACCTGCACACCGACGTCCGCCCCATGCTCGACGGCAAATACGCCGACACCATTGGGAAGGAACTGCACTCGGCTGTGGCCGAAGCGCTCTTGCTCGCCGGGTGGATGTCGTACGACAGCGGTGTTCACGGCATCGCACAGCGGTACTTCATTCAAGCTCTGCGAATGGCGCAGGCGGCTGGTGACCGACTACTCGGCGGCAGCATCCTTTCTGCGATGAGCCACCAAGCCACGTTCATCGGCCGGTACCGCGAAGCCGCAACTCTTGCCCGTGCCGCACTAACTGGGCCGGCTGGCAGCCTTACGCCGACGATGGCCGCGCAGTTCCACGCGATGGAAGGGCGGGCGCTGGCGCGCCTGGGAGACGAACGCGGGTGTGACCTAGCGCTGTCCGAGGCAGAACGCCAGCTCAGCCGACGCACGGCGGACAGCGATCCGGCGTACATCACGTACTTCGACGAGGTGGAATTGGCAGCCGAGTTCGGACACTGCTTCCGAGACTTGGGGCGCTCCGTGCAGGCAACGGAACGGGGTGCAGGCTCCGTCTTCGGAGACGGCCTGAACAACAGGAGCGATTTCTTCGCCACCATGGTGCAAGCAGAGGCGTACCTCGGTCAGGGAGATGCTGGCCGCGGCTTCGACATTGCGTTGGATGCGCTGCGGCTCGGCGAGGGCCTGAAGTCCGCGCGCTGCGTGCAGTACGTGCGAGAGTTTCAGGACCGCATCACGGACGGCATGAAACGGGCCGCGGAGTTCCGCGAATTCGCGGAGCAGGCCCGCGGCTTCCGCCTCTGGCAGCAGGTCGACAGACAGCCCTAGCCGACGAGTTCTTCCGCCCCATAACGCACCTGCGCCGCGCTCCAGTCGACACCAAGCCCGGTGACAAACTTCCGTGCCAGGGCGAGATCGGCACGCGGCGTGACCAGGATCAATCGCCCGCCAGTGGCAACGGAGCCGCCGCCCAGCCTGTCGCGGGCGGCCGAGTCGGCCACCAGCGCATCGTGGAGGCGCCGGGCATCGATACCCGGCGCCTCGATCTCGATCGCCTTAGCGTCCGGTGCTGTCCGTGGCAGATACCGGAAGGTCAATACCGACTCCTGGTGGTACTGCTTAGCCAGGACTCCGGCGATGTGGTGCAGCCCCGAGGCGGAGACGCGGTTTACGTCGAACTCGCGCGACGGCTCGTACGTCGTGTTCTTCTGTTCCGATGACCAGTAGACGCCCTCCAGCAGCCGGGACGTGCTGGTTCGGCCGCCGTTGGCGCGGATGACGTCTCGAACCTCCCGGTCGAACCGGAGCAATCGTGTCTTGAGTCGCGGATCGGCCGGATCGGTAATGAGGGCCCTGTTGCTGGTGGCGAAGATCTCCGCCTGGGCAGTGGCGTGGGAGGGGATGGGAGTTGCCTGGGCAGTGCCCGTACCCACCGTCCCTGCTGCTAGGACGCAGATTGTCACCAGAATGCTGAACCGTGGCTTCATGCCCGCTGCCTCTCATCTGTCGCTCCATCACGTCGCGCCGGCGGGCGCAATGGGATCACGGTAGGGGCAAATGAACGTGGTTTGCAGGGAGTTGTTCAGGGTTGACCCACTTTGACTGCTCGCGACCGAAACGACGGGGGACCGACCCGAAGGGGCGGTACCTAGAACGGTGCCCAGTCGCGGCGCGAGCTGCCTGAACGCAGCGATTCAACGCGTTTCGCAAGCTCCTCGGCAGCGCGAGGATTTGTGCCGGCATTCTGGGAAAGCCAGGCGACCATCAGCAGTTCGCGCACGCTGCGAACGACGGTGTACCCAGACCACTCCCGAACGTCGAAGCCGTAGCCCTCCACGAAGTTGGCGTATTCGGCCTCTGTGTGCCATCCGAAGCTGTCGTAGTACATGGCCGTCTGCATGAGGTCCCACTCGCGCGGCCCGTTCACGAAGCCGTCCAAGTCGATGACCTTCGGGGCCCCCGCATCGTTGCGCAGAACGTTGCCAATGTTGAAGTCGCCGTGCAGGGGACCGGTCGGCAGGGCGAACTGAAGATGGTCGTACTCGGCCGCCAACTCATTGGCCAGAGAGATGAGGTAGGTACGAATGCCCTCTGGGATCACGGCGCGCTGCAAGCGCTGCTCCACCTTGTCGAAGGGCCGGAGTTCAGGAAGCGGAAAGGTCGGCGGATCCAACTCGTGTAGCTGCCGCAATAGTTCGCCCATCTCTCGCGTACTCGCGTACGTGTCGCCGTCGGCCAACCCCTCCCAAAAGGTCACAGGATGGCCGTCGACAGCAACGGGCTGCTCGGCCTGTGTGGCGAGCCGGGCAGCGGGATATCCCTCCGCTGCGAGCCACCTTGCTACAGCTACCTCACGACGGACAGAGGGCAGCCGATCGGGGCTGCGGCCGACGCGTGAGACGATCCTGCCGCCGTCGATGCGGAACACGGCATGGTCGCCGAACCGCAGCATCTCTATGCCGTCTGGGTCTACGTGGACGACGCCGCACGCCTTACGCAAGATGTCCTCTGCCGCCGCGGCGTCGAACTCAGTGTGCTCTCGCGTGGTCATTTCCCTTGGTCCCCCTGCCCAACGGGGAGAGCGCAGACTTCTCGCCCACGCGTCGCCCCCCTGCCGATGAGCCCTTGCCCTTCCATCTGCGCGATGGCGGAGCGGACTGCCGTCCGCGAAACCTTGAACTGGTCGCACAGCTCCTTCTCGGTGGGGAAGCGATCCCCGACCTTGACCCCGTCGGTCCGTAGGAGGTCGGTCATCTTTTCGACGAGCGGACGGCGGTCGCCGGTACCGGCCACGTACCAGCCAGCCCCCTGTACGGACTCGATCACACCCTTGCTCTTCAGGTCTCCCAAAGCTCGCTCGATGGTGCTGCGGCTCACGTCGTAGATCTCCATCAGCTTTGCCTGCGACGGCAGCTTTTCGGCGATCTTCCCCTTCTCGATCTTCTGACGCAGAGAACCCGAGACCTCCAGATACGTGTCTCGCGGACTTGCCTGCGGCACACGCCCTCCCTTTCACGGTCTCCCTCATCTGATGCTCGCTGCTCCAGCTTCCCACGGCAGCTCGCACAGGGAGTCGCGAGTCGTTGGCTTCCTGCCGCTCTGGCCATGGTGAGGGGAAGGCGATGCTGGCGATGGGCCGCTCACAAGCTCTCTGTTGGCGGCCCGACTTATCGCCCCTCTTACCGCCCCCCTTACCGCCCCTACAAAAGCGCATGTCAGGTGACTTATCGCCCTTATCGCCCTTACCGCCCCACTCCGGGACTTCCCAACGACCGTCAGCATCGGCGAATGACCGAGTGACGCGACGGGAAGCTACGTCCGACAACCGCCTTCCGAGAGGTGCCACACATGCTCAACGACCCAGATGTCCTCAAGCAGGAGGACGGCATTGTCTGGACGGAGGAGGTAGAAGGCTTCGACTACGTCCGAGAGACCTTAGTGACCGATGCTGCCACTCGGCGCCGTCCGATCCCATGGCGGGGGCCCGGCCGACGCGTCGGGTACTCAGTGCTCAAGGCCGACGCACGAAGCGGCGACGGACCAGGGATGTTCACTCGGCGCATCTTCTGGGTCAAAGAGTACGACCGGTCCGAATACGCCCAGGGCAAAGGTCCCTACAAGACCGGGACCCCTTCCGAAGGCGTCGACCCTCGAACCGTGAAGCCAGGGGTCTGGGGAGAGCAGACCAGCCGCGCCTGGGGAGCCCCGCTTCCCTCTCAGCACACGGTCGGCGACAAGCCGTGGGCCATCGGAGCAGTCGGGCGGAACAACAGTCCCGAACCGGCTAACCCGAGTCGCCAGCGAGCAGGGGAAGACGGTTCGTCGCCGGCGGCCCACACCAAGCTGACACTCGCTGATTGGCTCGACGGCGCAAGCGTGCCGGACACGCTCAGGGCCGGCATCAGTGAAGCCTTCTCCGAGTGGTTGCGATCACACTCCGAGGAAGTGAAGCATGCGATCGGCGAGGCCGTCGCGGAGCGGATCCTTCCATCCGGCCTCCGCCGCCCCGGCGGTACCGCATAGGACCGCGCAGTCTCAGCACCACACCGTCCACTGCGTGACTAACTGAGTGACAACCGCAGCGGACCATCCCGAACGATCGCGGACTCCCAGGGCCTATGCCCGCACGTCGCTGAACCGCCGGCTCAGGTCCCAAAGCCCGTTCGAATTGCTTCGGGACGAAGAGGTCGTGGGTTCAAATCCCGCCACCCCGACTGAGAAGTAGCAAGTCAGGCCCGGTTTTCGGAAACGGAAACCGGGTCTGATGCATTTTTTAGTGCGCGGCGCCTGGTGCGCGGTGGCTGATGTGCGTCCTGATGCGGGGCGTCTGGTGCCGGGCTTCGCTGGGGCGCGGGCGTTGACGAGCCCTCAGGGGCGTTCGTCGGCGCGGAGGATGCAGAAGGTGCCGAGGATGGCGAGAGGGCGCGGGAGCCGGAGATTTTCCGCGAGGTGGGCGCGGCCCGGGCCGTTCGGGGCCGGTCCCTCCCCTCGTGGGGACCGGTCCCGAACGGCACTCGGGCGTCGATCCGCGCCGTGGCGGCGGATCGCAGGGCGGGGCCTGCGGTCGACGGGCGTCAAGAGAGGTGTCTCCGAGCGCTGTGCCGGCGGCTTGTCCGGGTAGGACCCGGTTGCTGTGCCGCTGGGTGGTGATCCTGCCAGCTACGGCTCCGGAGGAGGAGGTTCCGGAGCTGGGCGGGGGTCTTCCTCGCAGGTCAGGCGGCTAAGGTGAGTTTTCCGGTCCGGATGTCCTAAGCGGGGGAAGTAAGGGGTGGAGACCTTGAGTTCCGACTCAGGGGCACGCACGACCTTCGCGGAACGCCTCGCGCTGCTCTACAGGGAGGCCGGCAACCCTCCCCTGAAGAAGGTGGCGGAGGCGGTCGTCCGACTCCAGCGGGTCGACGAACGAGGGCGGCCCGTGCGGGTGTCGGTGCAGCGGATCAGCGACTGGCGGCGGGCGAAGAACGTGCCGGCCCAGTTCGCCGCGTTGGCGGCGGTGCTCCAGGTGTTGATCCCGCAGGCGCGGCGGCTGCGGCCGGCGCCGGTGTCCCCCGGCCTGTACGACCTGGCCCAGTGGCAGCGGTTGTGGGAGCGCGCGGTTGCCGACCCGGTCGCCGAGCGTGCCGCGGCCGCCGCGCCCCCGGAGGAGCGCGCCCCGGCCGAGCCGCCGGCCGTCGCCGGCGTCTGCCCCTACCGGGGGTTGGCTCCGTACCGGCGGCAGGACGCCCGGTGGTTCTTCGGCCGCGAGCGCAGCGCCGAGGCCCTCGTCGCGCAGTTGAGCGCGGCGGAGGGGACCGGTGGCGTGGTGATGCTGGTGGGCGCCTCGGGGGCGGGGAAGTCCTCGCTGCTGAACGCGGGGTTGGTGCCGGCGCTGCGAAACGGCGACCCGGGCGCGGGTGACGGACCGGAGCGGGAGGTGGTCCAACTGGTGCCGGGCGGCGATCCGCTCGGGGAGCTGACCGGCCGGATACCCGAGCTCGCGCCCGTCGTCGCGGCCGCCCGGGAGGCGGCGGCGGGGCAGCCCGGCGCGGGGCCCGATCCGGAGGCGGTGCGGGCGGCCGTCGCGGCGTGGGCGAAGCCGCGGGCCTCCGCGGCCGGCCGGCCGGTGCTGATCGTGGACCAGTTCGAGGAGGCGTTCACGCTCTGCGCCGACGAGGCGGACCGGCGCGCCTTCATCCAGCTCCTCAACGCCGCGTGCACCCCCGCCGATCCGGCCGACCCCGCCCCCGTCCTCGTCGTCGTGGGGATACGCGCCGACTTCTACGAGCAGTGCCTGGGCCATCCAGAACTGGCCGATGCGCTCCAGCACCGGCACATGGTGCTCGGCCCGCTGTCGACCGCGGAGCTGCGCGAGGCGGTGACCGGGCCGGCGAAGGCGGTGGGGCTGGAGTTGGAGCCGGGGCTGGCGGAGTTGATCGTCCGGGAGGTGAGCGCCGACGGTCCTGGTGGGGCGCACGACGCGGGCGTGCTGCCGCTGCTCTCACACGCCCTGCTCGCCACCTGGCAGCGGCGGAAGGCGGGCCGGTTGACGCTGGCCGGCTACCGCGCGGCGGGCGGCATCCAGGGCGCGGTGGCGGCGACCGCCGAGCGGGCCTGGACCGGCCTCGACCCGACGGCGCGCACCGCCGCCCGGCTGCTGCTGCTCCGGCTGGTCCGGCTCGGCGAGGACACCCAAGCCACCCGTAGGCGGGGGACCAGGCGCCAACTGGCACAGGAGTCGACGGACCCCAGCAAGACGGAGGAGTCGCTCGAAGCGCTCGTCCACGCCCGTTTGGTGACGCTCGACGCGGAGGCCGTGGAGATCACCCACGAGGCGCTGCTGCACGCCTGGCCGCGGCTGCGGGACTGGATCGACGAGGACCGCAACGGCAATCTGCTGCGCCAGCGGCTGGAGGAGGACGGCCGGGCCTGGGAGGGCTCGCACCGCGATCCGTCGCTGCTGTACCGGGGCTCCCGGTTGGAACAGGCCCGCGCCTGGGCGCAGTCGGCCGGGGACACCTTCCTGACCCGGAGCGCGGTGGAGTTCCTGGCCGCCTCGGTGCGGCTGCGCAAGCGCACCGTCCGGCTGCGCCGCGGCGCGGTGGCCGCCCTGGTCGTCATGGCGCTGCTGGCCGTCGGCTCGGCGGTGGTCGCCTGGCAACAACGGGACGACACCGTCTTCCAACAGGTGCTCGCCGAGGCCGACCGCGCCCAGTACACCGACCCGTCCCTTTCCGCCCAACTCGATCTGGTAGCGCACCATTTGCGACCCCAGGATGAGGGCACCAACAACCGACTGGCCTCGATCGTCAACGCGCCGCTGGCCACGCCCCTGCTGGGCCACACCGGCGCCGTCTACCTGACCTCGTTCAGCCCGAACGGGCGGGTGCTGGCCACCGCCAGCTACGACCGGACGGTCCGGCTCTGGGACGTCTTGGACCCGGCCCGCCCCCGCCCCCTGGGCAAGCCGCTGACCGGCCACACCAGTTGGGTGAGTACCGCCGTCTTCAGCCCCGACGGGCGCACCCTGGCCAGCGCGTCGGACGACGGCACGATCCGCCTGTGGGACGTCCGCGACCCCGGTCACCCGCGGCCGATCGGGCCGCCGGTGACCGGCCACGACGGCACGGTCTACCTGCTCGCCTTCAGCCCGGACGGCCACACCCTGGCCGCCGCCGACGAGGACCACACGGTCCGGCTGTGGGACGTGTCCGACCTGCGCCGGCCGACCTCGTACCGCACCCTGACCGGCCCCTCCGCGGCCGTGCGGTCGGTGGCGTTCAGTCCCGACGGCCACACGCTGGCGGTCGGCGCCGACGACGCCACGATCAGGCTGTGGGACATGACCGACCCACGGGCGCCGGAACGGGTCGGTCCGGTGTTGACCGGCCACACCGCGACCGTGCACTCGGTGGCCTTCAGCCCCGACGGCCACACCCTCGCCAGCGGCAGCGCGGACAACACCATCCGGCTCTGGAACACGGCCGATCCGGACCATCCGGCGCCCCTGGGCCCGCCGCTCACCGGCCACACCGGCCCGCTGTGGTCGGTGGCCTTCAGCCCGGACGGGAACATGCTCGCCGCCGGCAGCGCGGACAGCACCGCGAGCCTGTGGAACGTCAGCGATCCGGCGTACCCGTCGCAGGTCGGCGAGCGCCTGGCGGGCAGCAGCGGCGAGATGTACGCCGTGGGCTTCAGCCCCGACGGGCACACCCTCGCCACCGGGAGCGGCGACAGCAAGGTGCGCCTGTGGTCGATCCCGAGGTCCAACATGGTCGGCCAGGCCGGCGCGTTCCGTCCGGACGGGCGGGTGCTGGCCACCGCCGCCAAGGACAAGAAGGTGCGGCTGTGGGACGTGACGACGCCCAACCGGCCCGTCCCGGTGGGCGAGCCGTTCCAACCCGGCAACGGCATGGTGCACGCGCTGGCCTACTCCCCCGACGGCCGCACCCTCGCGGTGCGGACCGGCACCCCCTCTCCCGCGGTGCAGTTGTGGAACGTCACCGACCCGGCGCACCCGGCCCCCTACGGGCCGGCGCTGCCGCTGCGGATCCGGTTCTCCGGCCCCGCGGCGCTCGCCTACAGCCCGGACGGCCGGACCCTGGCGACCGCCTACGACGACTACACCGTCCAGTTGTGGGACGTCAGTTCGCCGTCCCACATCCGCCCCCTCGGCCCGCTCCTCACCGGCCACAAGGGCTATGTCAACGCGCTCGCGTTCAGCCCCGACGGCCACACGCTGGCCACCGGCAGCGCGGACGCCACCATCCGGCTGTGGGACACCGCCGACCCGCGGCACGCCACCCGGCTCGGCCGGCCCCTGACGGGGCACCTGGGGCCGGTCAACGCGCTCGCGTTCAGCCCCGACGGCCACACCCTGGCCAGCGGCAGCGACGACGAGACCGTCAGGCTGTGGAACACCACCGATCCCGGTAAGGCACGCCGGTTGGGCGCTCCCCTGACGGGCCACACCGAGGCGGTGGTGTCGTTGACCTTCAGCAGGGACGGCCACACCCTGGCGAGCGGCGGCAACGACAACACCGTGCGGTTCTGGAACGTCGCGCTGCCGTCGGCCGCGAAGCCGATCGGGCAGTCGACGAGCCCCAACGCCAAGACGGGCAACTTCCTGTCGTTCAGCCCGGCCAGCCATCTGCTGGGGGTGTCCAGCGGCGCCGGGACGGTCCGGCTGTGGGACCTGGACACCGAGGGGGCGATCCGCCGCATCTGTGCCACCACCCGGGGCGTGCTAACGCCGGCGAACTGGAAGGAGTACCTGCCACAGCTCGCCTACGACCCGCCGTGCGGCACGTGAGGGGCCGGCCTCCGGGCGGCCGACCGTCGCCCGTCGGCCGCAGCACGTGACGCCGGTCACAACTCTGCCGTGCAATCGGCCAGTTGACTCCCCTTGGGCCGACAGCCTTGCTACGCTTGATCACAGCCCGATCGCTGGTGCATCCCCCGTCGCCAGCGATCGGGTCTTTTCGTGCACTGTTGCTGCTGCGCGGGTGCCCGCGCCCCAGGGGCGGGCGGCCCGGGCAAGCGCCGGACCGCCGGCGGCGTTCGCGCGTAGGGTCGGTATCCGTGACTTCTGCGAAGAGTTCCGAGACGAGTCCGAGTGCAGCGACGGCTCCGGAGCCGGGGGCGGATGCGGGGTCCGCGACGGCTTCGGACGCGGCGGGGCGGCACCCGGACCCCGCGCCCCCGAATCCCTTCTTCTCCACGAGTGAACTTCCCTACGGGCTACCGCCCTTCGCCCGTATCCACCACGAGCACTTCCGGCCCGCCTTCGAGCGGGGCATCGCCGAGCAGTTGGCCGAGGTGGCCGCCATCGGGGCCGCTCCCGGGCCGCCAACGTTCGAGAACACCGTGGAGGCGCTGGAGCGCAGCGGTGCGGTGCTGCGCCGGGTGTCCGCGGTGTTCTTCAACAAGGCGAACGCCGATACCGACGCGGCCACCCAGGAGTTGGAGGCCGAGATCGTGCCGCGGCTGGCGGCCCACGAGGACGCCCTGCTGCTCGATCCGGCCCTCTTCGCCCGCCTGGAGGCCCTCCACGAGGCGCGGGCCACTCTCGGGCTGGACGGGGAGCAACTGCGGCTGCTGGAGCGCCTGTACGCCGCGCGGGTGCGGGCCGGGGCGCGGCTCGGCCCCGCGCAGCGGCGGCGGCTGCGGGAGCTGAACGCGGAGCTCGCCCGCCGGTGCACCGAGTTCCGACAGAACCTGCGGGCCGACACCGCGGCCGCGGCCCTGGTGGTGGACCGCGCCGAGGAGTTGGCCGGGCTGCCCGACGACGAGATCGCCGCCGCCGCCGAGAACGCCCGGGCCCTGGGCCGCGACGGCGGCTATGTGCTCAGCCTGTTGAACTTCACCAGTCAGCCGCAGCTCGCCGCCCTGGAGGACCCCGCCTTGCGGGAGCGCCTGTTGGCCGCGTCCACGGGGCGGGGCCGCGGCGCCAACGGGGCCGTCGCGGTCACCGTGGCCCGGCTGCGGGCCGAGCGGGCGGCACTGCTCGGCCACCCCACCCACGCGTCCTGGCAGGTCGCCGACCAGACCGCCGGGACGACCGACGCGGTGGAGGAGATGTTCGACCGGCTGATCGGGCCCGCGCTGGCCAACGCCGAGCGGGAGGCCGCGGCCCTGGCCGAGGCCGCCGGCGGCGAAGTCCGGCCCGCCGACTGGCCGTTCTACGCCGAGCGGGTCCGCCGGCAGCGCTACGACCTCGACGCGGCGGCCCTGCGCCCCTATTTGGAGCTGGAGGCCGTCCTGAGGGACGGCGTCTTCCACGCCGCCACCCTGGTGTACGGGATCACCTTCACCGAGCGCCCCGATCTGACCGCCTACCACCCGGACGCCCGGGTCTTCGAGGTGCACGACGCCGACGGCGGCCCCCTCGGCCTCTACATCGGCGACTTCCACGCCCGGGAGTCCAAGCGTGGCGGCGCCTGGATGAACGAACTGGTCCTCCAGTCCCACCTGTTGGGGCAGCGTCCCGTGGTGGTCAACAACCTGAACATCGCCAAACCGGCGCCGGGCGAGCCGGTGCTCCTGAACTGGAGCGAGGTCACCACGCTCTTCCACGAGTTCGGGCACGCGCTGCACGGCCTCTTCTCCGACGTCCGCTATCCGCTGCTCGCCGGCACCGAAGTACCGCGCGACTTCGTCGAGTTCCCCTCACAGGTGAACGAGATGTGGGCAGAGTGGCCGGAGGTGCTGGCCCGTTATGCCCGGCACCATCGCACCGGGGAGCCGATGCCGCCCGAACTGCCGGCCAGGCTCCGCGAGGCGGAACGATTCGGCGAGGGCTTCGACAGCGTCGAGCACCTGGCTGCCGCCGTCCTGGACTGGGCCTGGCACACCGTGCCCGCCGACCAACTGCCCGGCGCGGACGGCGCGGAGGCGTTCGAGGCGGCCGCGCTGGAGCGGTACGGCCTGGCGCACCCGGCGATCCCCCCGCGCTACCGGACCGGCTACTTCGCCCATGTCTTCGGCGGCGGCTACGCGGCCGGCTACTACGGCTACCGCTGGGCGGAAGTGCTGGACGCGGACACCGTGCGCTGGTTCCGCGAGAACGGCCAAACGATCCGCGAGAGCGGCGAGGTCTTCCGCCGGGAACTGCTCAGCCGGGGCAACAGCGTCGACCCGATGGCGGCGTTCCGTGCGGTGGTCGGCCGCGATCCGGACTTCGCGCCGCTGCTGGAACGGCGCGGCGCCACGGCCGCCCCGTAGCCGCCGGTCGCCGGAGGCCCGCCCCCGTGCCTCCGGTCGTCGCCCCTACTTCCCGTCGTCGGCCGGCGCCCGCCAGGTCACCGACGGCGCGCCGTCCCCGCTCCCCAGGAACGTCAGCGAGGCCGGCGGGTCCCCCTTGGGCAGCATGTGGATGGTGCACTCGGTCACCGTGGCGCCCGGCTTGACCATCTTGTGCGGCACCGCCTCGGGGCACTGCGCCACCCCGGGGCCGCCGATGTCCAACAGCAGCATCTTCCGCGCCTGCGTACCGCTGACGCCCTTCAGCAGCAGGCTGTCGTTCAGGTTCGGCAGCAGGTCGAACTTCCCGGTGTTCCGGTAGGTGACCGTCACGTAATACGGGACCTGCTTCTTCTGGTCCGCGCTCAGGTCGAAGCGGCTCAGATCGACGAGCGAGCCGGCGCGGACGCTCTTCGGGGTGGCCAGCACCGTCGCCGTGCGGCGCTCGCTGTCCGTGGTGACCGCGTCGGCGGGCTGATGAGCCGGCAGCACGCCGGTCGCGCCCTTCTGGGCGCCGCCGATCTGCCACAGCAGGGTGTCGCCGCCGTCGTCCTTGTAGGAGACGTTCCCCGGCTTCTGTCCCTCGGGGAGCATGAAGATCTGGCAGAACACCGAGGTCTCACCGGCCGCCAACTCGGTCTTGCCGGCCTCCCGGCACTCCGGCGGCAGCCCGTTGTCGGTGGCCAACGGGTTGCTGCGGAACAGCGAGAGCTGCTGACCGGCCTGCCCGTCCACCCCGTTGAGGGAGAAGTTCCGCTCCGGGTCCAGCCCGCTCACCGTGTCCTTGCCGGTGTTGGTGTACGAGACGGTCAGGTAGTACGGGACGGTCCCCCGGAGGTTGTCGTCGAGCCGGATGTGCGCGAAGTCCGGTGGGTGGCCGAGGGCCAGGCGGGTGGGCTTCAGCTTCAGCGGGTGCGCCTTGTGGTCGCTGCCGGTCCAGGTGGCGGCGCGGGTCGCGGACTCCATCGGCAGCGGCTTGGCGGGCACCGCCGCGGGCGACGCCCCCGGCTTCGCCGTGTCTTTGGACGGCCCGCCGCACCCCACGGCCAGCAGCATCAACACGCCCGCGCCCACGGCACCAGCCGTCCGCCTGCGTCGTTGCACGGTCATCCCCCGTTGCACTGTCGCTCCATCCCAAGCGGCACCCGCCGCCCTCCCGAGGCCCACCCCGAGCCGGGGCGGCCGAACCCGGCCATCGCGACCGGCCCGTTGGGACGCGTGCCGCGGTCGACGTGGCCTGCCGGGGCCGGCTCAGTCGGCCTCGTCGGCACGACGGGCGCGGCCGGCACGGCTGGCGCGGCGAGGCACCGCTGGCCGAAACCGACCGGTCGTCCGCCACACTAGCCGGGCCGGAGCGCAACGATTCCGCCAGCCCTGGCGGACCGGCCCATCACCCCGTCCCTCAGGCCGGTTTGGTCGCCCTCAGCGAATACATCAGCGGAATACGGGGCCGGTCCTGCGGAAAGCGGTAGTAGCCGTCCTCGCCCCGCCGCAGCACCCCGAAACGCGGGAACAGCGTCATGTCGTGCTCGTGCAGGAAATCGAGGCGCAGCCCGGCCCTGGCCACCGCGCTGACGACGTCCCCCAGGGAGTGCTGCCATTCGACGCCCCTGTTATGGACCGTCTGCGCCCCGAAATCCGTGTAACTGCCGGGGGTTTCCTCGTCCCACGCCTCGCGGCGGAAATAGTCGTGCGCCACCCGCGAGCCGGTCTCCTCGTCCAACACGTCGCCCAGCGGATGGAATTCGGCGAGATAGAGGAAACCGCCGGGGGCGACGAGGGACGCGGCGGTCTCGGCCCAACCGACCAGATCCGGCAGCCAGTTCACCGCCCCTATTCCGGTGTAGACGATGTCGTAGGCGGGGTCCGGCACCGCCTCGGCGGCGTCGTAGACGTCGGCGGTGACGAACGCCGCCCGGTCCGGACCGTAGCCGAGTTCGACGGCCAGCTCGCGGGCCGCCTCGACGGCCGGCTCGGAGAAGTCCAGGCCGACGACGCGGGCCGCGCCGCGGTGCGCCCACGACAGGGTGTCCTGGCCGAAGTGGCATTGGAGGTGGAGCAGGCTGCGGCCCGTGACATCCCCGACCTCCTCGGTCTCGAAGTCCCGGATCACGTCCCGGGTCCGCCGGAATGCGTCCTGGTCGTAGTAAGCGCTGGCGGTGTGGAGCGGAACGCGCTCGTCCCACCGCGCGCGATTCGCCTCGCGCCAGCCTTCGGGCCCCATCTGATCTGCCATGGGCCGAAGTTATCCACAGGCCGCCGGCCTCGCCAACGAGATTTCCGCGGCCGGGCGCAGAATGGCCCCATGACTGACGAGACCACAGGCCCGGGCCACACCCCCGCCGATCCGCCCCCCGCCCCCACCCCTTCCGCTTCCTCTTCCGCCGACACAAAGGGAAACCAGGAATCCACCGACGCGACGACGGCCGCCGGCCCGCGCGCGGGCACGGGTGAGGAGAAGTCCGGCATGCCGGACTGGGAGAAGCGCTTCCGCGCCCCGCGGATCGGGCTGCCCGAGTGGGCGGAGTACGCCCCGGACCGCTCCCTGTTCGTCTCGAACGCCACCGGCACCTTCGAGCTCTACGCCTGGGACCGCGCCACCGGCACCCAGCGGCAGGCCACCGACCGCCCGCACGGCACGACGGACGGCACCCTCTCGCCGGACGGCGCCTGGATCTGGTGGTTCTCCGACACCGACGGCGACGAGTTCGGCGTCTGGATGCGGCAGCCCTTCACCGGCGGCCCGGACGAGCCCGCCGCCCCCGGGCTCGCCGCCTCCTACCCGGGCGGCCTGGCGCTGCACCGCGACGGCACCGCGGTCATCGGCCGCTCCACGGACGAGGACGGCTCGACGATCCACGTCGTGCGGCCCGGGGAGCAGCCCGTGGAGATCTACCGCCACCGCGAGTCGGCGGGCGTCGGGGACCTCTCCCACGACGGCTCGCTGATCGCCATCGAGCACACCGAGCACGGCGACGCGATGCACTCCGCCATCCGCGTCGTCCGGCCGGACGGCTCGACGGTCGCCGAGCTCGACGACACCCACGGCGGCACCGAGGAACTGGGCCTGTCGGTCATGGGGTTCGCCCCCGTGGACGGCGACAGCCGACTGCTGGTGGGGCACCAGCGGCGGGGCCGCTGGGAGCC
Source organism: Streptomyces sp. NPDC057743 (assembly GCF_042798755.1). NCBI lineage: Bacteria > Bacillati > Actinomycetota > Actinomycetes > Kitasatosporales > Streptomycetaceae > Streptomyces > Streptomyces sp. NPDC057743. The sequence goes on from NZ_JBHVJX010000022.1 coordinate 136,616, forward strand.
GATGCTCTGGGATCCGCTGACAGGCGTGGAGACCCCGCTGGAGATCGACCTGCCCGGCGACGTGGGAGCGGACTGGTACCCGGACGGCTCGGCCCTCCTGGTGGAGCACGAGTACCAGGCCCGCAGCGAACTGTGGCGCTACGCCCTGGCCGCCGCCCCGGGCACTCCCCTGAGCCGCGTCGACACCCCCGCCGGCACGGTCTCCGGCGCCACCGCCCGCCCCGACGGGACGGTGGAGTTCCTGTGGTCGTCCGCGGCCCAGCCCCCGGAGGTGCGGTCGACGAACGGCACGGTGGTCCTGGACCCGCCCGGCATGAAGGCCCCCGGCTCGGTCCCCGTGACCGACGCCTGGGTGGACGGCCCCGGCGGCCGCATCCACGCCCTGGTCCAACAGCCGCCCGGCGCGGGCCCGTTCCCCACCGTCTTCGACATCCACGGCGGACCGACCTGGCACGACAGTGACGCCTTCGCGTCGTCCCCGGCGGCCTGGGTGGACCACGGCTTCGCGGTCGTCCGCGTCAACTACCGCGGCTCGACCGGCTACGGCCGGGCCTGGACCGACGCGCTCAAGCACCGCGTCGGGCTGATCGAGTTGGAGGACATCGCCGCGGTGCGCGAGTGGGCGGTCTCCTCCGGCCTCGCGGACCCCGAGCGGCTGGTGCTCGCCGGCGGCTCCTGGGGCGGCTATCTGACGCTGCTGGGCATCGGGACCCAGCCGGACGCCTGGGCGCTGGGGCTGGCCGCCGTCCCGGTGGCCGACTACGTCACCGCGTACCACGACGAGATGGAAGCCCTCAAGGCCATGGACCGCACCCTCCTGGGCGGGACCCCGGAGGAGGTCCCCGAGCGCTTCGAGGCGTCCTCCCCGCTGACGTACGTCGACGCGGTGCGCGCCCCCGTCTACATCTCCGCCGGCGTCAACGACCCCCGCTGCCCGATCCGGCAGGTGGAGAACTACGTCCAGCGCCTGGAGGAGCGCGGCCACCCGCACGAGGTCTACCGCTACGACGCCGGCCACGGCTCCCTGGTGGTGGAGGAGCGCATCAAGCAGGTCAGCCTGGAACTGGACTTCGCCCGCCGCTACCTGAAGACGGGGGAACGGGCCGACTGACGGCGTTGCGGGGTGGGGGTGGGGGGTGGGTGGGACGGGGGGAGGGGGAAGCCCCCAGAGCGGCGGCCGCTCCGCCCCCACCCCCACACCCCACGCCCCGCCCGCTAAGCCCCTTGAGGCTCCCGCGTCTCCTCGGGGCTCTCCGCCCCCTCGGCCGGCTCCCCGCCGCGCGGGCCACGCTGGCCATCCGGGCCGCTCGGCTCCTCCGGGGCGATGCCCAGTGCCGCGTCCCGGGCGGCCTCGGCCTCGCGGCGGACCAGGCGGAACCACATGAAGAGCACGAAGCCCGCGAAGACGAACCACTCGCCGGTGTAGCCGAGGTTCTGGAACGCCTTCATGTCCAGGCCGCTGCCCTCCGCCGCGGCCGGCGGGACGGAGCGCAGCGGGGCGGGCGGATCGGTGAGCGTGATCCAGGCGTCGTAGACGCCGTACGGCACGATGTTGACCAGCGACGCCGCGCTGATCATGCCGAGCTGCCCCTTCGGCAGGCCCCCGCCCGACTGGACGCCGGCGGTGCCCTGGTTCTCGGACGCCTGGAGCGCGCCGACCACGGTGACCTCGCCCTTGGGCGGCGCGGGCACCTTCGCCGTATCGGCCGTGGAGTTGGCGTCGCCGGGGAGCCAGCCGCGCACGACCGGCAGCGCCTTGCCGCCGTCCGTACGCAGCAGGGTCAGGACGTAGAAGCCCTGCTGGTCGCCGTGGTTGCCCTGCAAGGTGCGGTCCGGCACGAGGAGTTGGTGCTCGGCGTCGTAGCGACCGCGGGCGCTCGCCTGGCGGCCGGAGGTGACCTGGTCGACCGGCAGCAGGCTCTGTAGGGGGCGGGGCGCCGCGGCCTTGGCGTCGGCGGACCGGTTCTCCTGCTGCTGGTGCGAGGCGACCCGGTCGTCGAAGCGGCTCAGCTGCCAGCTGCCCATGAAGATGCAGAAGGGGATCGCCAGTACGGCGAAGACGTTGATTCCCCACCACCGCGGGGTCAGCAGGAACCGGTACACCCCATCAACGGTACGGGGCCCGCCCGGCACGGCCGCACCGCCCCCTCCCCGCCGCCGCTCGGCCCCCGGGACCTGGCCGCTCGCCACGACGACGGGTACCGGCAGCGGCGGTCCGGACGGCGAGCGGTACGCACTCCGGCCACACCACCCGCGGCCACCCCGGCGGCAACAGACACAGCAGCCACAACCGGCCGTGCCAGCACCGTGCCTAGGGCGTCACCGCAGCCCCTACGGCTACGGCGCCGCCAGCGGTGCCGTCCGGTACACCGTGCCGGCGCACGCATCCGCGATCTTGGCGTCGGCCGCCACGGGTTCGCCCGCCTCCGGGGTGTGGGTGAGGAGCACCCCGGAGGCCGCCGCCCCGCCGTTCGGGGTCCCCTCGCCGCCGCCGGCCTGGCCCTCGGTGCCACCGTCGCCCGCCGTCGCCACGGCGGCCGGCGAGGCCCCCGGTGCCTTGGACGGATCGGGGGACGGCGACGGGCCCGGGCTGGTGCACCCGGTCTTGCCGCCGCCAGCCGCCGGGATCCAGGCGAACTTGACCTCGTACGCCTGCCCCGGCTTGAGCACCAGTTGGTCGGGGGTGGTCGCCGGGTCCGGCAGGCCGGTGGCCTCGTCGCCCGACGTGTGGTCGACGACATGGACCTTGTCCGGCTTGGTGGAGCCCTGCGGGGTGAGGTCCACGGTCCCGCCGCCCTGCACGGTGCAGGCGGCGTCGGAGGTGTTCACCAGCCGGAACGCGCCGTAGACCCGGCCCGCCGAGTCGGCAGCGCCGACCGTCCCGGTCCCCTTGCCGAGCTGTTCGCGCCCGCAGACCGGCGAGGTGACGTCCATGGTCGCGTCGGGCGAGGGCGTGGCGTCGCCGGCGCCGGGGCCCGTGCCGGGCTTCTCGGCGCCCTTGTCCGCCTTGCCGGATGGTCGTTCCGGGCCCGGCGTCGCGTCGTTCCCGCCGATCGGCCGGGTGCTGGTCCGTGCGGGGCCGTCGCCGCGCGCGCCGCTGGTGTCGTGGGTGACGTCCCGGCTGCTGGCGGCGTTGGCCGGGCGGTCGCCGGGGTCGTCGCTGAAGCTGGCGACGTGCACCATCGCCGGCACCGCCGTGCCGCCGAGCAGCAGCGCCGCGGCCGCGCCGACCACGGCGTGCCGCCGTCGCTGGCGCCGGGCCGGCACCGCCCGCCGCAGCTGGTCCAACGCGTCCGGCGTGGGCTCCAGGTCGGCGACGCTGGACCGCAGCAGCCGCCTCAGCTCGTCCTCGCCGCCGAAGCCGGCATCCCCGGACGCGTCCCGCTCGTCCGCGCCCCGGCCGCTCGCCTCGCGCTCGCCGACGTCACCGTGATCACCCGCGTCACCGCAGTCGCTCACGCCACTACGGCCACCCGCGCCCCGGCCACCGTCGCACGCCGTGCCACCGGCCCCCCGACCGGTCTCGTCCCCCCAGTCACGCCTGCCGTTCCCGCTGTTGGGACCTGCCGCACTCACGCCGGAGCCTCCATGGCGACGCGGAGCGCCGCGATACCCCGCGAGCCGTACGCCTTCACCGAGCCGAGCGATATCCCGAGCGTCTCGGCGACCTGGGCCTCCGTCATGTCCGCGAAGTAGCGGAGCACCAGCACCTCGCGCTGGCGGCGCTGCAGGCCGCGCATCGCCTTGATCAATTGGTCCCGCTCCAGCAGGTCGTACGCGCCCTCCTCGGCGCTCGCCATGTCGGGCATCGGCTTGGAGAGCAGCTTCAGCCCGAGGATCCGGCGGCGCAGCGCGGAGCGCGAGAGGTTGACGACCGTCTGTCGCAGGTACGCCAGCGTCTTCTCGGGGTCGCGCACCCGGTTGCGGGCGGAGTGCACGCGGATGAACGCCTCCTGCACGACGTCCTCGCAGGAGGCGGTGTCGTCGAGCAGCAGGGCGGCCAGGCCGAGAAGGGAGCGGTAGTGCGCGCGGTAGGTCTCGGTGAGGTGGTCGACTGTGGTGCCGGCTGCCATCGCGTCGTCAGTGTCCCCACGCTGTGTCGACAGCTGCGCGGGGCGCGCGGCGGACCAGGGGGCGATCACCGGCATACCCCCGGGCACCCGCGGGCGCTGGGGGCGCACTGCCGCGCCTGCCCCTGCCACCGGGGCGATGGTGAATCCGAGTACCTCTGCCACGCTTGTTGGACACGCTTCCCCCCAAAAGGGTTGTACGCGCAAGGCCCCGCTTGTGGCGACGCGTCAAATGCCCTCATGCGCACCAACTCTTCCCAAACGCCCCAATTGCCCTGATACGACCGCCCTGTCGCGGTCGTCCCGCCACCCCAGGGCCCCGGAAGCGGCCCGCGCACACCACGGGCCACCCAAGGGGGCGATCCGGAGAGACGCCACCCACCGGGTCACCGGTTGCAGCGTCACGGGATGCGAATGATCGAACAGAACATCAGCCCAGATCAAGCGGTCCGCATCAGCACTCCATACACCAAATCTTCACACGACCCACAAATTATGTCGCAGGCCCCCACCCCGCCGCAGCCACTCCCACCAACTGCCGCCCCCGCAACGGAAACTGGCCCGCGCCGCCCCCATACGCCCCTTATCGCTGCCACCCAAACCCCGACTTCCGCAACAAAGCCCACAAACCTCAAACCGCACGCGCAAACCACCCATCACGGTCCACGCATCGCAAAACGCAAACAGCAAATCGCCGACCGCGGCCCGCACTTCGGCGCCCACGAAGCACCCACCGTGACCAACGCCACCCCCACCCGGCGCCCCCTACGCCCCTTAAGCCCCGGTATCCCCCACTACCAACTCCCCGATCTGCGCCGCGTTCAGCGCCGCCCCCTTGCGCAGGTTGTCCCCGCACACGAACAGCTCCAGCGCCCGCGGATCGTCCAGCGACCGCCGCACCCGCCCCACCCAGGTGGGGTCCGTCCCCGCCACGTCCGACGGGGTCGGGTACTCACCCTCGGCCGGGTCGTCGCAGAGCACGACCCCGGGGGCGACCGCCAGGATCTCGTGCGCCCCGGCGACCGTGACCTCCTTCTCGAAGCGTGCGTGCACCGCCATCGAGTGCCCGGTGACCACCGGGACGCGCACGCAGGTCGCGGTGACCGGCAACTCCGGCAGCCCGAGCACCTTCCGGGACTCCTCGCGGATCGTCAGCTCCTCGGAGGACCAGCCGTCCTCCTGCAAAAAGCCGGCCCACGGCACGACGTTGAGGGCGAGCGGCGCCGGGAACGGCCCGAGGGCGTCACCGACCGCGCGCCGCACATCGCCCGGCGCGGCGCCCAGTTCCTCGCCGGACACCATCGCGAGCTGCGCCCGCAGCGTCTCGGTACCGGCCCGCCCGGCGCTGGACGCCGCCTGGTACGAGGAGACGACCAGCTCGCTCAGCCCGTACTCGGCGTGCAGCGCACCGAGCGCGACGATCATCGACAGCGTGGTGCAGTGCGGATTGGCGATGATCCCGCGCGGCCGGATCCGCGCCGCGCACCCGTTGACCTCGGGCACCACCAGAGGCACGTCCGGATCCCCCCGGAACGCGCCCGAATTGTCCACCACCACCGCGCCCTTGGACACCGCGACCGGCGCCCACTGCGCGGCGATCTCGTCCGGCACGTCGAACATCGCGACGTCGATGCCGTCGAAGGCGGCCTCGCTCAACGCGACGACCGCGGTCTCCTCGCCCCGCACGGTCAGCCCGTGACCGACCGAACGGGAGGAGTCGACCAGCCGGATCTCGCCCCAGATGTCGGCCCGTTCGGAGAGGATCCCGAGCAGGACCCGGCCGACGGCACCGGTGGCGCCGACGATCGCGAGATGCGGCTTGGCGGCCGGGCGGGCCCCCGTCCCCGCCGTGTCGGCGAGGGACGGACGGCCCGCCTCGGCCGGAATCATCGCCCGGAGCCGCCGTAGACGATCGCCTCGTCGCTCTCGCTGTCGAGCCCGAAGGCGCTGTGCACGGCCTGGACGGCCTCGTTGACGTCATCGGCCCGGGTGACGACCGAGATGCGGATCTCGGAGGTCGAGATGAGCTCGATGTTGACGCCCGCGTTGGACAGCGCCTCGAAGAACGCGGCGGTGACGCCGGGGTTGGTCTTCATGCCCGCGCCGACCAGCGAGATCTTGGCGATCTGGTCGTCGTAGCGGAGCGAGTCGAAGCCGACCGCGGCGCGGGTCTTCTCCAGCGCCGCGACGGCCTTGCGGCCCTCGGCCTTCGGCAGCGTGAAGGAGATGTCCGTCAGGCCGGTGGAGGCCGCCGACACGTTCTGGACAACCATGTCGATGTTGACCTCGGAGTCGGCGATGGCACGGAAGATCCGCGCGGCCTCGCCCGGCTTGTCCGGAACCCCGACGACCGTGACCTTCGCCTCGGAGGTGTCATGCGCGACGCCCGAGATGATTGCCTGCTCCATCGGCTGGTCCCCTTGCGGTTCGTTGCTGACCCACGTGCCCTGCAGCCCCGAGAAGGACGAGCGGACGTGGATCGGGATGTTGTAACGGCGTGCGTACTCGACGCAGCGGTGCAGCAGCACCTTGGAGCCGGAGCTGGCCAGCTCCAGCATGTCCTCGAAGGAGATCCAGTCGATCTTCCGGGCCTTCTTCACGACCCGGGGGTCGGCGGTGAAGACGCCGTCGACGTCGGTGTAGATCTCGCAGACGTCGGCGTTCAGCGCGGCGGCCAGCGCCACCGCGGTGGTGTCCGAACCGCCGCGTCCCAGCGTCGTGATGTCCTTCTTGTCCTGGGACACGCCCTGGAAGCCGGCGACGATGGCGATGTTGCCCTCGTCGATGGACGCCTGGATGCGGCCCGGCGTGACGTCGATGATCCGTGCCTTGTTGTGCACGGAGTCGGTGATCACGCCGGCCTGGCTGCCGGTGAAGGACTGCGCCTCGTGGCCGAGGTTTTTGATCGCCATCGCCAGCAGGGCCATGGAGATCCGCTCTCCGGCGGTCAGCAGCATGTCGAACTCGCGCCCCGACGGGATCGGGGACACTTCCTGAGCGAGATCGATCAGCTCGTCCGTCGTGTCGCCCATCGCCGAGACCACCACGACAACCTGGTTGCCGTTCTTCTTGGCCTCAACGATTCGCTTGGCAACGCGCTTGATGCCCTCGGCATCCGCAACGGATGAGCCGCCGTACTTCTGCACGACAAGGCCCACGTGCGCTCCTCGCAACTGTCTTGAGCGGGAGGGGAACCCTCCCGGACCCCCTGATATGGGGGTACTGCGGTCGGCTCAGTCTAACGAGCGGGCGGAAACCGCCCCGCTACTACCGCATCGTGAGACACCAAACCCGCGTGGTGATCAACTCGCCCCTCGCGCCGACGCCGTGGCGACGGCCGATGAGCGCGCCGAACGCGGTCCGTGAACACCGTGTCCCTCTCCGGTCCAGCGCGGTGCTCCATCGCACCGGCTCGGCGAGCACCTTCCCGTTCCGCCCACCGGCACACGGAAACGTAACCCAGTTCACATCCCGGACGGCCCCCGGCCGGGGGTCACGCCCTCCGCAGCCCCAGCGGACCGGCGATCTCCGCGGCCATGACCTTGCCGGCCTCCTCGGCCAGCCGCTCCTCGTCGCCGGCGGCGCCGGTGTCGGTGTCCAGGCCGTCCAGCGCGTCCAGCGGCTGGTCGAGGCGGACGTGGGCGACCAGCGACTGCAGCGCACGGAGGGCGGCGGAGGCGGTCGGCCCCCAGTTGGAGAGGTAGGAGAACTGCCACCACCACAGGGCCTCGGAGACCCGGCCCGCCCGGTAGTGCGCCAGCCCGTGCCGCAGGTCGGTGATGATGTCGGCGAGGTCGTCGGAGATCCGGCAGGCCACCGGCTCGCTGCGCGGCACGTACGGGTCGAAGACCTCGGAGTAGACGTCCACCGGGTCGAGCAGCTGCGCGAACCGCTCGCGCAGCTCGTCCACGTCCGCCTCCGGGCCGGTGTCCGGCTCGTAACGCTCGTCGGGAACGATGTCCTCGTGGGCGCCGAGCCGGCCGCCCGCGAGCAGCAGTTGGGAGACCTCCAGCAGCAGGAAGGGCACCGCGCTGTCCGGCTCGTCGCCCTTGGCGACCTCGGTCACCGCGACGATGAAGCTCTCGATCGAGTCGGAGATCGAAACGGCGAAGTCGTCCGGGTTCTGTGTCGTGTTGTGCAGCGTGGCGTCAGACATCGAGAAGTCTCCTCCCTTCGAAGGCCCGCCCGAGCGTGACCTCGTCGGCATACTCCAGATCGCCTCCGACCGGCAGCCCACTGGCCAGTCGCGTCACCTTGAGGCCCATCGGCTTGACCATGCGGGCCAGATACGTGGCCGTGGCCTCGCCCTCCAGATTCGGGTCGGTGGCCAGGATCAGCTCGGTGACGGTGCCGTCCGCGAGCCGGGCCAGGAGTTCCCGTATCCGCAGGTCGTCGGGGCCGACGCCCTCGATCGGACTGATCGCCCCACCGAGGACGTGGTAGCGGCCGCGGAACTCCCTCGTCCGCTCGATCGCCACGACGTCCTTGGGCTCCTCCACGACGCAGATGACCGCCGGATCGCGCCGCGGGTCCAGGCAGACCCGGCACTGCTCCTCCTGCGCGACATTGCCGCACACGGTGCAGAACCGGACCTTGGCCTTGACCTCCATCAGCGCGTTGGCGAGCCGGCGGACATCGGTCGGCTCGGCCTGAAGGATGTGAAAGGCGATCCGCTGCGCGCTCTTGGGACCGACGCCGGGCAGCCTGCCCAACTCGTCGATCAGGTCCTGGACCACGCCCTCATACACGGAACGCCTTCTCTCTCTTCTGCCGTGCTGCGTACGCTAGTTGGCTACTCCCCAGAAGGGGAGGCCCCTCGGGTCCCTCAGAACGGGAGACCGGGGATGCCACCGCCGCCGCCCAGCGCCTGGGCGAGCGGGCCCAGCTTCTGCTGCTGGATCTTCTGCGCGGTGGCGTTGGCGTCGCGGACCGCGGCGAGCACGAGGTCGGCGAGGGTCTCGGCGGTGTCCTCCGCGGAGTCGGTGTCGACCGCCTTGGGGTCGATCACCAGCCCCTTGAGCTCACCGGAGCCGGTCACCGTCGCCTTGACCAGGCCACCCCCCGCGGAACCCTCCACGGGCGTCTCCGCCAGCTCCTGCTGGGCGGCCGCGAGATCCTCTTGCATCTTCTGGGCCTGCTGGAGCAGCTGCTGCATATTGGGCTGACCACCGGGGATCACGACATGACTCCTGCCGTACGACAACGATTGTGCGGTAGCCCGAGCCTACGTGTTCCGCGCGCCCGGCGCCCTACGCCGCAGGGAGGAGCACTGATGTGCCCCGTACGCCCCCGGGACGGCGGCGACGGCGGTGCGATCGCCGGGCCGCAGCCACGCACCCGGCGCCGCCGAACACCGCTCGACGTCGCTCACCGTCGCCCGCGGATCACTCGTTGTCGAACTCCTCCAGGACCGTCGCCCCGAGCTCCCGCACGATCAACTCATGGCCGCTGAGCGCCGAGTCGACGAGATCCGCGTCGTCCTCCGCCGGCATGTCGTACTCGATCGACGCCGGGGGCTCCGGCGGGGTGTACGAGGGCTGTGGCGCGGGGCTGCCCTGGCCACCGCCCGTGGACGGCGACGGGGCCACCGCCTCGCGCGCCATCCGGGCGCCCTGGCTGCCGCCGCCACCGGGCCCCTGCTCGGGGGCCGGCGGGGCGCTCGGCCGGGCCGGGGCCGGCGCCGGCTGCTGGGGCGCACCGCCGTAGCCGCCGGACGCCCCGCCGCCGAAGCCGCCACCGCCGCCGCGGGCGCCGCCGGACGGCGGGTTGGCCCCGCCGGAGGGGTCGACGATCGCCTCGACCCGCCACCGCAGCTGGAAGGTGTCGGCGAGCACCTCCTTGAGGACGTCCTCGCTGCCGCCGTTGGCGAAGCTGTCCCGGGCGCCGGCGTTGGGGAAGCCGACCTGCAACGTCGTGCCGTCGAAGCCGGAGACCTGGGCGTTCTGGCTCAGCAGGATCCAGGTGAAGCGGCGGCGGCCCTTGACCGCCTCCAGGATCTGCGGCCAGAGCTGCCGCGCCTGCGCGGCCCCCTGCGCCGCCGCGGCGGACGGCGCCCCCGCGGGAGCTCCGCCGGCGGGACCGGGCGCGGGCGCCGCGGGCGCGGGAGGCGGCGTGGGCGCAGCGGGCGCGCTGGGCGCCGCGGAGGCACCGGCGGCGGGCTGCCCGCCCTGCCCCGGCGCCGCGGCCGACGGCCAACTCCCGGGCTGCCGCGCACCGGTCGCCTGCCCCGCGCCCGTCGCGCCCCGGGTGCCACTGGGCCAGGCCCCGGGCCGCGCCGCGCCACCCTGGGGAGCGGCCGGCGCCGCCGCTTGCGGACCGCCCTCGCCCTGCCCGACCGGCTGACCGGCCGACTGATCGACTGGCGCCGCACCGGAGGCGGCGGGACTCCCCGCACTCGCGGGACTCGCCGAACCGGCCGGACTCCCGGGCCCCATGGGGCCAGCAGGCGCACCCGCCGCGGCCGGAGCACCGGCCCCCGCGTCCGCGCCCTGGCCGCCCGTCGCCCCTCGCACCGCGGCGCGCGCCGCCGCAGGTCCGGACGGCCCGGCCGGCATCGGCGGATGCGCCTGGGGCCCCGGCGCGTACCCGACCGCGGGCCCGCCGGACTCCAGCACGGCCCCACCGGGACCGCCGCCACCCGCGGGCAGCCCGCCGCCCAGCGCCACCGCCCCGGCGCCCACACCGCGCTCCAGGCGGTCCAGCCGCGCCTGCACCGACCGCTCGTCGTCGTACGCCGCCGGCAGCAGCACCCGGGCGCAGATCAGCTCCAGTTGGAGCCGCGGGGAGGTCGCCCCGCGCATCTCCGTCAGACCGGCGTTGACCAGGTCCGCGGCCCGGCTCAGCTCCGCCGCCCCGAACACCGACGCCTGCGCCGCCATCCGCTCCACCACATCGGCCGGGGCGTCGATCAGCCCCTTCTCCGCCGCGTCCGGCACCGCCGCCAAGATCACCAGGTCCCGCAGCCGCTCCAGCAGGTCGGAGACGAACCGACGGGGGTCGTTCCCGCCCTCGATGACGCGGTCGACGACCTCGAAGGCCGCCGCCCCGTCCCCAGCAGCGAACGCCTCCACGACGGAATCCAGCAACGACCCGTCGGTGTACCCCAGCAGCGACGTCGCCATGGCATACGTCACACCGTCCGCGCCGGCCCCGGCCAGCAGCTGGTCCATCACCGACATCGAGTCCCGCACCGAGCCCGCGCCGGCCCGCACCACCAGCGGCAACACCCCGTCCTCGACCGGGATCTCCTCCCGCCCGCACACCTCGGCGAGGTAATCCCGCAGCGTGCCCGGCGGCACCAGCCGGAACGGATAGTGGTGGGTCCGCGACCGGATCGTCCCGATGACCTTCTCGGGCTCCGTGGTCGCGAAGATGAACTTCAGGTGCTCCGGCGGCTCCTCGACGACCTTCAGCAGGGCGTTGAAGCCCGCCGAGGTCACCATGTGCGCCTCGTCGATGATGTAGATCTTGTAGCGGCTGCTGGCCGGGCCGAAGAACGCCTTCTCCCGCAGCTCGCGGGCGTCGTCCACGCCACCGTGCGAGGCGGCGTCGATCTCGATCACATCGATCGAGCCGCGCCCGTTGCGCGCCAGGTCCTCGCACGACCGGCAGCTCCCGCAGGGCGTCGGAGTGGGACCTTCCTCACAGTTCAAACAGCGCGCCAGGATCCGCGCGCTCGTCGTCTTGCCGCAGCCGCGTGGCCCACTGAACAGATACGCATGGTTGACCCGGTTGTTCCGCAACGCCTGCTGCAGCGGGTCGGTCACGTGCTCTTGCCCGATGACCTCGGCGAAGGTCTCGGGGCGATAGCGGCGGTACAGCGCAAGGGACGACACGCTTACGACGATATCGGGCCGCACTGACAACCGGGCTTCCCCAAGCCCCCGCCCGCACACGAGCAGGAAGCGGACGCCTTGAGCAAACGCAAGCGCCCCTCACGCACCCGCCAGAGCCGACCTACCCTTGCTGCCTTCCGGCCCTGGGGGAGTTCAGTCAGATAGCGCCACGTGAGGGGCTGCGCCCCACATTAGCGGATCCCCCACCCAACAAACGACCCACCCCGCACCGGACCCCCTCCCCGAACCCCCTCCCCCGGATCATGTTCGCGAGCACTCCCCAACGTCTTGTATTGTTTGCGGCGGAGGATTCGCCTAGAGGCCTAGGGCGCACGCTTGGAAAGCGTGTTGGGGGCAACCCCTCACGAGTTCGAATCTCGTATCCTCCGCCAGTGCCTTCACCGGGCACGTTGTCGAAGGGCCCCACCGTTCGCGGTGGGGCCCTTCGGCGTTTTCTCGGCACGTTGCCGGTGTGGTGCTCGTCACTTCGCGCTACGCCCGGCCCTCGAAGAGTTCTGCGTACAGGCCGGCGTGGGTGAGGAGTTGGGGGTGGGTGCCGGACTCGGTGAGGTGGCCGTCGTCGAGGACGAGGATGTGGTCGGCGGTGGTGGCCAGGTCGAGGTCGTGGGTGATGACGAGGGTGGTGCGGCCGGCGGCGAGGCGGTGGAGGGGGGCGAGGATGCGTTGGGCGGCGAGGGCGTCGAGGCCGGTGGTGGGCTCGTCGAGGATGAGGACGGGGGCGTCGCGGAGCATCGCGCGGGCGATGGCGACGCGTTGGAGCTGGCCGCCGGAGAGGGCGGCGGTGGCGGGGGCGATGACCGTGTCGTAGCCGTCCGGGAGGGCGGTGATGAAGGCGTGGGCGTCGGCGGCTCGGGCGGCCCGGACGACCTCCTCGTGGGTCGGGGCGGGGGCCTCGCGGCCGGAGGCGATGTTGTGCTCGATGGTGTCGTGCAGGACCAGGGTCTCCTGCGGGAGCAGGGTGATGTTGCGGCGGAGGTCGGCCAGGGGGAGGCGGTCGAGGGGGATGCCGTCGAGGCGGACGGTGCCGGCGTCCGGGTCGTAGAAGCGCAGCAGGAGGGCGGCGAGGGTGGACTTGCCGGCGCCGCTGGGGCCGGTGACGACCAGGAACGCGCCGGGGTGTGCGGTGAAGGTGAGGGAGCTGAGGGCGTTGTGGTGCGGGGAGTTGGGGTAGCGGAAGGTGACGTCCTCGACGCGTAGTTCGCCCCGGGCGCGATGGGGGAGGGGAAGGGCGCGGGACGGGGGCGGGTCGGTGACGGCGGGGTGGGCGTCGAGGATCTCCAGCAGCCGGTCGGCGGCGGCGGTGGCGGCGGTGGCGGTCAGGCCGAGCCGGCCCAGGGAGCGGATGGGCGGGTAGAGGTAGCCGATGAAGGCGGCGAAGGCGAGGAGTTGGCCGAGCGTCATCCGGCGCTGGGAGATCTCCCAGGCGCCCAGGCCGATGATGGCCAGCACGCAGAGGGTCTCCAGGATCTCGATGAGCTGGTCGTAGAGGGCGTTGAGGCGGGCGCTGGCGACCGAGGCCCGCAGCCAGCGGCGGGCCTCCCGACCCAGCCGCTCCTCCTCGTCGTGCTGCCGGTTGTACGCCTGCGTGAGGACGACGTTGACCAGGGTTTCCTCGACGACGGAGGTGAGGGCGCCGTCGGCCGCCCGCTGGCGGCGGGAGACCTCGCGCAGCCGGCCGGTGAAGCGGCGGGTGGCGAAGTAGAAGAGGGGGGCGGCGACGAAGGTGGCCAGGGCCAGCTCCCAGCGCAGCAGGAGGGCGGCGGCGCCGTAGAAGAGGGTGGAGAAGAGGGCCGCGCAGGCGCCCACCAGGCCGCTGACCACGAGCCGTTCGATGGCGTCGACGTCGCCGGTGAGCCGCTCCACCAGGTCGCCGCGGCGGTTGCGTTGGAAGAAGTGCGGGGGCAGCGTCTGGAGGTGGGTGAAGACGCGGGCGCGCAGGCGCAGCAGGAAGCGTTCCGCGGTCCAGGCGGCCAGGGAGTTGCCCAGGTAGCCGACGATCGCGCCGATGACCGCGACCGTGAGCCAGGTGCCGGCGGGGGTCCAGAAGGCGCTGACCGAGCCCTCCTTGAGGGCGGTGTCGGTGAGTTGGGCGAAGAGCAGGATGGTGACGGTCTCGGCGAGGGCCGCGATGACGGCGCACCCGCCGACGAGCAGCATCCAGCGGCGGTCCCCCCGGGTCAGCGGCCAGAAGCGGCGGAACGCCTCCACGGGGCCGACGTGCCGGGTCAGGATGGGGGTGTCGGTGGGGAGTTGGGCGGGTACCGCCGGCGTGGGGCGCTCGGTCGCCGCTGTGCGCTCTTGGCCGTTGACCTTCCGTACCTGCTGCGCCTTCTCCGACGCCTCTGGCTGCTTCGGCTTCGCCCCAACCGCCGTGGCCGGCCGCGTCGTTGGGAGCGTCGTTCCCTCCCGGCCGTCGGGCGTTCTCGTCCGGCGGCCGCGGCGGGTGCTGCGGGCGCTGCGCAGGTGCATGGTGCTTACGTGGTGAGCCGCCGGGGGCCGTTGACGGCAGCCCACGAGGCCGGCTCGCGCGGGGTGCGCGGGCCCGCCTCGGGGTGTGTCTCAGACCCGTTGGCCCGAATCACATCTCACTGGTGACAATGGTCAGCGGTTTTTCCCAAAACACGTAACAAGGGTTTCGGCTCGGACTGACGATTCAGATCAGAGCCTGACGATGACGAAGAATCCGCCTCGGCCACCACGGCCGCCGTAGCCGCCGCCGTACCCGCCGTCTCCGTCTCCGCCGCGACCGTAGTCGTCGTCCCAGTCACCGCCACCGTGGCGGCCCCGGTCGTTCCTGCGGCTGCGGGGGAAGAATGCCTTGAAGGTCATCTTCTCCTCCAGTGATCGAACGTCGCCGCGGCTTGCCCGGACCGTGCTCTGGTGGCGATTCGGCGCGCCCGTCGAGGCGTTCCCTGGGGGCTTCGTCCGGCGGAACGCTTAGGCCGCGACACTGCCGAGATTACGACGACCCCCCGACCCCAACAAGGGGTATATGTGAAAATTCAGGCAAAACGGGCAGGTCACCGTGGGTGGGCGGGGGGCTGCCGAGGGTTGCCGGCAGCCCCCGGCGAGGGGCGTTCGGCCGCTACCCGAGCACCCCCGACGCCACCCGCGCCCCCGACGTCCCCAGCCCCGTCGGGCCCGGGAGCCAGCCGGGGGCGCCGGGCCGGTGGCGGAGGTACTCGGAGCGGTAGCGGCGGCACTCCCGGTGCCAGGTGAGGATGCCGGCGAGCCAGTTCTCCAGTTCGCGGACGTAGCCGTCGAGGGTGGCGCGGGCCTCGGCGGAGAGCTTGAAGTCGTCGTAGAGGATCGGGAGTTGGCGGGCGGCGACGTGTTGGAACTCGCGCATGCGGGAGGTCATCAGGTCGTGGACGATGGCCAGCGCGGTCGGGTAGTCGCAGTCGAAGAAGTTCTGCACGACCAGGACGCCGTTGTGCACCTCGCCCTCGTACTCGATCTCCTTCTGGTACGAGAAGACGTCGTTGAGCAGGCAGGCGTAGTCGGCGGCGGCGTTCTCCAGGGAGCGCATCGGGCCGCTGCGGTAGACCTCCGGCGGGACCTGGCGGCCGTGGCCGAGGCGGCTCAGGCTCATGGTGAGGTCGGAGCCGAAGGTCGCGCGGCGCATCTCGATGTAGTCGACCGGGTCCGGGATGCGGTGCTGGACCTGGTTGTCCAGCTCCCAGAGCCAGCTCGCGGTCATCGTGTCGACGGTTTCCTTGAAGGTGCGGCGGGCGTCCGGGGCCAGCGGGGCGGCGGTGCGCAACCACAGGTCGGCCAGGGCGCGTTCGAGGGCGTTGGCCGGCTCGGGGGCCCGTTCGGACGCGTCGACGGGCATCAGGGCGGAGAGGCGCTTGGTGGCGGCGTGCGCGCCGGCGACGTCGCGGGGGCGGCCGAAGACCGCGGGGTAGTAGTCGTCCGCGTAGGTGCCCCAGGTCAACCACTGGGTGCCGAGGTCGAGTTGGTCCAGGGTGGCGTCGGGGTGCAGGCCGGCGGCGCACAGCGCGAAGTCGAAGCGGACCAGCGCGTCCTCGTCCCAGATGTCGGAGAGCGGCACGCCCGGCTGCGGTCGGAGCATCCCCCTCGCGTGCGCCCAGGTGACGACGTTGCGCCGGGCGGCGCCCAGGTGGGGGCTGAGGGTGGTGGTGAACGGCATGACGAAGTCGGGGAGTTGGGAGGGGCCGACCTTCTGGTGGGGGGCGTGGGTGCGCCGGCGCAGCCGCTGGGTGCCGGCCGCGGCCAGGGCGGTGCGCAGATCGGCGCCGGAGGCGCCCGGGCCCAGGGCGCCGGCGGCGAGCGCGCCGAGCCCCTCGGTGCCCAGGCCGCCGAAGACCAGCGGCGACCAGGGGGCCGCGGCGCTGCCGGGGGCGCCCGCGCCACCGCCGTTCATATAGCGGCTGGAGCGCATGTGCCATTCGTGGCCGCCCGATTGCCAGTCCTGGAGGCCCTTGGCGTACGCGAGCACGGCGGCGGCGTCGGCCGGGGTCAGGCCGCGGTCGACGAAGAGCGGCGGCAGCTCGGTGAGGACGGTGTCCTCGAACTGCTGGAGGCGGGAGGTGATCAGCTCGTTGACCGCGTCCGCGGCCTCCTGGGTGGTGCAGTCCAGGAAGGTCTCCAACACCAGGACGCCGTTGCTGAGTTCGCCCTCGTCCTCGATCTCGCGCTGGTACGAGAAGAGGTCGTTGCGCAGGTGGACGGCGTCGGAGAAGGTGTCCTTCAGGACCCTCAGCGGGCGGGTGTCGGCGACCGCGGCCGGGATCTCGGCGCCGGTCGCGTACTCCACCAGCCCCGCCGACCAGGGGGCGCCGCCCACCTTCCGGCGCATCTCGATGTACTCGACGGGGTTGGCGATCCGGTTGATGTTGATGTTGGAGAGTTCCCAGAGAGACTCGTTGAGCAGGTTCTCGGTGCTCTCGGCGAACCGGCGGCGCCACGCCGGCGACATCGACGGCACGGTGCGCCGCCACAGGTCCGCCAGCCCCGCCTCGACCGGGTTGGTCGGCTCCGGCATGGACGCGGCCGGAGCCGTCGGCGCGTCGAGGCCCATCGGCATGAACGCCGGCAGCCGGTCCAGGTACGCCTTCCCGCCCTCCCGGTCCAGGGTGCGCTTGAACGTCTCCAGGAAGTGGTCGTCGAAGAAGAAGACCCAGACGTACCAGTCGGTGACGAGGTTGAGCGCCTCCTCCGAGCACTCCGGGTGGGTGTAGGCACACAGCAGCGCGTAGTCGTGGGAATCGAGGTCGCGCTCGTCCCAAATGCCGGAACCTTCCAGCATGTTCATCTCCCGCGCCCACGCCTTGGAGTGCGCCCGCGCGGCCTCCAGGTGCGGGTTGAGCCGGGCCGGATGCGGCATGTAGAAGTGCGGCAAGGCGAAGGGCTGCGACGTGGGCTGTGACTGCGTCACCGTTGGTGGCCTCTCCCGATCCGATCTCCCTCCGTACGGACGACATGTACGGAAGGAGGGCGTGCCGCGGCACGCCCTCTGTCGGCGGCTGCCCTACCCAGGGGGGCGGCTCCGTAGGCGCATCCGGTCAGACTCGCGCCGAACTCACACTCTTTCGGGTTGAGTTACCGGGGAGGGCCTGTGATGTGCAGAGCTCGTGAGATATGTGGAGCCGTTTCGGCGGGCCGCGGGGCGCGGTCACCCCGACCCAACGACCGTCCCGGACACCGCGTTTCGGCGGGGTTACGCCACCGCGCACCCCCTCGGGAACGGCCCTGAACTGGGGCGCCGGACGAGCCCCACGGAGTTCCGCCACCCACCCCCCAACCCCCCTCTATCCCGTATGTCGAAAGTCTTGTTCCGCTTTGCGGCGGGTCCTAGGGTCGGGCCACCCGGCGCGGCCGACCCGGTTCCCGGGCCCGGTCGCGCCCACGTATGCGACGGCGGAGGCAGGCGAGCGGGTTGGCGAACGAGCAGTGGGACCAGGGAGCGGCGCAGGAGTCGGAGCGGGAGGAGGGTGGGCCGCGCGCCGGCTTCGGGCGGCGCGGCTTCCTCGCCGGGGTCGCCGGCCTGACCGGCGCGGGCGGGCTGCTCGGCGGGGCGGGCGCCGGCACCGCGCAGGCCCAGGAGCCCGCCGGGCGCGCGCACCCCGGGGGCCAACGGGCGCCCCGCCCCGACCAGTTCGCCGGGGACCGTCAGCTCCTCGTCCCGGAGGTGGTGCTGCTGCCGGACGGACCGGTGCGCGACCACGCCGTCCTCGTCGAGGGCGGCACCTTCCGCGCGGTCGGCCCGGCCGCCCGCCTGCTCGCCGCGCACCGCGAAGGACCGGCGCCGGTCCGGCTCGACGGCCAGTTGCTGATGCCGGGCTTCGTCGACGCGCACCACCACCTCACCCAGAGCTTCGGCAAGGCCCAGTCGTTCGGGCAGCCGTCGGAGATCTTCAAGACGATCTGGGAGCCGCTGGAGCACGCGCTGGACGACGAAAGCGCCTATCTGTCCGCGAAGTTGGCCGCCCTGGAGGCGCTGCGCGGCGGCTTCACCACCGTCGCCGACGCCGGCACCCGGGCGCCGGTCGACGTCGCGGCGGTGGCCAAGGGCACCGAGGAGGCCGGCATCCGCTGCGTCCTGGGCAAGATCGTCTCCAACGGGACGGGCGGGCCGGCCCACTTGGGGCGCTGGGGCGGCCACCCGCTGGTCCACCCCTCCCTGGCCATCGCCGTCCCCGAGGACGCCACCGGCCCGGTCCTGAAGCGGACCGCGGAGCTCTGCGCCGAGGCCGGGGCGGTCTTCCAGATCCACGTCAACGAGCATCTGGCCTCCGTGGAGCGCTCGTTGAAGAGCGTCGGGCGCCGCCCGGTGGACTACCTGCACCACCTCGGCGCCCTCGGCCCGCACACCCTGGGCGCGCACGCCACCCTCCTGACCCCCACCGAGATGCGGCAACTGGCCGACACCGGCGCGGCGATCAGCTACAACCCGGTGGCCAGCGCCTGGAAGGGCAACGCGGTCGCGCACGCCACCATGCTGGCCGCGCTCGGCGTCCGCTTCGGCACCGGCACGGACGGCACCCGCGGCGACGGCTTCCGGCTGGTGGACGCCGCGGAGACGGCCCAGCGGCTGGCCTACGGGCTGGCCGCGGGCGACTCGGTGTGCGGCGCCGGGCACCTGTGGCTGACGCACGCCACCGAGGGCGGCGCCGACGCCCTCGGCCTGGGCCGCGTCACCGGCCAGATAGCCGTCGGCAAGGCCGCCGACTACCTCCTGGTGGACCTCGCCGTCCCCGAACTCACGCCCTCCTACGACCTGCGCTGGGAACTCGTCCGGCTCGCCAACCGGGACCAGATCCGCGCCGTGGTGGTGGCCGGCCGGCTCCGGCTGTGGGAGGGCTGGCCGCCCTCCTGGGATGCGGAGGCGCTGGTCGCGCGGGTGGCCGAGGTGGGGCCGGGGGTGGTTCGGCGCGCCGGTCTGCGGCGGGTGACGCCGCGGTAGGGGGTGGTGTGTGGGGTGGGGCCGCTCGTTGGTGGTGGGTGCCGGGTGCGGGGCCTCCGGGGTGGGTGTTCGGACTGCTTCGCTTTACGTCCGAACACCT
>NZ_JBHVJX010000023.1:0-128238 GCF_042798755.1 Streptomyces sp. NPDC057743
TCTGTGAACGTCTGAAGATCCCCGTCCTCGCGGACAAGGCCTACCAGGGCGCCGGCGGAACCGTCTGCACCCCCTTCAAGCGACACTGCGGACACAAGCTCACCACCGCACAGAAGGCCGTCAACCGTGCACACTCCCGACTACGCAGCCCTGTTGAGCAGGCCTTCGCCCGCCTGAAGACCTGGCGGCTCTTCCGCCAAGCCCGCTGCAGCCCCAACCGACTGACGTCAATGACCAAACCGGTCCTCACCCTGGAGCAGCACCGCTGAAGAAGCTCAGTGGACGCTGGCGACCATGGCGGAGGAGTACGGGCGCCTGCGCACGGCGGCGTTCACCGAGTCCTGACGGAACGGGACGACGGACGTCGGGGTGGGCGCGGGGTGGCTGAGCCCGGGCGCGCCCGGGCGGCTCCGGGCTACGGCGCGGATACCTCATCCCCGCCCGGTATTTCGCCCTCCCCCGGGGGCCGCGCCGCCACCGCGCCCACGACCTGGCGCGGCTGCCCGGGCTCCAACGGCCCGGCACCGACCGCGATCCAGCGGCCGCCGTCCCGCCAGGCGTACACCCGCGGCACCAGGGTGCACAGCACGTCAAGCGGAGCCGGGACGGGCAGTCCCTGCGCGCTGTGCTCCAGCGCCTCCGTCAGGTCGTGGACGACCGGCTCGCCCCACCGTAAGGACACCACCGCGACCAGCGCGGCGAGTTGCTCCGTGCACTCCTCGCGGGCCGACGCGGCGTCCGCCGGGTCCGCGTCCCACAGCGGGCCGCTCGCCCACAGCGGCGCCACGTGGAAGCACGGTCCGCCCTCGCCGGCCAACGGGCGGGCCGCCAGCGCGTCGAGCCGGGCGAGCGCGGTGGGCGGCCCGCCGGGCGGCTCGGGCCCGTGCGGCGCGGTGGGCACGGCGGACGCGGTAGGTGTGGCCGACGCGGTGGGTGCGGTCGGTGTGCGGGGCGGCGGGATCGTCGGGGTGGGTTGCTTGCTGTGCTGTGGTTCCGGCTGCTGTGGCGTCATACCGTCAGTAAACCGCTGGGGACTGACAATTGGCCGTCCTCGCGGGGTGAGGCCGGTTCGGGCCAGCGCCGTCGGGCCGTCCAAGGCCCGGGAGGCACACGGTTCGTGGGACTCGCCGCACACCCGCTGACCGGCTACGATCCGCCAGACAGGCGAGGCGAGGAGACGGACGTTGGGTCGGCTCACCGGCGGGGACCCCTCTCTGCTGCGACGGATCAACTCCGCGGTGGTGCTGCACGCGCTGCGCGCCGCGGACTCCCCCACGCTCACCGATCTCGTCCAGGTGACCGGCCTGTCCCGGCCGACGGTCGAGGGCGTGATCGAGGGGCTCATCGAAACCGGGCTGGTGGCCGAGGCGCCCGCCGAGGAGGGCGAGATCCGGCGGCAGGGCCGGCCGGCCCGACGGTTCCGGTTCGTCACGGAGGCCGGGCACCTGTTGGGCATCGAGATCGGCGCGCACCGGGTCGCGGTGGTCCTTGCCGACCTCAGTGGCCAGGTGGTGGATGCGGCGGAGCGCGACGTGGCGGAGTCCGCGCCGGCCGACGAGCGGCTGGAGCGGGTCCGGGCGGTGGTCTCCGAACTGCTGCGCCGGACGGGCGTGGCCCGCAGTTCGCTGCGGGCGGTCGGCGCGGCCAGTCCGGGCATCGTGGAGGCGGACGGCACCGTGCGGCTGGGCACCGCGTTGCCCGGTTGGACCGGGCTGCCGCTCGGCGAGCGGCTGCGACGGTCGTTCCGCTGCCCGGTGCTGGTGGAGAACGACGCCAACGCCGCGGCGGTGGCGGAGCATTGGCAGGGCGCGGCCACCGCTTCCGATGACGTGGTGTTCGTCCTGGCGGGGCTGAGCCCGGGCGCCGGGGCGCTGATCGGCGGGCGGCTGCACCGCGGTTTCGGCGGCGCCGCCGGGGAGATCGGCGCGCTGCACCTGCTGGGGCGGGAGGCGAAGCCCGAGACGCTGCTGTCGACCACCGGGGAGCCGCTGCAACCGCTGGACGAGGCGCAGGTGGCGACGGTGTTCGCGGCGGCCCGGGGCGGGGACGCACAGGCGCGGGAGGCGGTGGACCGCTTCCTGCGGCGGCTGGTGCACGACGTGGCCGCGCTGGTGCTGGCGCTGGACCCGGAGTTGGTGGTGGTCGGCGGCTGGGCGTCCGGTCTGGCGGGCGTACTGACGCCGCTGCGGCGGGAGTTGGCGCGCTACTGCCTGCGCCCGCCGGAGGTGGTGCTGTCGCGGCTGGGGCAGGCCGCGATCGCCACCGGCGCGCTGCGGCTGGCGCTGGACCACGTGGAGGGCGAACTCTTCGCCGTGGAGGGCACGGTGACCGCGCGGCGGTGACCGCGCGCCCCGGGCGGCGAACGACGGCGGGCCCGCACCGGGGCGTCCGGTGCGGGCCCGTCCGACATGGCGCGGCCGGCGGGTCAGCTCGCGAGCAGCGGTTCCGTCTCGCGCTCCCCGAAGGTGAGCCGGCAGGTGTCGGCGCGGTAGGTGGAGACCGCGACGGCGACGGCCCGGCCTCGGGAGACGTAGCGGGTGGTGACCACCAGAACGGGCGCGCCGGGCAGACGGTCCAGCTGTTTGGCGTCCTCGGCGCGGGCCGAGCCCAGTTCGACGGTGCGGTCCTGGCCATCCAGGTCGAGCAACTGGAGGGCGCCGAGCACGGCGCGGGCGCGGGCGCCGGTGTCGAGGGGCAGCGCGTCGCCGCCGGCCGGTACCGCGTCGGCCCGGACGTACAACAGCTCGGCGGCGACCGGCTGTTGGGCCGAGACCCGGCTGCGGCGCACCAGGTGGACCGCCTCGCCGGGGGCGGTCTCCAACAGGCGGGCCACCGCGGTGGGCACCTCGTCGGTCTCGCTCGCGTCGACCGGCTGCCAGTCGTCGCCGACGGCGCCCGGCCAGGTGTGGCGGGCGGGCTCGACGGCGACGCCGACCCGGGGCGGTGCGACGGTGGTGCCGACGCCGCGGCGGCGCTGGAGCCGGCCCTCCAACTCCAGCTGTTCGAGCGCCTGTCGGAGCGTGGCCCGGGCGACGCCGAAGCGCGCCGCCAGATCCCGCTCGTTGGGCAGGATCTCCCCGACCGTGAACTCCTTGTCCAGCGCGTCGCTGAGCACGGTCTTGAGATGCCAGTACTTAGGCTCCGGAGCCGTTTCGAGCTGCGTGATCCCCACCCCCCGAGGCCGCGGGCCCGCCGCGCGGGCCCCCTGCTGATGCGTAACGAGACGACGTAACAAAACCGACCCGCGAACGGGTCCGATGGCACCCACCCAGTGTCTCAAGGGCCGGTGACACCTGGGCTCCAACAGGGCGGTGGCACGTGGCCCCAACGGGCCAGCGACACCCGGTCCCCAGCAGCCCCGAGTAATGCGCGCTTCTTTATTAAAGGTTGTTGCAGTATCTCGACGATATGACCACCCCCACCCTTGGTCAAGACCAATCCCCCATCCGTTTCCGCCCGCTCACCGCGTCTTCACGAGGCCGCCAGCACCGTTCCGCACCACGCGGCAACCGGCCGTCCGCCGAGCCGGAGGCGGCCGTTAGGCTCGCGGGCATGCTCGCCCTGCTGCACACCTCGCCGGTCCACGTCCCCGTCTTCGATGCGCTGCGCGACGCGGACGCGCCCGGGCTGCCGCTGCGACACCTGGTCCGGCCCGAACTCCTGGCGCGCGCACGGGAGTCGAGGCCCGACGGGGTCGCGCGCGAGGTCGCCGAGGCGCTCGGCGAGGCCGTCCGTGGCGGGGCCCGGGCGGCGCTGTGCACCTGCTCCACGCTCGGGTCGGTGGCCGAGGCGGCCGGGTCGGCGGCGGGGTTGCCGGTGCTGCGGGTGGACCGGCCGATGGCCGCGGCGGCCGTCGCGCACGGCCCCCGGATCGCGGTGCTCGCCGCGTTGGAGAGCACCCTGGCGCCCACCGCGGAGCTGATCGCCGAGGAGGCCCGCCGCGCCGGGCGCCCTGCGCGGGTGCACCACGTGCTCGTCGCGGGTGCCTGGGAGCGGTTCGAGGCCGGTGACCAGGCGGGTTATCTGGCGGCGGTGGCCGATGCGGCGCGGCGGGAACGGGACGGCGGCCGGGCCGATGTCCTCGTCCTGGCGCAGGCGTCCATGGCACCCGTAGCGGACCGGCTCGCGGCCGACGGGCCGGGCGGGAACGCGGTGCCGGTGCTGGCGAGTCCGCGCACCGGCCTGCGTGCGGCGGCCCGGCTAGCGGGCGAGTGAGACCAGCTTGTCCGGGTTGCGCATGAGGTAGACGGTCTCGATCCGGCCGTCCCGGATGCCGAGTTGGACCACCGAGTCCGGGGCCCCGTCGACGCGGGCGAGCAGCGCGATCCCGCCGTTGAGTTCGAGGAAGTCGAGCTCCAGGCCGGCCGGGAGCATGGCGATGACACCGATGAGGAACCGGGCGACCTTGTCGGCGGACTCGATGATCCGCAGCGAGGACTTGGCCTTGCCGCCGCCGTCCCCGACCAGCCGGGCGTCCGCCGCGAGCATGGTCAGCAGTCCCTCCAAGTCGCCGCCGGCGGCGGCCGACAGGAACCGCTCGGTCAACTCCCGCTGCCGGTCCGGGTCGACGTCGTACCGCGGCCTGCCCTCCGCCACGTGGCGCCGGGCCCGGCCCGCCAGTTGGCGCACCGCGGCCTCGCTGCGCTCCAGGACGGTCGCGATCTCCGCGTACGGGTAGCCGAACGCCTCGCGCAGCACGAACACCGCGCGCTCCAACGGGGAGAGCGCCTCCATCACGACGAGGACGGCGAGGGTGACGGTCTCGGCGAAGACCGCCCGCTCGGCGCCGTTCGGGAGGGGTTGCCCGGGGACCAGCACATCGGTGGCGAGGGGTTCGGGCAGCCAGGGACCCACGTAGGACTCGCGGCGCGACTGGAGTTGACGGAGCCGGTCGATGGCCAACCGGGTGGTGATGCGGACCAGATAGGCGCGCGGTTCGCGCACCTGGGTCCGGTCCGCGGCGAACCAGCGCAACCAGGCGTCCTGGACCACGTCCTCGGCGTCGACCACCCGGCCGAGCATCCGGTAGGCCACTGCCTGGAGCAGCGGGCGGTGGGCCTCGAAGACGGTGGTGGCGTCGTCGGCGGGATCGGTCAGCACCGTTCTATCCCACCGGGCGGGCATCGCGTTGTCCAGCCGGGAGGGCGGGTGACCGTCAAGTGGCGTGCGGGCGGCCGGGGTTCAGGTGGCGCCCAGGACCCGTGCGTTGTTCCAGTCGCGGGTGCACAGGACCAGGCAGTAGCCGTCAGGGTCCTCGATGGTGACGCCCCAGGCGTCCCAGTAGGCGTTGTGGGCCGGTACGCGGGTGCCGCCGCGGCGTTCCAACCGGGCGACGAGGTCGTCGGGGACCGGGCCGTCCAGGTAGAGGACGAGGAGGTCGTCCGGTGTCGGGGTCGGGCGGAGCGTGCCCGTGGGGTCGAGGGTCAGCTCCAGGTGCCACGTGGCGTCCGGCCAGCCCAGCATGAGGAGAGAGTGCTCGCCCTCGTGGGCGGTGTGGCGGTGGAGTTCGCGCAGGCCCAGCCCGTCGCGCCAGAAGCGGCCGGCGGCACTCAGATCGCCGGACGGGCGGGCGACCCTAAGGTGCGCGGAACCGAGGGTGGGCATGGCGGTCGCCTTCCATGGGGCCGGCCGGGCGGCGGCGGATTAGCGGAGCGTAGACGTTTGGGCCGGTACCTCGCGATCGGCCGGTGGTCCTGCGACTCTGGTCCCCTCTCCCGCCTCATATGGGCGTAGTTCACCGGGAGTTCGCCCGCGCGGCACCGGGTGGCGATACGAACGGGGGCGTAACGAACGGGATCGAGGCAGCACGGAGGTAGCACGATGGCGCAGGGTGCCGGCAGAGGCTTCGGACGGCGGTCGCTCCTCCAGGGGGCGGCGGCGGGCTCCGCGGGACTGGTGCTGCCCGCGGTGACCGGTGCCGTCCCGGCGGGGGCCGCGCCGGCCCTGGTGCGCCGCGGGCGGCCGAGCGCCTCCTGGGGCGTGCAGGCCGGTGACGTGACCGCGTCGTCCGGCCTGGTGTGGGCGCGGTCCGACCGGCCGGCCCGGATGGTGGTGCAGACCGCGGCCACCGAGGCGTTCCGCAACGCCCGTACCTGGCACGGGCCGTTGCTCGGCCCCGGTACGGACTTCACCGGGGTGACCGCGCTGCACGGGCTGCCGGCCGGCGAACAGGTCCACTACCGGGTGCTGCTGGCCGATCCGGACCACCCCGAGCACGCCGGGGAGCCGGTGACGGGCACGTTCCGCACGGCGCCGGACCGCCGCGGCGGGCGGCCCGCGGGCGTCCGGTTCCTGTGGTCCGGCGACCTGGCCGGGCAGGGCTGGGGCATCAACCCGGAACGGGGCGGCTACCGGGTCTACGAGGACATGCGGCGGCTGGATCCGGACTTCTTCCTGTGCAGCGGCGACAACATCTACGCCGACAACCCGATCCAGGAGCGGGTGACCCTGCCGGACGGCCGGATCTGGCGGAACGTGACGACCGAGGAGAAGTCCAAGGTCGCCGAGACGCTGGCGGAGTTCCGGGGCGCGTTCCGCTACAACCTGCTGGACGCGAACCTGCGGCGGTTCAACGCCCAGGTGCCGACGATCACCCAGTGGGACGACCACGAGGTGCACAACAACTGGTATCCGGGCCAGGTGTTGGACGACGACCGGTACCGCGTCAAGGACGTCGACGTGCTCTCCCGGCGGGCGCTGCGCGCCTTTGGCGAGTACTTCCCGCTGCGCACGCTCCGCCCGGACGGGGAAGGCCGGGTGTACCGGGTGCTGCGGCACGGCCCGCTGTTGGACGTCTTCGTGCTGGACATGCGCCGATACCGCAACGCCAACTCGCCCGACCGGCAGACCGACGACCCGCAAGGCATCCTGGGCGCCGAGCAGTTGCGCTGGCTCAAGCGGGAGCTGTCGCGCTCGCGGGCGGTGTGGAAGGTGATCGCCGCGGACATGCCGCTGGGGCTGGTTGTCACGGACGGCCCGACGGACTTCGAGGCGGTGGCGCAGGGCGACCCGGGCGCGCCGCTGGGGCGGGAGTTGCAGATCGCCGAGTTGCTGCGGCACATCAAGCACCGGCGGATCACCGGGACCCTCTGGCTGACCGCCGACGTCCACTACACCTCGGCGCAGCACTACGCGCCCGAGCGGGCCGCGTTCACGGACTTCGAGCCGTTCTGGGAGTTCGTGTCGGGGCCGCTGCACGCGGGTGGTTTCCCGGCCGTGAAGCTGGATGGAACGTTCGGGCCCAAGCAGCCGTTCATCAAGGCACCGGAGCGTGCGAACGTCTCCCCGGCGGAGAGCCCGCAGTTCTTCGGCGAGGTGGCGATCGACGGGGGAAGCGGGGAACTGACGGTGCGACTGCGTCAGGAAGGCGGAGGGATCTTGTTCACCAAGACGCTGCAACCAGGACGGGTGGGGCAGTAGCGACCAATGCGCCCATTGTGTCTTTTACCCGCCCGACACAAGGTGTTGGCGACCAGGCAACACCGTTCCGCGAGGCTGTCCGCATGACTGATGCGACTTCCGTCCGTTCCCCCCGGCGCCACCACTGGCGTCGGGACGTCGTCGAACTGGCCGCCCTGTTCACGGCCGTGGCGGTGGCCGACGCCGCCGCCAACACCATCGCCCACGGCCCCTCCGGCCCGGTGATGCTGTGCGCGGGCGCGGGCGCGCTGTTGGCCACGGCCGGCTTCCACGTCTGGTGGGCACGCCGTCATGAGCACGCCCCACCGCCGACGGATACCGGGGATACGGCCGCCGCCCACGGGCCGACCGCCACGGGGGCCGCCGCGCCGGCTCCCCCGCGCGATGCCCGGGAGGCGACGCTGTGGCGGATGCGCACCACCGTCCGGGACGAGCCGGGCAGCCTGGCCGCCCTGTGCACGGTGCTGGCCGCCCACCGGGTGGACATCCTCAGCCTCCAGGCCCACCCGCTGTCCTCGGGGACGGTCGACGAGTTCCTGCTGCGCGCCCCGGCGGAGTTGGCGCCGCGGGAGCTGACGGCCGCGGTGGCCGACGCGGGCGGCGTGCAGACCTGGTTGGAGCGGGCCGACGCGCACGACCTGGTCGACGCGCCGACCCGGATGCTGAGCCTGGCCACCCGGACCGCGCTGGATTCCGCAGAACTCCCGTTGGCACTCCGGCAGTTGCTGGGCCGCTGCACCCTCCACTCGGTGCCGGCCCGGTCGCTGACCGGTCAGCCGCTGGCCGAAGCCGTGCCCGCCGAGGGCGTGTTGGAGGAGCACACCATGAAGTTCCGCGATCCCTCCGGGGGCTCGCTCACCATCGAAAGGCCGCAGTTGCCGTTCACCCCCACCGAGTTCGCCCGGGTGCGCGCACTGGTCGAGCTGGACACCCGGCTCGGCCAGCGCGTCCCGCCGCGCCGCGACGTGCTCACGCTGCCCGAGGGCAATGAGCTCACCGTCCGCCGCGCCGGCCCCGGCGACCTGGCGGCCGCCCGCGCGATGCACCTGCGCTGCTCGGAAGGGACGTTGACGCGGCGCTACCACGGCCCGATCGGGGACGCCGACCGCTATCTCGACCATCTGCTCAGCCCGCGGTTCGGCCGCACGCTGGCCGCGGAGACCGCCTCCGGGCGGCTGGTCGCGCTGGGCCACCTGCTGTGGGACGGCGACGAGACCGAGGTGGCACTGCTGGTCGAGGACGCCTGGCAGCAGCGCGGCATCGGCGCGGAACTGCTGCGCCGGCTGGTCAGGATGGCCGCCGAGACCGGAAGCAAGAGCGTCTACGCGGTCACCCAGGCGTCCAACACCGGCATGGTGACGGCGATGCGCGGGCTGGGGCTGCCGTTGGACTACCAGATAGAGGAGGGCACGCTGGTGATCACGGCGCGCCCGACGGGCGTCCCGGCCCACCGGGAGCCCCGCGAGTCCCGGGAGGCGCTCCGGGTCCGGAACGGGTCCCGCCGGGGCTGAGGGGACGCGTCAGCAACGTCAGCCGGAATGATGGTGACGCGGCGGGCTGATCCATACGAGGATGGCCCGCATGTCCAACACCACTACCCCCACGGGCGGTCCGCTGCCCCGCCAGGTCGCCGACGCCTACGTCGATGCGCTCATCGAACTGGACCCGATCACCGGCACGTACCTCGGCATCCCCGAGAGCTTCGGCAAGCTCCCCGACTTCTCGCCCGAGGGCCAGGAAGCGGTGGCCCGGCTCGCCCGCACGACGCTGGACGAGTTGGCGGCGGCCGAGGCCCGGCCGGGCGCGGACGACGCCGCCGAGAAGGTCTGTGCGCGGCTGCTGCGCGAACGGCTCTCCGCGGAGCTCGCGGTCCACGACGCCGGCGAGGGGCTGCGGACGGTCAGCAACATCAGCTCGCCGCTGCACCACGTGCGCGAGGCCCTCAACCTCACGCCCACCGAGACCGAGGCGGACTGGGCGGCGGTCGCCCGGCGGCTGCGCGCCGTGCCCGCCGCGCTGACCGGCTACCGCGCCGCCCTCCAGGCCGGCCTGGACAAGGGCCTGCCCGGCGGTCCGCTCCAGGTCACCACCGTCATCGGGCAGCTCGGCGAGTGGATCGGCACCGAGCGCAGCTGGTTCGCCGACTTCACCGCCCCCGGCCCCGAGGCGCTGCGCACCGAACTGGACGCGGCCGCCGAGGTGGCCACCGGCGCCCTGGTGGAGCTGCGCGACTGGTTCCGGGACGTCTACGGCCCGGCGGTCGAGGGCGCGTCGGACGTGGTGGGCCGCGAGCGGTACGCCCGGCTCGCGCGCTACTACAACGGCGCCGACATCGACCCGGAGGAGGCATACGCGTACGGCTGGTCCGAATTCCACCGGCTGCTGGCCGAGATGACGACCGAGGCCGAGAAGGTGCTGCCCGGCGCCAAGACGCCGTGGGAGGCGCTGGCCTGGTGCGACGAGCACGGCGAGGCGGTCGAGGGCGTCGAGGAGACCCGGCAGTGGCTCCAGTCGCTGATGGACGAGGCCATCGACGCGCTGGACGGCACCCACTTCGACCTCGCCGAGCCGGTCCGCCGGGTCGAGTCGAAGATCGCCCCGCCCGGTGGCGCCGCCGCCCCGTACTACACCCAGCCGTCGCTGGACTTCTCCCGGCCCGGCCGTACGTGGCTGCCCACCATGGGACAGACCCGCTTCCCGGCCTACGACCTGGTCTCCACCTGGTACCACGAGGGCGTGCCCGGCCATCACCTCCAGCTCGCGCAGTGGGTGTACGTCGCCGACCGGCTCTCGCGCTACCAGACGACGGTCGGCATGGTCAGCGCCAACGCCGAGGGCTGGGCGCTGTACGCCGAGCGCCTCATGGACGAACTGGGCTTCCTGACCGTCCCGGAGCGGCGCCTGGGCTACCTGGACGCGCAGATGATGCGGGCGATCCGGGTCATCATCGACATCGGCATGCACCTGGAGCTCCAGATCCCGGCCGACTCCCCCTTCCACCCGGGCGAGCGCTGGACGCCGGAGCTGGCCCATGCGTTCATGGCCGCGCACAGCAGCCGGCCGGCCGACTTCGTCGAGAGCGAGATCATCCGCTACCAGGGCATGGCCGGCCAGGCGATCGGCTACAAGCTGGGCGAGCGGGTCTGGCTCCAGGGCCGGGAGGCCGCCCGGGCCCGGCACGGCGCGGAGTTCGACCTCAAGGCGTGGCACATGGCGGCGCTGTCCCAGGGCTCGCTCGGCCTGGACGACCTGCTGACCGAACTCTCGGCGCTCTGACGACGGCCATCCGCCGCGGCCGGTCGCCCGCCTTGCGAGGGGTGGTCGGCCGCGGCCGCGTCAGGGGTACCCCAAGACCCTTGCCCGGCCGGCGAATTCCCTGCTAGACAGCGGGGATGACCGGATACTCCCCTGATGCCGTCGACCGGCGCATCCTCGACGTCCTCCAGCACGACGGGCGGGTGGGCCGCGCCGAGTTGGCCCGGGCGGTGAACGTGTCGCCGAGCACGGTCGCCACGCGGGTGCGACGCCTGGAGGAGTCCGGGGTGATCTCCGGGTACGCGGCGGTGATCGAGCCGGAGCGGGTCGGGCTGCCGGTACTGGCCTTCGTCCGGCTGCGTCACTCCGGCGGCAACGGCAAGCCCTTCCGGGACCTGCTGGCGGCCACCCCGGAGATCCTGGAGGCCCACCACGTCACGGGCGAGAACTGCCTCTTCCTCAAGGTCGCCGCGCGCTCCATGAAGCACCTGGAGGAGGTCTCGGGCCGCATCGGCGCCCTGGGCGAGGTGGCCACGAGCGTGGTGTACTCCTCGCCACTCCCCCGCCGGCCGGTCAGTACCTGAGCCCTGGCCGGGTCACCCGGCGGGCGTCAGGCCCCGCCCGGCCCCCGGTGCCGCACCCGGGACCCCGTGCGGTCCTTGACGACCTCCAACTGGGCGGGGATGCGGGCCTTGAGGTCGGCGACGTGGCTGACGATGCCGACGCTGCGGTCGCGTTCGCGCAGGCCGTCCAGGACGTCCAGGACCTCGTCGAGGGTCTGTTCGTCGAGGCTGCCGAAGCCCTCGTCGATGAAGAGGGTGTCGAGGCGGGTGCCGCCGGCCTCGTCGGTGACCACGTCGGCGAGGCCGAGGGCCAGGGCGAGCGAGGCGAAGAAGGTCTCGCCGCCGGAGAGGCTGGCGGTGTCGCGTTCGCGGCCGGTCCAGGCGTCGACGACGTGCAGGCCGAGGCCGGAGCGGCGGGCGCCGCCGGCGCGTTCGTCGGAGTGGACGAGGGTGTAGCGGCCGGCGGACATCCGGTGCAGGCGGGCGGTGGCGGCGGCCGCGACCTGCTCCAGGCGGGCGGCCAGGACGTAGGACTCCAGTCGCATCCGGCGGGCGTTCTCGGCGGAGGTGCCGGCGGTGAGCGTGGCGAGCCGGGCGATGCGCTCGTGCGCGGCGCGCAGCGGGGCGAGGTGGCGGGCGTCGGTGGTGGCCTCGGCGGAGAGCTGGTCGAGGGCGGCGCAGCGTTCGACGGCGGCGGTGAGGGTCGCGGTGGCGGTACGGAGCCGGGCGGCGGCGGCCTGATGGGCGGCGCGGGCGGTCTCCGGGGCGGCGGGCGGGAGGGCCGCGGCGGCGCGGAGTTCGGGGCGGTCGAGTTCGGCCGCCGCGGCGGCGGCCTCGGCCTGCCCGTCGTCGAACTGCCGTTGCAGCGCCCGGCGTTCGGCCTCGGGGAGGGTTGCGTCGGCGGCTTCCTGGGGGGTGGCGAAGCCGGCGCGGTGGGCGGCGTCGGCGAGTTGGGCGTCGGCGTCCGTGAGGCGCCCGGCGCAGGCCTCCGTGGTACGGGCCGCCTCGGCGGCGGCGGAGAGCAGCGCCGCCTGGCGTTCGAGCCGGTCGGCCCGCTCGGCGACGCTGTCGCAGTCGCCGCGGGCCTCGGTCAACTCGTCCTCCAGCGCGGCCCGTTCGCGCTCCAGGGCCTCGCGGCGGGAGGCGCGGGCGGCGGCCCGGCGCTCGGCGTGCTGCTGGTCGTCGCGGCGCCGCTCATACTCCCGTTCGGCGCGGGCCAGCGCCTCGCGGGCGCCGTGCAGTGCCGCGCCGGCGCTGTGGGCGCGGGCCGCCTCCTGCGTCAACTCCTCGACATGGGCGGCGAGTTCGACGGTCGGGGTGTCGCCGGCCGCGGCGCCGGCGGCGGCCAGCGCCTCCTTGACCGCCTGGTGGTGGTCCTCCGCGCGCCGGCGCGCCTCCTCGGCGCGGCGGTGGTCGGCCTGGGCGGCGTCCTCGGTCGCCCGGTCGACGTGGCCGGCGCCGGGGCGGGCCGGATCCGGGTGCGCGATGGAGCCGCACACGGCGCAGGGTTGACCGTCCGTCAGGTCGGCGGCGAGTTCGGCGGCGATGCCGCGCAGTCGCCGGTCCTTGAGGTCCAGCCAGTGCTCGTGGGCGGCCGCCGCGCGTTCCCGGGCGGCGAGCAACTCCTTTTCGGCGTCGGCGAGTTCGCCTGCCAGGTCGTCGCGGCGGCGGGCGGCGGAGAGCCGTTCGGTGGCCGGTGCGAGCTGCCCGGCGAGCTGCTCGGCGCGCCGGACGGCCTCCTGGGCCTCGTCGATCCGGCGCTGGTGGGCGTCGCGCGCGGCGTCCCAGCCGGTCAGCCACTCCGCGGCGTCCAGCAGCGTCTGCTCGTCGGCGTGCGCCTCGCGGTCCACGTCGGCGTACTCGCGGGCGAGTTCGGCGGCGCGGCGCTCGGTCCGGCGGGCCGCGGCGAGGGAGCCGAGGGTGGCCCGTGCCTGGCGCTCCTGCTCGGCGAGGTGGTCGGCCCCGGCGTCGGCGAGGGCGGGCGGCAGCGGGGCGCGGTGGCGGCGTTCGGCGTCCTGGGCTGCGGCCAGTTCCCGCTGGGCGGCGTCCCGGAGGGCGAGCGCGGGGGCCACCTCGGCGGCGGCGCGGGCGCGCTCCAACTGCGCCTGGATGCGGTCGCGTTCGTCGACGCGGGCGGCGAGCTGCTCGGCGCGCCGTTGGGCCTCGGCGTGGCGGCGCTGGAGGCGGTCGCGCTCGCGGACCTCCTCCCAGCGGTCGGCGGCGGCGCGTTCGGTGGCCTCGGCGGCGGCCAGCGCGCAGCGGGCGGCCTCCAGGCGTTCGCGGGCGCCGACCCGGGCGACGGCGGCGCGGGCCAACACCGCGTCGGCGAAGCCTACTTCGCCCGGTCCGGGCGCGGCGGCGTCCCCGTCGGCGGAGGCGGTCGGCGGCGCGCTGCGCGGGGTGCGTCCGCCGCGGCCGGCGGGTCCGGCCTGGGCCGGTACGGCGGCGCGGGCCACCGGCGCCGGCACGGACGGGTCGTCGAGGTCGGGGGTGTCGCCGGCGGCCTGGGTGATCCGGTGGGCGAGCGCGAGCAGGCGCTCGTCGCCGGCCGCGACCCGGTCGGCGGCGGCCTTGCGGCGGGCGGTGAGCTGGTCCTCCAGCGCGGCGAACCGCCGGGTGTCGAAGAGCCGGCCCAGCAGCTTCGCGCGGGCCTCCGCGTCCGCCCGCAGGAAGCGCGCGAAGTCGCCCTGCGGCAACAGCACCACCTGGCAGAACTGCTCCTTGCTCATGCCGAGGAGTTGCCCGATCTCCTCGCCGATCTCCTGGTGGGAGCGGCTGAGCGCGCGCCAGGCACCGGCGGCCGGGTCGCCGTCCGGGGCGGGGGTGAACTCCCTCAGCCGGCTGGCCGCCTTCTCCTTGGTGGTGCCGGCGCCGCGCTTCTTCGGGCGGGGCTGCTCGGGCAGCCGGGTGATCTCCAACCGCCGCCCGGCGACGGTCAGTTCGAGGACGACCTCGGTGGGGGTGGCCGGGTCCGCCAGGTCGCTGCGGAGTGCCTGGCCGCTCTGCCGGGCGCCGGGCACCGAGCCGTAGAGGGCGAAGCAGACCGCGTCCAGGACCGAGGTCTTGCCCGCGCCGGTGGGGCCGTGCAGCAGGAACAGCCCGTCGCGCGCGAGCCGGTCGAAGTCGACGGTGTGGCTGCCGGCGAACGGGCCGAAGGCGGTCAGGGTCAGCCGGTGCAGCCTCATCGCGCCACCTCCGCGGCCGCGTCGGCGGTCCGTACCTCGTCGATGGCCGAGCGCAGTTCGGCCCGCTCGTCGTCGTCGGCGCCGCGGCCGGCGCGGACGTGGGCGACGAAGTCCTCGGCGATCTCCTGGTCGCTGCGGCCGCGCAGCCGCTGGGCGTACGAGGCGGCGGGGCGTTCCGGGGACGCGTCGGGATCGAAGACCAGGCTGAGGGTGTGCGGGAAGCGCTTGGCGAGCTTGGCCATCGGCTCGGCCGGGCGGGCGGGGTCGGTGAGCGTGGCCTCGACCCAGGAGCCCTCGTGGCGGGTCAACTCCGGGTCGTCCAGGAGGTGTTGGAGGGGGCCGCGGAGCCGGGCGAGTGGGCGGGGCACCGGGCAGTCCACCCGCTCGGCGTGCACGGTGCCGTCCGCGTCGAGGTCGATCAGCCAGGACGACTTGCGGTGGGTGGCCTCGGAGAAGGAGTAGGCGAGCGGCGATCCGGAGTAGCGGATCCGCTCGGTGAGGGTCTGGCAGCCGTGCAGATGGCCCAGGGCCACGTAGTCGACGCCCTCGAAGACCGCGGCGGGGACGGAGGCGACCCCGCCGACGGTGATGTCCCGCTCGCTGTCGCTGGCGGTGCCGCCGGTGACGAAGGCGTGCGCCAGCACCACGGAACGGGTGCCGGCGGGCCGGCCGGCGAGGTCGGCGCGGACCCGGTCCATGGCCGCGCCGAGCACCGCGGCGTGGTCGGCGCGCGGGGCGCCGAGGGCGTCGCGCACCATGGCCGGTTCGAGGTAGGGCAGCCCGTAGCAGGCGACCGGGCCGTGCGCGTCCGCCAGGAGGACGGGCGTGCCGCACTCCTCCGGGTCGGTGTGCAGGTGGATGCCGGCCCGTCGCATCAGTCCGGAGCCGACGCCGAGCCGGCGGGCGGAGTCGTGGTTGCCGGAGATCATGACGGTGGGGACGCCGAGCGCGGCCAGTCGGTGCAGGGCGTCGTCGAAGAGCTCGACGGCGGCCAGCGGCGGCACCGCGCGGTCGTAGACGTCGCCGGCGACGAGCACCGCGTCGACGTCCCGGGTGCGCACGGTCTCGACGAGGTGATCGAGGAACGCGCGCTGGGCGGCGAGCAGGTTCACGCGGTGGAAGGACCGCCCCAGATGCCAGTCGGAGGTGTGCAGAAACCTCACGAAACCGCTCCGACCTGCATCTTCTCCCTCTCCATGGGCTTTGAGCCGCCTCCCGCGCCAGCACCTCCGACGCGAGTCCCTGAGTCCCCCTGCGCACGCTGGTCGCGCCGAGCGCCCCGTCGCTCACGGACCTCATTCTCGCATCCGTGCCCGAGGCCAGGTGATCGTGGATGCCAACCCGTGATCTGCCGCGCAGGGCTCCGCGGCCCTCGGCCGACCGCCGCCGGCCGGCACCTGATCACCGGCTCGCCGGTCAGCCGATGTGCGTGCCGTGTTGGAGGGTCCGCAGGGATCGGAAGGCTCGGAGGGTGTCGCTGAGCAGTTGGGTGGGCGAGGGGCGCACGCGCCACAGGCGGCTGGGCCGGAGCAGGGCGGCACCCTGGTGTTCGAGGCCGTTCATGCCCTGCGCGAGGAGTATCAGGATGGCGCGGTAGAGGAGTTGGACCGCTTCGTCGGCGTCGTCGAGGGCATCGTGGGCCACCTGGAAGGCGGAGCGGGTCCTGCCGCACGCGTCGGCGAGGAGCGCTCGGACGGCCGGGGTGTCCCGGCCCGCCTCCAAGTCGGCGCGGGGCACGCGGAAGCGCAACAGCTCGGTCTCGGGGATGGTGAGCAGGCCCGCTTGCAGGTCGTCGGCCAAGTCCGCGAGATCGTCCCAGCGTTGCGCGGCGTCGATGGCCAGTCGTGCCGCGGTCTCGTTGCGGGGGTGCAGGGGGACGCGGCACGTGGCGAGCTGGATGCGGACGGCGGGCATGGTGCTGCGGTCGATGTTGTCGTGGTGGTCCTGTTCGGTGGTGTAGCCGGTGACGCCCAGGCG
Source organism: Streptomyces sp. NPDC057743 (assembly GCF_042798755.1). Taxonomy (NCBI): domain Bacteria; kingdom Bacillati; phylum Actinomycetota; class Actinomycetes; order Kitasatosporales; family Streptomycetaceae; genus Streptomyces; species Streptomyces sp. NPDC057743. The sequence goes on from NZ_JBHVJX010000023.1 coordinate 16,400, forward strand.
GCCGGCCTGCCCTGCCAGGTAGGCGTGCACGTCGGCCGGGTCGATGGGCCGCTCCTGCATGGTGTGCAGAAAGGCGCGCAGGAAGGGCTGGGCAGCCCGGCCCGTGACCAGCCCGGACCGGACGTGTTCGCCCCACGCGTGGAACCTGGCCGGTTCGCACCGGTGCACCGGCACGTCCACCAGACGGTCGGCGTAGACCCCGAAGGCGGTGCACGCCCACAGGTGCGGTTGCAGCGCTGCCGGGGCCAGCAGGCGGACGAAGGGGTACACGACCGGATACCTGCGGGCCACCAGCAGGGCCGCTGCGGTGTAGTCGTCGCGGAGCCGACCCTGCTCGATCCCGGCCAGGCGCAGCGTGCGCTGCCAGGGCGTGGCGTGCGAGACGAGCCGGCGCAGCGGCGGCAGGCCGGGCGTCGTCATATGAGTCGGTCCGGCGGATCGGCCTTCGTCGCATCTGCGATGAGTCGGTCCAGGGCGAAGTGGGCGGTCTCCCGCAGTCCGTCCCACAGCTTGGAGCCCAGGTGCGAGGCGACCGCCGTGGGCAGGCCGAGCAACGCCGTCGGGCGCGGCAGGGCAGGCAGGGGCGGCAGGCCCGGCGGCCGGGCGGGGCTGCCGGCCGCTGCCGGGCCGGCGGCTTCGGCCGGGCCGGTCGGGTCCGCCGCGTCCACTGGGTCCACCGCGCCGAAACGACGCCTTCGTTGGGAGTAGAGCTCCAGGGCATGGCGGAAGTGCGTGGCGCGGAAGTCGGGCCACAGCACGTCGAGGAAGACGAACTCGGCGTACGCGCTGTGCCACAGCAGGAAGTTGGACAGCCGGTACTCGCCGCCGGTGCGCACGAGCAGGTCCACGTCGGGCAGTTCGGGCATCTGCAGGTGCCGGGTGACGGTGTCGGTGGTGATGCTCTGGGCCGGCGCCTGCTCGGTGACCAGGGAACGCGCGCCCTCGCAGATGTCCTGACGGCCCCCGTAGTTGAAGGCCAGGACCAGCTGGAGCGTGTCGTTGCGACGGGTCGTCTCCTCGACGGCGCGCAACCTGGCCATCACCTCCACCGGAATGCGGGGATCGTCGCTGCCCAGCAGCCGCAGCCGCACGCCGCGGTCGTGCAGGGGCCGTGACTGCTGGTCGACGGCGTGCTGGGCGAGGAAACGCATGAGGAAGCTGACCTCCTCCTCCGGGCGCGACCAGTTCTCCGTGGAGAAGGCGAACAGCGTCAACCACTCGACCCCCGCCTCCAACGCGCCGTCCACGACCTCCTCGACGGCGGTCCGGGCGGCTATATATCCGTGGGGCCGATCCAGCCCGCGGTGCTGGGCCCATCGCCCATTACCGTCCATGATTACGGCGACATGCCTAACGGGAGCGGCAGTTACCATCAACCCTCCTAAGGGCCCATGTGCAACGAGTGGATCCCACCGGGCGTTCGCCCGGGTCGATACGGCATACTCTTCGCGGCGGAATTCTTCGCGCGGATCACCCGGAGCCCGACGAAAGCGAACTGCCGCTTTCGCCAAGTCGCTTGAGACAGCTGGCCGTTCGCTTCCTTCGCGTCAATGCGGTGGCGTGAACGCGGTAACGCGCCCCGGATTATCGTTACTTCTCGATCGAGGACTCCGGACACCGACAATACTCCCACGGAAGACGCGTGGGTGCTCCTCGCAACCGAGCGCCTCCCGGCTGCACCATCACACCGGAGCGGGGGCGTACTTCGCGCCCTTCGCATACATCGAGAAACGCTGACGGCGTCCGATGACGTCCGATGCCCAGAGAAACGTATCGCCTTCCTGGGACGCCCATGCTGACGAATCCGACACTTATCAACTCCAGCCAACCGGCCGTTCACCCCCCTCGCGGCCACCAGGAGAACCTCGGGCGGCGCCCATGGCACCGAACCGGCACACCCCTCCCGACCAGGCGACGACGAATCTCCGCCATGCTCATATAAGTCCGAATGAATTCACGTCAGTTGTCGCGGTCATCCGCACCTCTCCGATGCGCACCTGAAGAAGTTTCAAGTCTGCGATAGATGTATACCGGGGCGCATAGGGACTATTGGCATCGCGCTCCCTCGGTCGAGGAAATTCTGCACCGTGCGCGTTTCCCAGGCGTCCCAGAGGAAAGCATGGTGCCAGTCGGGGAACGACATCGAACCGAGCTTTCGATGGTGACCTTTGAGCGCTCCGCCGGCCGGCCTCTCGTCATCCGGTGGAGTTCCCCTCCTCGGCACTCCGCGACATCAACACGCGCAATCCGGCGGTTCGGAACACCCGAGTCCGTCACCGGGCCACGATCCGCAAAGCGGCATCCCGCGCCCCTCTCCTCCCCCACCGCAAAGGAGTTCCGGTGGCCCCCTTCGCCGTCACCCCCAACGCCCTCGACCTCGCCGATCTGCGCACGCGCATCGACACCGTCCTCGCCGGTTCCCTCCGCCGCGAGCCCACGACCGTCCCGGCCCAACGCGGGCAGGCGGACGAGCTCTCGACGGCGCTCGCCGACTTCGTCCTCGCCCCCGGAAAACGCATCCGGCCTCTGCTGTGCGTGCTGGGCTGGCACGCGGGCGGTGGGAGCGGTGCCGAGGAACGGCTCTGGCAACTGGCCGCCAGCCTGGAGCTGTTCCACGCCTTCGCGCTGATCCACGACGACATCATGGACGCCAGCGACACCCGCCGCGGCCGGGCCAGCGCGCACCGCTCCTTCGCCACCCGGCACGCCGACCGGGCGGACTCCGAGGCTTTCGGCACCAACGCGGCCATCCTCCTGGGGGACCTCGCCCTCGTCCGCGCCGACGAGATACTGCATGCCGCACGCCTGACACCACAGCAGAGCGAGGCCGTGCTCCCGCTGCTCGACGCCATGCGCAACGACGTCATCCGAGGCCAGTACCTGGACCTGCTGTCAACGGGGACGGTCACCGACGACATCGAGCGCGCCCTGACCGTCAACCGCCTCAAGACCGCGCAGTACACCGTCGAACGGCCCCTACAGGTGGGTGCGGCCCTGGCCGGCGCGGGCCCGGACGTGTTGCGTGCCTGCTCGGCCTATGCCCTGCCGCTGGGCGAGGCGTTCCAGTTACGGGACGATCTCCTCGGCACCTTCGGCGATCCGCACGTCACCGGCAAATCCGACTGTGAGGACCTGCGGTCCGGCAAGGCCACCGTGCTGGTGGCGCTGGCCGTGCGCCGCGCCGACCGGGCCCAACTCAGGCAGCTCACCGAGCTGTTCGGAGATCCGCGGCTGGACGGGGACGGCGCGGCCCGCATGCGCCGGATCCTCGAACAGACCGGTGCCCGCGCCGCCGTCGAAACAATGATCACCGACCGGCAAGCCGCCGCCCTCGCCGCCCTCGACCGGGCGGCCTTCCCGCCCCGGGTCGACGCCGTCCTGCGCCGGATCGCCGCCACCAGCGTCCGCCGCACGAAATGAAGCCCCACCCCGCGCCGCGCCGAGACCGCAGCCCCGCGCACCTCACCTTCCCACAGTCGGCCCTCATCAGTCGGTGACGGCCAGGACGGAGCTCAGATGGCCACGGAACTCGGCATGCCCACCGCACGCCGGTCCACCGCACACGACACCTCACCCACCCCACCACGGCGCCGCAGTCGACAGGTTGCCGTCGGCGCGGTGGCGGTCGGCGGCGACGCCCCCGTCTCCGTGCAGTCGATGACCACCACCGTCACCGCGGACGTCAACGCCACCCTCCAGCAGATCGCCCAACTCACCGCGGCCGGCTGCGAGATCGTCCGGGTCGCGGTGCCCACCCAGGACGACGCCGCCGCGCTGCCCGCCATCGCGGCCAAGTCCCCCATCCCCGTGATCGCGGACATCCACTTCCAACCCAAGTACGTCTTCGCCGCCATCGACGCCGGCTGCGCCGGGGTACGGGTCAACCCCGGCAACATCAAGGCGTTCGACGACAAGGTGCGCGAGATCGCCCAGGCCGCCGCCGCGGCCGAAGTCCCGCTGCGCATCGGCGTCAACGCGGGCTCCCTCGACAAGCGCCTGCTGGCCAAGCACGGCAAGGCCACGCCCGAGGCGCTCGTCGAGTCGGCGCTGTGGGAGTGCTCGCTCTTCGAGGAACACGGCTTCCAGGACCTGAAGATCTCGGTCAAGCACCACGATCCGCGCACGATGATCGCCGCCTACCGGCTGCTCGCGGCGTCCTGCGACTATCCGCTGCACCTCGGGGTGACCGAGGCCGGGCCCACGCTCCAGGGCACGGTCAAATCGGCCGTGGCCTTCGGTGTGCTTCTCGCCGAGGGCATCGGCGACACCATTCGCGTGTCGCTGTCCGCCCCGCCGGTGGAGGAGGTCAAGGCGGGCGAGCAGATCCTCCAGTCCCTGGGTCTTCGCCCCCGCCGGCTCGAAATCGTCTCGTGCCCGTCCTGCGGGCGCGCCCAGGTTGACGTCTACCGCCTCACCGAACAGGTCAGCGCCGCCCTCGACGGGTTCCCGCACCCGCTGCGGGTCGCCGTCATGGGGTGCGTCGTCAACGGGCCCGGGGAAGCACGCGAAGCGGACCTCGGCGTGGCGGCCGGCAACGGCAAGGGGCAGATCTTCGTCCGGGGTGAAGTCGTCCGCACGGTGCCCGAGTCGAAGATCGCGGACACGCTCGTCGAGGAGGCCCTGCGTCTCGTCCCGCCGCAGTCACCGCCTGCGCCCCCGCCGAAGGCGTCGCCTTGACGAGGGCACGGCCAGGCACCGTGAACCCGTGAACCCGAGAGGCCGCCCCGCCGCACCGCCAGCGCCCGCGCCCATACCCGCGCGTGCCCGTGGCGTCAGTCGAGCCGCATCGCCAGTACCTGGCCCGGCCAACTCCCGGCGAGGAAGGGGACGGTGGGCGTGAAGCCGTTGCGCTCGTAGTACGCGACCAGCTCGCCCCCGCCGCCCGCCCAGCAGTCGACCCGCAGCAGCGCCACACCGGCCCGCCGGGTCTCCGCAACGGCGTGCGCCAGCAGCGCCGCCCCGACGCCTCGTCCGGCATGCCGCCGGTCGGAGACCAACAGGCGGACGAACCGCTCGTCTTCGTCCGCCAACGGGATCGACACCTGCGGGTTGGGGCCGGTGCCCAGCACCAGGGTCCCGACCGGCACCCCGTCCAACTCCGCAATGTGCGGGTCGTTTTCGGTCAGGTACCGCTCGACCCGCGCCACCCCGCCGGGCTTTTGCGAATACGGGGTCGTGCCCCACTGCTCGGTGTTGCCGCGCGCGTTCATCCAGGCCACCGCGCGGTCGAGCATGCCCAAGACGGCCGGCGCGTCGGACAGTTCGCCGGGCCTGATCCGTATCCCTCGTGTGGTGTCGTCGTTCACGGGGGCAGCTTAGACAGGTCCCGCGGCGAGGGCCGCGCGCACGTCGTCTGGACCTCGACGCGGAGGTGCTCGGTCCGTTCCTCGACGAGGTCACCGGCTGGGCCCCGGCCAGACGACCACCGCCCCGCGGGCGATCGTGCTGCTGGTGGTCGTCGAGCGGGGCGGTATGCCGCGCTTCCTCCCCGACGGCCCCGGCATCGGCCGCCACGGCCTGGCGGCGGAGGCCCCGGAGTCCGTGCCGCACCGCGACGACCTGGGCGTCCACGGCAGCCGGATCGCCTGGGCGGCCCGCCGCCCCTGAACCGCACGCCCGCGGGGCGTCGGCCGGGCGGGCGCCCCGACCGCTGGCCAGATTGGGTGCGCACCGGCCCGAACGGCGCGCCAGCCCGGCGAATCATCTCATTCCGCACCATAGTGGGGCGCCATGAGCACGGAGCCCTCGTATCCCGTCGCCCCTGACCAGAAGCCCCCGCAACAACCCCCGGACCCCACGATCGTGACCATCGGCGTGGTGGTGGTCCTGCTCGTGGTGGGGTGGGCGTCCCTCGGGAAGGACAACTTCGCCACCGTCTCGGACACCGCGCTGCACTGGGTACTCGCCAACTTCGGCTGGCTGTTCGTGGTGGGCGCCGACTTCTTCCTGGTGTTGTGCGTCGTCATCGCGTTCAGCCGGTTCGGCGCGATCCGGCTCGGCCGGGACGACGCGGAACCGGAATTCACCAACCTCGCCTGGATCGCGATGATGTTCAGCGCCGGCATGGGCATCGGCCTGATGTTCTACGGCGTGGGCGAACCGCTCCAGCACTATGTGTCGCCACCGCCCGGATCCGGCGCGCACGCCAAGACGTTGACCGCGGCCCGCACGGCCATGGAGTACTCCTTCTTCCACTGGACGCTCACCCCTTGGGCGATCTACGGCGTCGCCGGACTCGCGCTGGCCTACGCGGGCTTTCGCAAGGGCCGCGGCAACCGGCTCAGTTCGGCCTTCGTCCCGCTGATCGGCGAGCGGCGGGCCAACGGCGGACCGGGCAAGGTGATCGATCTGCTGGCCGTCTTCGCCACCGTCTTCGGCACCGCGACCAGCCTGGGCCTGGGCACCCTCCAGGTCGCCGAGGGCCTCAACCTGACGGCGGGCGCCCCCAGTTCCCGGACCCTGGAGCTGATCATCGTCGCCGCGCTGTCGGCCGCCTTCGTGGCCTCCGCCTTCTCCGGGCTGCACCGCGGGGTGAAGTGGCTGAGCACCCTCAACATCGCGCTGGCGGCGCTGCTGATGCTCTTCGTCTTCGTGGTCGGCCCGACCGTGTACGTCCTGAACACCATTCCGGCGAGCCTGGGCGGTTACCTCAGCGAACTGCTGCCGATGGCCTCGCGGACCGGCGCCTTCACCGACCCCACCTGGCTGGGCCAGTGGACGATCTTCTACTGGGCGTGGTGGCTGTCCTGGGCGCCGTTCGTCGGCACGTTCCTGGCCCGCATCTCGCACGGCAGGACCATCCGCGAGTTCCTCGTCGGAGTGCTGCTGGTTCCCAGCGGCGCGACCATGGTCTGGTTCTCCGTCATGGGCGGCAGCGCGATCCGCCAGGACGCGAACGGCCGGGCCGAGCTCGCCTCGACGGTCGCCAAGGGCGCCGAGGCGTCCCTGTTCGGGCTGCTGGACAGCCTCCCGCTCGGCACGCTTACCTCGTGGGTGGCGATGGTGCTGGTGATGACGTACTTCGTGACCAGCGCCGACTCCGCCTCGCTCGTCATGGGCTCGCTGACCAGCCGGGGCGCGCTGCACCCGCGGACCTGGTTGGTCGTCCTGTGGGGCGTGCTGATGGCCGCGGTCGCGGCCGTGTTGCTGATCGCGGGCGGGCTCAGCTCGCTCCAGACGGCGACGATCCTGGTGGCGCTGCCGTTCGTCCTGGTGATGCTGGCGCTGTGCTGGTCGCTGCTGGCCGAGCTGCGCGAGGACCCGGGCGCCGGTGCCCCGCGGCACGCCCTGCACGGACTGCGGGACGCGGTGACGGCCATGGTCGGCGAGGCGGTCACCGAGCACAGCCGGCCCCAACACCCGCGCCTGCAACGGCTGCGCCGCACGGCCAACACCCGACGCGGCGAGGGCGGCTACGGGGACGGGGACGACGACGGGATGCCGTGACGGCCCCGATGCGCCGCACGGTGCGGCACGCCTAGGGCCCGTCCCGCGGGTGTGCCGCACCGTCGAACCTCTCAACTTCCCCTCACCGTCAGCGACTTAGGTCGCCATGTGCCCGGCCCCGGCCGTGCCCCGCGTGCAGTCCCGCAAGCAGTCCCACGGCGGTGAGCAGCCAGGCCCCGACCCCGATCCACAGCAGGACCCGGCCCAGGGTGTGCAGCGCGGGCGCGGCCGTGACGGTGGCGGTGGCGAGCGCGGCCACCGCGGTCATGCCCAGCGGGAAGACGGTGGACCAGCGCCGCACGTCGTAGCGCGGCCGCGGCCGGATCAGCTCCGCGGCGGTGAGCACCGCGCACCAGACGAGGCTGAGCGTCAGCAGCACCAGGGCGGCCGCGCACAGCAGTCGGTGCGCGGCGCCCGTCCGCAGCGGGGAGGCGGCGAGCGTGGCGGCGGCCAGCGCCGAGATCGCCAGGGCGCCGCCGGCGACCCACTGGTCCCCGGCGCCGGTGCCCACCTGTCGCAGGTCGAAGCGCGCCAACGCCGGTACGTACAGCAGCAGTCCGAGCCAGAACGGCACCCCACCGGCCGCGCCCAGCCAGTCGCCGGCGCCGGCCAGGGACAGCCTGGCCGTCAGCACCGCCAGCCCCTCGGTGGCCACGCACACCAGGAAGACCGACCCGGGCATCCGCCGCCGCCAGTGCCGTACGACCGCGAGCAGCAGCCCCGACCACAGGGCGACGGCCAGCACGAGTAGCACGGCGGCCGGCACTCGCCACCCCAGCAGACACAGCCGGGTGCCCAGCACGGTGGTGGCGGCGACGGCGGTCAGGGCGGGCGGCGTGTCGGCCTCGGCGCGCCAGCGGACCCGGTCGCCCGCCAGCCGGGCGGTGAAGTCGGCGGCGAGCAGCAGCCAGAGCGCGGCCGCCAGGCCCAACGCGATCCGGGAGAGCGGCTCCTGGCCGATGAGGTGCAGACCCACGGAGAGGACGCCGGTGGCCATCACCGCGGCACCGGCGCCGGGCGGCAGCGCCGCCCACCAAGCGCGCACACGACCGATCACCACCCCATCCGGCCCCACTCGGGCGCGAGCCGCTACCCCGGCGCGGCAGACAGCGCAACGTCCGCCCACCCGCCGGTGCCCGCCCGCCGAACGGCCCGCCCGCGATAACGCGGCGTCACATAGCGGCGTCACATGTGCGGCTCGGTCCAGACGTCAGGTGGGACGACCCCGGTCGAGCGGCCGTGGGCATCGAGGAGGCGGCCGAGGAGTTTGTCGTGGCGGAGGGTGAGGACGCGGTCGACGATGTCGAGGGTGGGGTGGGTGGTGGCGAGTTGGGTCTCCAGGCGCAGGGCGTCGGTGACGGAGTGGAGGCTGGCCTGCACGACGAGGTTGTGGGGGCCGCTGACGGCGGCGCAGTTGCGGGTCTCGGGCAGCCGGATCAGGGCGTGGCCGACGGCCGGCAGGTCGGCGGGCGGGACCTTGGCCCAGAAGGTGAGGGCGACGGGCCAGCCGCCGAGGGGGCGGGCGAAGTCGCAGCGGAATCGCAGGACATCGAGCTGGGTCAGCTGCTCGACGCGGCGCTTGGCGGTGGAGAGGCTGACGCCCAGGGCGGTGGACAGTGCCTGGTAGGAGGCGCGGCCGTCGCGGGCCAGGCAGGCGAGCAGGGCGCGGTCGGCGGTGGTGAGGTCGCCGGGGCCGCGCCGGGGCGCTGGGGGCGGGGGCGGGGTGGCGAGTTGGGCGCGTTGCTCGGGGGCGAGGGCGGCGATGCGCCAGCGGCCGCCCTCGGTGAACATGTGGGTGACGATCCGGGCGTCGACGGCGGTGACGCCGGGGACGTGCGGGAGCAGGTCGAGGGTGTAGCGGGAGAGGGCCGGCAGGTCGCGGGTGGCGACGGTGGCGAGGATGTCGTGGGCGCCGGCGGAGCGCTCGATGGTGAGCATGTGGGGGTGGTCGGCGAGGGCCCGGACGACGGCTGCGGTGGCGCCGGGGGCGCAGTCGATCTGGGCGAAGCAGACGCACATCCGGTCCAACATCCGCGGGCCGGGCGAGAGTCCGACCCAGGCCGTGCCCTGCTCGGTGAGGCGGTGGAAGCGGCGGGCGACGGTGACCGGGTCAACGGCGAGGGCGCGGCCGAGCTCGGTCCACGAGGCCCTCGGCCGTAGTTGGAGCGCGTGGATCAGCGCGAGATCGTCCTCGCTGAGTGGCGCGGCGTCCGTGACATCTTCCTGCATTGTGGCTGCCTCTTGGCGAGATTCCTGCGATTTCCCTCTTCTCGATGATCAGTCTCGCACTGTAGGGAGCAGCGGGCCCGCTCGCATGGGACGGGCGGCCGCGGAAGTCAGCAAGTCGGGACCAGAAGGAGCGGATCGTGGCGTTCGCCGATTACCAGAACGAGATCTACTTCGACGGGCTGCGCGGGGTGGTACCGCGACTGCCCATGAGCTACGCCGAGTTGGAGCCGCTGGCGCAGGCGGCGATGCCCCCGTCGGTGCGGTCTTATGTCGCCGGGGGCGCCGGGGACGAGCAGACCCAGCGGGCCAACGCCACCGCCTTCGGGGAGTGGGGCCTGATGCCGCGGATGCTGGTCGGGGCGAGCGAACGGGACCTGTCCGTCGAGCTGTTCGGCCTGCGCCTGCCCTCGCCACTGTTCATGGCCCCGGTCGGCGTGCTCGGGCTGTGCGCGCAGGGCGGCCACGGGGACCTCGCCGCCGCGCGGGCCGCCGCCCGGACCGGTGTGCCGATGGTCGCCTCCACGCTGACCGTCGATCCGATGGAGGAGGTGGCCGCCGAGTTCGGCGACACCCCCGGCTTCTTCCAGCTCTACCCGCCCACCGACCGGGAGTTGACGCAGAGCCTGGTCCGCCGGGCCGAGGCCGCCGGCTTCCGGGGCATCGTGGTCACCCTCGACACCTGGGTCACCGGCTGGCGCCCCCGCGACCTGGCGGTCAGCAACTTCCCCCAGCTGCGCGGCCATTGCCTGGCCAACTACACCAGCGACCCGGTCTTCCGCGCCCTGCTGGCCCAATCCCCCGAGGACGACCCGGCGGCCGCGGTGCTGCGCTGGGCGCAGCTCTTCGGCAACCCCCTCACCTGGGACGACCTGCCCTGGCTGCGGTCGTTGACCGACCTGCCGCTGATCCTGAAGGGCATCTGTCACCCCGACGACGCCCGCCGCGCCAAGGACGCCGGCGTGGACGGCATCTACTGCTCCAACCACGGCGGCCGGCAGGCCAACGGCGGCCTGCCGGCGCTGCATTGCCTGCCCGGCGTGGTCGAGGCCGCGGACGGGCTGCCCGTCCTGTTCGACTCCGGCGTCCGCTCCGGCGCGGACGTCGTCAAGGCGCTCGCCCTGGGCGCGTCCGCCGTCGGCGTCGGCCGCCCCTACGCCTACGGCCTGGCCCTGGGCGGTGCCGACGGCATCGTGCACGTCCTGCGCTCGCTGCTCGCCGAGGCCGATCTCCTGATGGCCGTCGACGGTTACCCGACCCTGGCCGACCTCACGCCCGACGCGCTCCGACGCCTCCGCTGACGCGGACGGACCGGCCCCCCGCCCCGCCCGACGGGCTGAGGGTCTGTCCGGTGGGTCAGGGTCGGGTAGGCCCAGGACCCGACCCATCGGACAGACCCTAGGCGCGCCCCGCGGCCAGGTCCATCAGGCGGGCGAGGACCCGGTCGCCGGAGGCGGCGAGGCCGTCGTGCTCCCACTCGTTGGTGACCCAGACCCGGGTGGCGCCGAGGGCCCGGGCGGTGTCCAGGGAGAGGCCGGCGTCCACGTACATGTCGTCGTGGTAGACGACCGCGGCGACCGGGACGGTGTTGGCGGCCAGCCGCGCCGGGTCGTACAGCGGCGGCCAGTCGGCGCGCCGGGCGAGGAGCTCCGCGGCCTCGGCGAACGGGCGCAGGCCGCGAACGTCTTGGAACATCCAGGGGTAGACCATCTCGCCGGTGAGCAGCAGCGGGTCGGCGTCCTCGGCGAAGGCGGGGAGGGCGGCGTGGGTGCGGTCGGCGGCCCAGGCGGTGGGGCCGGCGCCCTGGCCGTAGAGGGTTTCCTGGAGGACGGCGTAGAGCGGGTTGTCGGTGAAGCCGGTCAGGGTCATCGCCTGGTAGCGGAAGGTGTCGGTCAACTCGCCGTCCTCGTCGAGCGCTTCGTCGAGGAGCCAGTGCAGGCGCTCGAAGCCGTCGCCCATGCCGAGGACGAGACCGAGGGTGCGCAGGCGGCGGACGGTGAGCCGGTCGCCGTCGGGGAGTCGGACGTCCCGGGCGGCGAGGAGGTCGGCGATGCGGCGCAGGCGGCCGGCGTCGTCGGGGTAGCGGGCGTAGAAGGCGTGGACCCGGTCCCGGACCCGGGGGAAGGTGCGGGCGTAGACCTCGTCGGCGGTCGCGGCCAGGCCCGGCAGGCCGCCGGCGACGTAGCACGCCCGGAGCCCCTCGGGGGCGCGGGAGAGGTAGGTGAGGGTGAGAAAGCCGCCGTAGCTCTGGCCGAGGGTCTCCCAGGGGCGGTCGGGGCTGAGCGCGCGGCGGATCAGCTCGGCGTCCGCGACGATCGAGTCCGCCCGGAAGTGCCCGAGGTGGGCGGCGAGTTGGGCCGGGTCGCGGAAACGGGCGGCGGCGCGGGCGGTGAGCGGCGTGGAGCGGCCGGTGCCGCGCTGGTCGAGGAGCAGGACGCGGTGCGTCTTGAGGGCGTGCGCCAGCCAGCCGGGCGAAGTGCCGGTCGGGCGGGGCGACTTGCCGCCCGGGCCGCCCTGGAGGTACAGCAGCCAGGGCAGTTCCTCGCCGACACGGGCGGGGTCGACGCACTCGCGGGCGAAGACCTGGAGGGTGGCGCCGTCGGGGTCGGCGTGGTCCAGGGGGACGGTGAAGACGTGGTCGGTGGTGGCGTATGCGGGGTTCATCGTGGCGGTTTCCCGGGGGTTGTGGTGGGTGTGTGCTCAATGGCCGGCGGGCCGTGGTGGGTTGGCGCGGCCTGCCGGCCATTCTCGGGCCCGGGGGCCGCGTCCGTGGCGGGCGCCACCGTCCGTCACGCGGGGCGCACGCACCGCGGTCACGGTAGGTCCGGCGAGTGGGCGCGGTTCGACGGAGACTGGAGGTGCGGCGCACCGCGGGCCGTGGTGGGGAGTGCCACGGCGTCCGTCGGCGGTGGGCGGACCGGGAACGAGGTGAGGTCATGCAGGACGTGATCACCGTGGGCGTCGACGGAACGCCCGAGGCGACGGCGGCCGCGCTCTGGGCGGCGGACGAGGCGCGGCTGCGGGGGGCGCGGCTGCGCCTGCTGCACGCCTGGGTGCTGCTGGCACCGGAACCGGAGGACGGGAATACCGGCGAGGACGAGCAGAACTACTGGCCGCACCGGATCCTCGGCGACGTCCGCGATGCCGTCCGGGACCGCCACCCGGACCTGCCGGTGGACGAGTCGCTGGTGAGCAAGGACCCGCAGCTCGCCCTGGAGGAGGCGGCGGACCAGTCGAGCCTGCTGGTCCTGGGCTCGCGGGACCTGGGCGCGGTGGCGCGGTACGTGCTGGGCGAGATCGGCCTCAAGGTGGTGGCGCACACCCGCACCCCCACGGTGCTGGTGCGGTCCCGGCAGGGCGCGGCGGCGCCGGATCCGAACGCCCCGGTGGCGGTCGGGCTGAGCCTGCACGAGCCCTGTGCGGCGCTGCTGGAGTTCGCGTTCGAGAGCGCGGCGCAGCGGGGCGCCCCACTGCGCGTCGTGCACGGCCGGCACCTGCCGTCGTTCGCGTACAACCGGGGCGGCGGGGTCGAGCCGATCGTGGCCAAGCAAACGGCGGCGGACGCCCGGGAGGAGCTGGGGGCGGCGCTGCGGCCCTGGCGGGAGACGTTCCCGGAGGTGTCCGTGGACCCCCGGGTGGAGTTGGAGGGCCCGGCGCGGGCGCTGCTGCGGGACGCCACGGACGCCGCGCTGCTGGTCGTCGGGCGCCGGCACAAGCTGCACTTCCCGGCGCCGCGGATCGGGCACGTCGTGCACGCGGCGGTGCACCACGCGCCGTGCCCGGTGGCGATCGTGCCGCATGAGTAGGCGGACCGTCTCGGCCCCAGGTCCTGTCCAATCGCGCGGACAGGCGCCCCGCCCCGTTTCTCCCAACAATGGGTGCAGGGGCGAGGAGACGGGGCGCCCCGGCGGACACCGTGGAGGTGAGCCATGGCGAAGACCACCGAGTGGCCGGTCCGGCTGGTCCTCACCGAGGAGGACGGGACGACCCGGGCACGGGCGGAGCTGGACACCGGGACCCGGACGCTGACCGGGCACGGCCGGGCCCGCTGCAACCCCGCCGATCCGGACGTCCCGGTGATCGGCGACGAGTTGGCGGCCGGCCGGGCGATGAAGGATCTCGCCGGGCAGTTGATCAAGCTGGCCGACCGCGACCTGGCGGGCGTCGGCGCCGCGCCCCCGGGACACGAGCGGCACGCCCTCTACGGCTGGACGGACGAGCTGGCCTGACGTCCGGCCGCCGGCCGTGCGGAGGCGTCCGCCGGCGCGAGGGGCCCGGGAAGGAGCCGGCGATGCCGGAGGCGACGACGGCCGGTCCGACCACGACCGACCTGTACGAAGTGACCATGGCGCTGTCGTATCTGCGGGAGGGGATGACCGGGCCGGCCACCTTCAGCTGCTTCGTCCGGGAACTGCCCGCCGACCGCGGGTTCCTGGTCGCCGCCGGGGTGGAGTCGGTGCTCGACTTCCTGAGCCGTTTCCGGGTCGGGCCCGAGGACGTCGAGGTGTTCGCGCAGGCGCTTCGCCGGCCCACCGTCGATGTGGCTCCGCTGTTGGGGATGCGGTTCACCGGCGAGGTGCGGGCGGTGCCGGAGGGGCGGGTGGTGCTGGCGGGTGAGCCGTTGCTGGAGGTCACCGCGCCGCTGCCGCAGGCGCAGTTGGTGGAGACCTTCGTGCTGAACCAGCTCAGCCACCAGACGACCGTGGCGTCCAAGTGCGCCCGGTGCGTGTTGGCGGCCCGCGGCCGGCCGGTGGTGGACTTCTCGCTGCGGCGGACGCACGGGATACAGGCGGGGCTGCGGACAGCGCGGCTGGCGGCGATGGCGGGCTTCGCGGGAACCAGCAACGTGGCGGCGGCGCACGCCGAACGGCTGCCGGCGGTCGGCACCATGGCGCACTCCTACGTCGAGGCGTTCGAGGACGAGGAGGCCGCGTTCACCGCCTTCGCGCGGGCCCACCCGGGTCCGGTGACGTTCCTGGTGGACACCTACGACGTCGATTCCGGGGTGGCGGCCGCGGCCCGGGTGCTGCACGCCCAAGGCCGCGCCGAGGGCTCCGCGATCCGGCTGGACAGCGGCGACCTGGGGGCGCTGGCGGTCCGGGCGCGGGCCATGTTGGACCGGGCCGAGCTGCCGGGGGTGCGGATCGTGGTCAGCGGCGGGCTGGACGAGTTCGCGGTGGACGACCTGGTGCGGTCCGGGGCGCCGATCGACGTGTTCGCGGTGGGCACCCGGGTCGGGGTGAGCGCCGATGCGCCGTACCTGGACTCGGCGTACAAGCTGGTCGCCTACGACGGGCGGCCGGTGATGAAGCTGTCGTCGGCGAAGGTCACCGCGCCGGGCCGGAAGCAGGTGTTCCGGCACCGGGGTTGCCGGGATGTGATCGGGCTGGCCGAGGAGGTGGCACCGGCGGGCAGCGTGCCGTTGCTGGAGACGTTGCTGCGGGACGGGGTGCGCTGTGCGCCGCGGACGTCGCTGGCCCAGGCCCGGGCGCGGCTGGCGGCGGACCTCGCGGAGCTGCCGCCGGCGGCCCGCGCGATCCGGTCGCCGGTGCCGGTGACGGCCTCGGTCTCCGCGCCGCTGGCCGCGCTGGCGGCGGACGTGCGGCGGCGGATCGAGCGGGCGGTGCTGGCGCCGTACGGGCACCCCGCGTGAGCGCCGGCCCGGCTCAGCGGCGCGGGACCACCACGACCGGGCAGGCGGCGTGGTGCAGCGCGGCGTGCCCGACCCGGCCGAGTTGCAGCCCGAAGTGGCCGTGCCGGTGGCGGGCGCCGAGGACCAGCAGGTCCGCGGCGGCGGACCGGCGGATCAGCACCTTGTGCGCCGGCCCCTCGACGGTGGTGCGGCGGACGTGCACCGTCGGGTGCTCCTCGGCCTCCTCCGCCACCGCCGCGTCGACCAGCGCCGACGCCTGCTGCTCGTAGTGGTGCGCGGGCCCGGCGGCGCGCTCGGCACGGTCGGCGGTCTCGTAGGCGGGGCAGCGCCAGGCGCGGACGGCGTCCAGCACGCAGCCGCGAGCCTCGGCCTCCCGGAAGGCGAAGCGGACGGCCGGGGAGCCCTGCGCGGTGTCCCCGACGCCGAGCAGCACCCGGTCGTGGCCGCTCTCCAGTCCGGCCTTGTCGCCGCGGACGACGACCACGGGGTGCGTGGCGCGGGCGGCCACCGACAGGCTGACCGAACCCAGCAGCAGGTCGGCGAACTCCCCGCGGCCCTTGGAGCCGAGGACCACGGCGGTGGCGTAGGGCGCCTCGCGCAGCAGCGCGGTGACCGGGTCGTCGGCCAGCACCTGGACGGAGATCTCCACCTCAGGGTTGCGGCGGGCGGCCCGGTCCGCGGCGTTGCCGACGACGCTGTCGGCGATGGCCTGCTCCGCGGGGGCGTGTTCCGGTGGGGCGACGCCTTCGTAGCGCTCCCATTGGCAGGCGTGGACCAGGCGCAGCGGCAGCCCGTGGCGGGCCGCCTCGTCCACCGCCCAGTCCAGGGCGCGCAGCCCGGCGTCCGATCCGTCCACGCCTACGACCAAGGGGAGTTCCATCGTCCCCACCGCCTTCCGCCGCTCGGTTCGTGGCCGGGCCGGGCGCCGCTGCGTGCGCGGCCGGCGGTGCGGGGCGTCGGCCGCGGCGACCGGATGCGCCTCGGCTCCCTTCCATCGTGTGCCCGGCCCCCCGGAGCACGCCAGGTTCGGGGGCGCGGCCACGAGCGGCCCCGCCCGGGATGTCGTGGTGCCATGGAGGGACGAGTCGGATCGGGGGATGCCGAAGGGATCCGTCATGGCCGAGGCGTCGCCGCTGGCCGCGTGTCTGCGCCCGATGCGGGCCGTGGTCCTCGACACCGACGGCGTGCTCGTCGACTCCGCCCGGCTGCACGCCGCGGCCTGGCGGGAGGCGTTCGACGCCGCTCTGGCGGCGGTGGGCGGGCAGCGGCCCTTCGACCCGGTGGACGACTACCTCCGGCACGTCGACGGCCGGTCCCGGCTGGACGGCGCGGCCGCGTTCCTCGCCGCCCGAGGGGTGGAGCTGCCGCCCGGTTCCCCGGGGGACGCGCCGGGCACCGGCAGCGTGGCGGCGGTCGCGGCCCGTAAGGAGGAGGTGTTCACCGCGCTGCTGCGGGAGCGGGGGGCACAGGTCTGGCCGGGCAGCGTGCGGCTGTTGCACGCGCTGCGCGACGAGGGCGTGGCGTGCGCCGCGGTGTCCGCGTCCCGGCACGCCGCCGAGTTGCTCCAACGGGCGGGCCTGCGCGGGCTGTTGGCCGCGGTAGTGGACGGCAACGAGGCGGCGCGGCTGGGGCTGCCGGGCAAGCCGGACCCGGCGCTGTTCGTCGAGGCGGCCCGGCGACTGGGCGTGCCGCCCGGGGACGCCGCGGTGGTGGAGGACGCGCTGGCCGGCGTGGCTGCGGGCCGCCGCGGGGGCTTCGGCCTGGTCGTCGGCGTCGACCGGAGCGGCACCGGCGGGCGCGCGGCGGAGCTGCACCGCCGCGGCGCCGACGTGGTGGTCGCCGACCTCGCCGAGCTGCTGGTGCCCGGGACGGCCCGATGACGGCGCGGGCCTGGACGTGGACGTACGAGGGGTACGACCCCGAGGACGAGCGGCTGCGGGAGGCGCTGTGCACGCTCGGCAACGGCCGGTTCGCCACCCGCGGCGCCGCCCCGGAGACCCCGCCCGGCCCCGCCCACTACCCGGGCACCTACGCGGCCGGCGTCTACGACCGGCTGACCTCCACCGTCGCCGGCCGCGCGGTGGAGAACGAGGACCTGGTCAACCTGCCCGACTGGCTGCCGCTGCGCTACCGCATCCGCCCCGACGACGCCCCCGCGCCCGGCCCCTGGCTCTCCCCCGACCACCCCCAACTGACCGACCACCGCCGCACCCTGGACCTGCGCCGCGGCACCCTGACCCGCTGGTCGTCCTACGAGGACGCCCAGGGGCGGCGGCTGACCGTGACCGAGCGCCGGCTGGTGCACATGGCGGAGCCCGATCTCGCCGTGCAGCGCACGGTGTTCACCGCCGAGGGCTGGTCCGGCGAGGTGGAGGTCGCGGCCGGGCTGGACGGTGACGTACGCAACCGGGGGGTGGCGCGCTACCGCGACCTGGCCGATGCCCATCTGACCGACTGGGAGACCGGCGGCGAGGGCGACGGGGTGTTCTGGCTGCGCTGTGCCACCCTCACCTCCGGCATCAGCGTCGCGCTGGCCGCCCGCATCCACACGGCGCCGCGCGGCGGCACCGCCCGCACCCGGATCGCGGACCGCCGGGCCTGGCGGCTGCTCACCGTCCCGGTCCGGCCGGGCACCCCGGCCACCGTCGACAAGACGGTGGCGCTGCACACCTCCCAGGACCTGGCGCGCACCGCGCCGTTGCCCGGCGCGCTGGCGGCGATCCGTCGGGCGCCGGCGGTGCCCCGGCTGCTGGCCTCGCACCACCGCGCCTGGCAACACCTGTGGCACCGGGTGCGGTTGGACGTCCCCGGCGAGTCGGGCCGGATCCTGCGGCTGCACGTCTTCCACGTGTTGCAGACCCTCTCCCCGCACACCGCGCGGCTGGACGTGGGCGTGCCGGCGCGCGGGCTGCACGGCGAGGCGTACCGGGGGCACGTCTTCTGGGACGAGCTGTTCGTGCTGCCGTATCTGAACCTGCACTTCCCGAAGGTGTCCCGGGCCCTGCTGTCCTACCGCCACCGGCGGCTGCCGGCGGCCCGCCGGGCGGCGCTGGAGGCGGGCCGGGCGGGCGCGATGTACCCGTGGCAGAGCGGCAGCGACGGCCGCGAGGAGGCCCCGCTGGTGCACCTCAATCCGCGCTCGGGCCGCTGGCTGCCGGACCACTCGCACCTCCAGCACCACGTCGGCTCGGCGATCGCCTACAACGTGTGGCAGTTCTGGCAGGCCACCGGCGACACCGGGTTCCTGCACACCAAGGGCGCGGAGATGCTGCTGGAGATCGCCCGCTTCTGGGCGTCGAGTGCGGACTGGGACCCGGGGTTGGGCCGCTACCGCATCCGCGGGGTGGTCGGCCCCGACGAGTACCACGACGGCTATCCGGGGGCGGACCGGCCGGGCCTGGACGACAACGCCTACACCAACGTCACCGCCGCCTGGGTGCTGTCCCGGGCGCTGGAGCTGTGCCGGACGCTGCCGGAGGCGCGCCGGCGGCCGCTGTTCGAGCGGCTGGAGCTCTCGCACGACGAGCGGCAGCGCTGGGACGACCTCGCACACCGGCTGTACGTCCCGCACCACCGGGGCGTGATCAGCCAGTTCGCCGGCTACGAGCACCTCACCGAGCTCGACTGGGCGGGCTACCGCGCCCGTTACGGCGACATCCGGCGACTGGACCGCATCCTGGAGGCGGAGGGCGACACCGTCAACCGCTACCAGGCGTCCAAACAGGCCGACGTGCTGATGCTCGGCTACCTCTTCTCCCCCGCCGAACTGACCGCCCTCTTCGAGCAGTTGGGCTATCGCCTGGACGACGAGACCTGGCGGGCGACCGTCGACCACTACCTGGCCCGCACCAGTCACGGCTCGACGCTGAGCGCCGTGGTCCATGCCTGGGTGCTGGCGCGGGTCCGCCGGGACGATGCCTGGGGCTACTGCGCGGAGGCGCTGACCGGCGACATCGCGGACGTCCAGGGCGGCACCACGGCGGAGGGCATCCACCTGGGGGCGATGGCCGGCACCCTGGACTTCGTGCAGCGCGGGATGACCGGCCTGGAGACCCGGGCCCGCGCCCTGTGGCTGGACCCAGCGCCGCTCCCCCAACTCTCCAAGTTCGGCGTCCGGATCCGCTACCGCCGGCACCGGGACATCGACCTGCGCATCCGCACCCACCGGGTCGAGATCACCGTCCCGGAGTCCGAACAGGCGGCCATCCGCGTCCGCCTGCGCGGCCGCCCCTACACCGTGGCCCCGGGCACCACCCGCCACTTCGATCTCCCCGACGACTGAACGCCGAGACATCCAACGAGGCTTGACGCCACGTCACCACACAACTCAGGACTCAGGGCTCACGGCACCGGCGCGCCCTCCCCCTCCGCCACCCCGTCCGGCTCCCCGCCCCGCAGGTACTCCTCGCTGATCCGCTTCGGTCCGAACGGCCACTCCCGCTCGTAGCGGGCCCACCCCAGGAACGCCACGGCGCCCGCGGCGACCCAGGCCAGCGACCATTCGATGGGGTGCCGGCCGGGCGCGTTGCGGTCCGCGTAGCCGTAGATCAACAGCCAGCCGACCAGGGCGACGAGGCTGGGCAGCGGGTAGAGCCACATCCGGTAGGGGCGGTACAGGGTCGGCTGGCGGCGGCGCAGCACGGTGACCGCGGCGACCTGGGCCAGCGACTGCACCAGCACCATCACCGTCGTCAACAACTGGATCACGGTGGCCAGATCGGTGTGCCGGCCGAGGAGGAAGCCGGCGGCCATGATGCCGCCCATGGTCAACAGGCCCAGGACGGGGAAGCGGTGGCGCGGGTGCAGCGTCCCGTAGGGGCGGAAGAAGACCCGGTCCCGGGCGGCGTCGTGCGGGACCCGGGAGCCGCCGAGCAGTCCGGCCATCACGGAGGTGACGGCGGTGATCAGGATGAGCACGGTGACGGCGTCGGCGGCGGTCTTGCCCCAGGTGCGTTCCAGGACGGCGGAGGCGACCGAGGAGCCGGCGGCGCTGTGCGGGTCGAGCATCTCGCGCCAGTCGACGACGCCGAGGGTGCCGATCTGGAGCAGCAGGTAGATCGCCATGATGCCGGCGATGGAGAAGAGGATGGCGCGCGGCAGGGTGCGGCCGGGCCGTTTGATCTCGGCACCCATGTAGGCGGTGGTGTTGTAGCCGAGGTAGTCGTAGAGGCCGATGGTGAGGCCGCCGGCGAACCCGATCCAGAATTGACTGGACGTCAAGTCCACGGCGTGGGCGGGGTAGGTGAAGGCCCGCTCCGGGCTGAAGTGGGTGAACGCCGCGACGATGACCAGGCCGACGGCGGCGATCATCACCGCCCACAGCACGACGGCGAGCCGCGCGATCCGCTCCACCCGGCCCCACAGCAGCGCCACGATCCCCACCGTGACCACCAGCCCGACCGCGTCCCCCTGCCCCTGGCTCATCCCCGGCCACAGATACCCCAGGTACTGCACGAAGCCGATGACACCGGTGGACATCCCCAACGGGATGAACAACATGGCCGTCCAGACGAAGAGAAACGGCATCAGTTTCCCGGTGCGGTACTGGAACGCCTCCCGCAGATAGACGTAACTGCCGCCGGCGCCGGGCAGCGAGGCGCCCAACTCCGCCCACACCAGCCCGTCCGCGAGCGCCAGCACCGCGCCCGCCACGAAGCCGATGAGGGCCTGCGGGCCGCCGAACGCGGTCACCATCAACGGGATGGTCACGAACGGGCCGATGCCGCACATCTGGCTCATGTTGATGGCGGTGGCCTGGAACAGTCCGATCCGGCGGGCGAATCCCACCCGTTCCCCCAGCAGGTCCGGCATGCGCCCAGCCCCTTCCCGTGCCGGCGGGCACGCCGGTCGCGGCCCGTTCCGCCGGCCAGGCTGACACGCCGCGCGCCCCCGCGCACCGGTACGGACCGAACTCGCCCCGCCCCGGCCCCCGTAGGCGCCTGCCGGGCCCTAGGGCAGGCCCTTAGGGCAGGCCCTAAGCCTCGCCGTACGCCTCGCCGCCGAGCTGCAACTGGGCGGTGCCGGCCGTGACGTCCGCCAGCCAGGCCCGGAAGCCCTCCAGGTCCGCCTCCGGCAGCCCCACCTCGATGCGCACCTCGGCCCCGTAGGTCACCTCGCGCACCGCCCGCCCGGTGGTCCGCAGGTCGTTCTCCAGCCGGCCCGCGCGCTGGTGGTCCACGGTGACGGTGGCCAGCCGGAACCGCTGCCGGGTGACCGTCCCCAGCGCGTCCAGCGCCTCGCCGACCACGCCCCCGTAGGCCCGGATCAGCCCGCCGGCGCCCAGCTTGATCCCGCCGAAGTACCGCGTGACCACGGCGACCACATAGCGCATCTCGCGTCGCACCAGCATCTGGAGCATCGGCACCCCGGCCGTGCCGCCCGGTTCGCCGTCGTCGCTGGCCTTCTGGACGCCGCCGTCGGCCCCGAGGACGTAGGCGAAGCAGTTGTGCCGGGCCGTCGGGTGCTCCTTGCGGATGCGCGCGATGAAGTCCTGGGCCTCCTGTTCCGTCGCGACCGGCGCGAGCGCACAGATGAAGCGGGACTTGTTGATCTCGATCTCGTGGACGCCCTCGCGGGCCAGCGTCCGGTACTGCTCCTGCATCCGCCCAGCCTATGCGGCCACCGGGCCGGGCGGTCCGGGCCCCCGCGCTCCCGTACTGCCCGGCACTGTCCGCCGTACGGGCGCAGGGGGCACTCCGGGGGGCGTACCCGGGCCGTCCGCACGGTGCGTCGGGGAGACGTCCGCGGGGCCCATGGGCACTGTGGGCCGCGGGCGGGCCCGGCGCCGCACGGCGGTCGGGGGCCCGCGGAACGGAACGGCAGCTCGGCGGAGGGCTCGATGGACGACAGCACACAGGCGGCGATGACGGCCGGCCCTCCGGTGACCGGCGAGGAGATGCCCACGCCGCCGCCGGAGGTCGTCGAGGCGGCCCGCGAGGCGCCGGACCACTGGCTGGCCATGGTGGACCTGACCTGGGCGGGCGACGGCGCCCCGCCGCTGTGGGCGGTGATCGGCCAGTGGCGTTCCGGGTCGGACGGCGACATCGTGGAGTGGCGGGACAACCCGGAGTACCGGCCGTCGCCACAGATGCTGGACTGGGCGGACCCCACCGACCCGGTGGACCGCGCGGTGCAGTTGGCGGCCACCGGCTACGGCCCGGAGCAGGCGGTCTGCGCGGAGCTGGCGCGGGCGGAGGTCGCCGTCCTGGTCACCGCGACCGGCGCGCCGCTCACCGCCGCCTCCCCCGAGGGCGCCCCGGTGCTCCCCGTCTACACCTGCGAGGCCCAACTGGAGTCGGCGGGTCGGCTGCTCTACGACCGGCGGCCGGCCGCCGAGCTGCTCGACGAACTGCCGCCGGGGCACGCCCTGTACCTCAATCCGGCCGGCGCGGTGAGCAGGATCGTGGAGCCGGAGCCGTTGCGCGCGGCGCTGGCCGCCGCCGAGGGCGCCGGTGTGGGGCCGCGCTCCCGTAAGGCGGCCGTCGCGGCGCTGCGCCCGGGGACCGGCGCCGGGGCACCCGAGCCGGTGGGCAGCGGCCGGGCGATCGGCAAGCCGGCCCGCTCGGCGAGCACCCGCGTCGTGGGCGCCGGCCGCCCCGGCTGACCGCCGCCCCCTGAACCCGCCCCGCCCGTCTTCCCCTTCGGGCGGGGCGCCTTACTGCCTGGGCCGGGGCGGAGCGCACAAGGACGTCCGGTTCTGCCCGTTCGCCCCGGGCCCGGCTGCCCTACGGTGCGGGCATGACGGTCTTGGTGATCGGCGGCAGCGGGTTCCTGGGGACGGAGCTGGTGCGCCAGGCAACGGCGGCGGGCCGGGAGACGGCCGCGACGTTCTGCTCCCGACCCGGCTGGCTGCCCGGGGTCTGTTGGCGCCGGCTGGACCTGCGCGCCCCCGGGGATATCGAGGAGGCGCTGGCCGCGGTCGCCCCGCGGGTCGTCATCAACGCGACGAGCGGGCAGGGGGATTGGGCGGTCACCGCCGACGGTGCGATCCGGGTGGCGCTGGCGGCGGCGCGGCGCGGTTGCCGGCTGGTCCACGTCTCCAGTGACGCCGTGTTCTCCGGCGCCCGGGTCCACTACGACGAGGGGTGCCCGCCGGATCCGGTCACGCCGTACGGCGCGGCGAAGGCGGCCGCGGAGAGTGGCGTTCGGCTGCTGGTGCCGGGCGCCGTGGTGGCCCGCACCTCGTTGATCCTCGGGGACGGCGGGTCCGTCCACGAACGCCTGGTGCACACGGTGGCCGCCGGAAGGCGCGGTGGCGTGCTGTTCACCGATGAGGTCCGCTGCCCGGTGCACGTCCGGGACCTGGCCGCGGCCCTGTGGGAGGTGGCCGCGTCCGAGCGGGCCGGGGTCTGCCACCTCGGCGGGGCCGACGCCCTCAGCCGGCACGAGCTCGGCGTGCTGATCGCCCGGCGCGACGGCCTCGACCCGGACCGGCTGGCCGCCGGGCGGCGCGCCGACTCCGCCCTGCCCGGCGCCCTCGACGTCCGCCTGGACAGCCGCGCCACCCGGCGGCGGCTGCGGACCCGGCTGCGCGGCGCCCGGGAGTTCCTGCGCAGCCGGTAGCCGGTCGCCCGTCGGATTTTCCTCAACTGCCCGTCGAAAACTGCTCGTTGGTCTTTCTTCCGGGTGCTCGCAATACTCCTTCGCACGAGGTCGCATTCCTCGTCACATTCCCCCCGCGACGCGGGATCGATGAGTCTGGAGCACCCAGGAGCCACCCGGTCGACTACGACGCCAGGCTGGGCAACGACCGTGCGCCCATGCTCCGCTGCGCCTTCCGTGCCGTGCGTCGGGGGTGGTCCCGTGGGAGGGCGGGGAGTTTCCGCTTACCTCGCCCGGAATCTACCTGGTGGGACGCGGCGGCCCGGACCCGCCCCGGGCCCACTCACCGGCGCGGCAGCAACGCCCCCGCGACCAGCGCCATGACCACCAACAGGCCGGCGCCGGCCAGCAGACTCTCCCGCATGCCGGTCGCGAAGTCGCCGGCGAGGAGCGCGCCGAAGACGGCGATGCTGAGCGCCCCGCCCGTCTGGCGGCTGGTGTTGAGCAGCGCCGCCGCCGTCCCGGCCCGTTCGGCGGCGACGCTGTCGAGCAGCAGCGAGGTCATCGCCGGCATCGCCAGCGCGCCGCCGGCGCCCAACGGGATCATCACCAACGCGATCGCCCAGGCAGGCGTGGTGACGCCCACGGTGCGCAGCGCACCGCAGCCCATGGCGACGATCAGCAGCCCCACCACGATGACCGCGCGCGGGCCGAAGCGGGAAACCGTCCGCGGCGAGAGGTAGTTGAGCAGCGCGGTGGCCGCCGCCATCGGCACGAACATCAACCCGGCCGACAGCGCCGACTGGCCCCGCTGCTGTTGGAAGAAGAGGCTGAGCACGAACACCCCGCCGTAGAAGGCGGCGTTGGTGGTGAAGCCGGCGACGACCGGCACGGCGACGCCGCGCAGCCGGAACAGCCCCAGCGGCAGCATCGGCGCGCGTCGCCGCGCCTCGACGGCCACGAAGCCGGCCGCGGACACCACCGCGACGCCGGCCGCGGCCCACACGGTGCCGGTGAGCCCACGGTGCCCGCCCTCGATCACCGCGAAGGTCAGCCCGGCCAGCGCGAGCACCGCCATCGCCTGCCCCGGCAGGTCGAACGCCGCGCGGTACCGCGGGGAGGGCGCCGTCCGCAGCAGGATCAGCCAAGTGACCACCCCCACGGGGGCGTTGAGGGCGAACACGGCGCGCCAGGTCCAGGTCGTGGTGAGCAGCCCGCCCAGGACGGGCCCGGCGGCGATGGCCACCGCGCCGCCGAGCGTCCACAGCGCGACCCCCCGCGCCCGCGCGCCCGCGTCGGGGAACGCCTGCCGGATCAGCGCCAGCGAGGCGGGCACCATCACCGCCGCCGCGCTGCCCTGGACGACGCGCGCCGCGGTCAGCGCGCCGAGTGTCGGCGCCGCGCCGCAGGCCAGCGAGGCGAGGGTGAAGCCGGCCAGCCCCCAGCCGTACGCGCGCCGCGCGCCCACCGCGTCCGAGAGCGCGCCGGCGGAGAGCATCAGCGCGGCGAACATCAACGTGTAGGCGTCGGCGACCCATTGCAGCCCGGCCAGCGAGCCGCCCAGCTCCCGCCCCACGGCGGGCAGCGCGACGTTGACGCCGGAGACGTCGACGGTGATGACGAAGAAGCCGAGCACGCCGGCGACCAGGGCCGCGACGACGGAACCCGGCCCTGTCGGGGCCCCCGCCTCCCCCTCAACTCCCGTGCCCGCAAAGGCTCGTGTACCGCTCATCGCGCGTCGCTCCTCACCGTGCCGCCATCCCCTCGTCCGTCGTCCCGCCGTGCCGTCCCGTCGTGCGGTGGCCCTGCCCCCGCACGGCGCCCTCACACGCCGGATTCGGACAGCAGCCTGCTCGGCCGGCCCGGTGCCCAACAGGCCGGGCGGTGCGGGGGAGCGTCGTGCCTGGCCCTGACACGGCCCCCCACCGCGCGCCCCGCCTTGCGACAATGGTCGGATGAGCCAAGGCACGGAACTGGGCCGCTTCCTGCGGGCCCGTCGCGGGCTGATCCGCCCGCAGGACGTGGGACTGCCCGCCGGCACGGGCATCCGCCGCACGCCGGGGCTGCGCCGCGAGGAGTTGGCGACGCTGGCCGGCGTCAGCGTCGACTACTACACGCGGTTGGAGCGCGGCCGGGAGACCCGCCCCTCACCCGCCGTGATCGCCGCGCTCGGCCAGGCACTGCGCCTGGCCCCCGAGGCGCTGGGCCGCCTGCACGAGTTGGCGGCGCTCGCCGCGGGCCAGGCACCCCCGCCACCGTCGGAGCCGGGCGGGGCGCGCGGGGTCCGGGCGTCGGTGCGCGCCCTGTTGGAGTCGCTGCGCCCGCACCCGGCGTGCGTCGTCAGCCGCACCAACGACCTGCTGGCCGCCAACCGCCCCGGCCTGCGCCTCTTCCCCGGCATCACCAACTGGCCGCCGGAGCGCCGCAACCTCACCCGCTATATCTTCCTGCACCCCATGGGCCGCCGGCTCTACCGTGACTGGGAGGAGATGGCCGGGCACAGCGCGGCCCATCTGCGGGCGATGGCCGGCGCCGACCCGGACATGCCGGAACTGGCCCAGCTCGTCGGCGAACTCGTCGTCAAGAGCCCGGAGTTCGCCCGCCTGTGGGAGCGGTACGAGGTGCGGTTGCGCGGCGGCGGGCAGAAGCACTTCGACCACCCGGAGGTCGGCGCGATGTGCCTGAGCTTCGAGGTGATGGAGATCTTCCGCACCGACGGCCAGCGCCTGGTCACGTACCAGGCGCCGGCGGGCACCCCGGACCACGACGCGATGGTGCTGTTGGACATGGCCAGTCCCGCCGAGCGCGCGCTCGCCGAGGAGGCCGGGCGGTAGCGGCCGCCCGCCGGGCGTACGCTGCCCCCACCACCGACGACAGGAGGCCCATGCGCAGCGACCAGGCAACCGTCCGCACGATCCTCACCGAACTCGGGGACACCTGGGCGATCGTGGGCCTGTCCGCGAACCGGCAGCGCGACGCGTACCACGTCGCGGAGGTGCTCCAGGGCTACGGCAAGCGGATCGTGCCGGTGCACCCCAAGGCCGAGACGGTGCACGGCGCGCAGGGCTACCCGTCCCTGGCCGAGGTGCCGTTCCCGGTCGATGTCGTCGATGTCTTCGTCCGCAGCGAGCTCGCCGGGGACGTCGCCGACCGGGCGGTGGCGATCGGCGCCCGGGCCGTCTGGTTCCAGCTCGGCGTCATCAACGACGAGGCGTACCGGCGCACCCGGGCCGCCGGTCTCGACATGGTGATGGACCGCTGTCCGGCCCTTGAGATTCCCCGTTTGGGCTGAGCTCCGGGTGCGCTAGCTTGCCGGCATGATCACACCACGTGTCGCGGGCCCCGAGGACGCCGCCGAGCTGGTCCGGCTGCGCCGGCTGATGTACCTGGCGATGAACGGGCGGGACGAGCCCGGGAGTTGGGAGCGGGCAGCCCAGGCGGCGGCCCGCCGGCAACTGGCCGGATCGGACGGCCGGCTGGTCGGCTTCGTGGTGGAGGCGGACGCGGACGGGGGCACCCCAGGGGCGGCCGGGCCGCGACTGGCGGCGTGCGCGCTCGGCACGATCGACGAGCGGCTGCCGTCGCCGGTAAACCCGACGGGCCAGTGCGGCTTCGTCTTCAACGTCTGCACCGATCCCCGCTACCGCGGCCGGGGTTACGCCCGGGCGGCCACCGAGGCGCTGCTGGGATGGTTCGCCGAGCAGGGCCTCAGCCGGGTCGATCTGCACGCCACGGACGAGGCCGAGGGGCTCTACCGGAGCCTGGGGTTCACCGAGCACGCCACGCCGCTGTCGTTGGACCTGCGGCGCTGGCGCGAGGCGCGGGCCGGCTGACCGGCCGGGGCGGTCAGCCGACGCCCAGACCCTCCAGGACCGTGGCGCCCGGCAGTTCGGTCAGTGCCTTGCCGGGCACGATGAGCTTGCCGCGGCGGCTGCCGCTGCCGATCAGGGCGTAGGGGGTGTCGGCGACCGCGGCGTCCACCAACAGCGGCCAGGCCGCGGGCAGGCCGACCGGGGTGATGCCGCCGTACTCCATGCCGCTCTCGCCGACCGCGGTGTCCATCGGCGCGAACGACGCCTTGCGGGCGCCCAGATGGCGCCGGACCACGCCGTTGACGTCGACGCGGGTGGTGGAGAGCACCACGCAGCCGGCGAGGGTGACCTCGCCGCCGCGCTTGCCGGCCACCACGACGCAGTTCGCGGACTGCTCAAGCAGCCAGTCGCCGTAGTGGGCGACGAGGCGTTCGGTGTCCGCGATGGCCGGGTCGGTGTCGACGAAGAGGAACTCCTCGACGGGGACGGAGCCGCGCCAGGCGCGCAGCGCGGCGACCACCGGCTCGGTCAACAGGTCCAGGCACTCGGTGGCGGGCCGGACAACATCGAAGGCATCCATCGGCACGGGCATACCGTCAAGTTAGCAGTCGCCGCACGGTCGGTGGGCCGCCGGATGAAGCGGCCGCCGGCGCTACCCCTCCGCCTTCTCCCACTCCCCCAGGGCCAGCAGTTCCTCCGGGGTGACGCCCTCCGGGATGGGCACCGGTGCCGGTGTCCGCAGCGGCGGCCGCCAGCCCTCGCCCGGCTCCCAGCGGCGGACGATCCGGGCGGGCGCCCCGGCCACCACGGCGTGGTCCGGGACCTCTCCGCGGACCACCGAACCGGCCGCCACCACCACGTTCCGCCCCAGCCGGGCGCCGGGGAGAATCACCGCGCCGGTGCCGATCCAGCCACCCGGGCCGATCGCGACCGGCGCGCTGCGCGGCCACTGCTTCCCGACCGGCGTCTCGGGGTCGTCGTAACTGTGGTTGGTGGTGGTGACGTAGACGCCGGGGCCGAAGAAGCAGTCGTCGCCGATGGTCAGCCGGACGTCCGCGATCACATGGCTGCCGCGGCCCAGGACCACGCCGTTGCCCAGCGTCAGGATCGGCTCCGGGCCGAGGTCCAGGTCCGGCATCATGCCGGCGGTGAGGGTGACGTCCTGGGCGATGATGCAGTGCTCGCCCACCTCGATCCAGGGGTCGCCGAAGATCGTGCCCTGCGGGAACGCCAGCCGGGTGCCGGTGCCGATCCGGCGGAAGCGGTACGGGCCGGGGCGCTCGACCGTGACGGCCGCGGCCCGGCGCACCCAGTGCGCCCCGCGGTGGACGGCCCGCGACACCGCGCGGCGCCGCCAGGCCGTCAGGGACGAGAACACGTTCTTGTCTATCGGCACCCGCTCACGGTACTCAGCGCTTCCGGCCGCCGACCGCGCCCCGGGCTGTGATCTTCGCCCCACCCGCGACCGCCCCCGCCGCCCACCCCTGGTCGTCTACGGTGCTGGTGGCGCGGCACCCGAGAGGCGAGGAGAGGCACAGATGGCAGAGCGGGCAGTGATCGCGGCGGTGGGCGGCGAGGCGCCGAGCATCGACCCCGGGGCGTACACCGCACCCACCTCCGTCGTCGTCGGCGACGTCACGTTGGCCGCCGGGGCGAGCGTCTGGTACCACGCCGTGCTGCGCGCCGACTGTGGCCCCATCGCGCTGGGCGCCGACAGCAACATCCAGGACAACTGCACGGTGCACGTGGACCCGGGCTTCCCGGTGACGGTCGGCGAGCGGGTCTCGGTCGGCCACAACGCGGTGCTGCACGGCTGCACCGTGGAGGACGACGTACTGGTGGGGATGGGCGCCACGGTGCTGAACGGCGCGCACATCGGGGCGGGTTCGCTGATCGCGGCCCAGGCGCTGGTGCCGCAGGGGATGCGGGTGCCGCCGGGCTCGCTGGTCGCCGGCGTGCCGGCGAAGGTCAAGCGCGAACTGACCTCAGAGGAGCGGGAGTCCATCAAACTCAACGCCGCGATGTACCTGGAGTTGGCCGCCCGGCACCGTGCGGCGGTCCCGGTCGACGCGGGTGGCGAGGACGCCGGTCGGGCCGGCGGGGCCGGGGACTGAGCGGTCCCGTTCGTGCGGCGGTGCGGCCTGGTCAGGGCCGCACCGGCAGAAGGCCGCTTTCCCCCTGCTACGGGCGGGGGTTCAGCCCCGCCGGGTCTGCTGGGCGGCGCTCAGCGCGGACGAGAGCAGCTCCGCGTCGAAGAGCGTGGCGTCCGCCAGGCGGTGGGCGTTCCCGTAGGCGTTCATCATCAGCTTGGCGGTGCGCAGCGCGGTGGGCGACCGGCGGACCAGGGGCTTGGTCCAACGGGCGAGGGCGGCGTCCAGCGCGTCCTCGGGGACGACGGTGTGCAGGATCGACAGCTCCATGGCCGTCGCCGCGTCGAAGTTGCTGGCAGTGAGGACGAGTTCGCGGACCTTGGCGGCGCCCACCTCGTGCAGCAGACGGGGCATGATGCCGCCCCAGGCCGGCGGCACGCCGAGGCCGAGTTCCGGCAGCCGGAAGCGGCAGCTGTCGGCCCCCGCCCGCAGGTCGCAGAAGAGCGCCAGGCCCACTCCGGCACCGACCACGCCGCCGTGGAGCCGGGCGATGGTCACCACCTCCGTGGTCGCCAGGGCGTCGCACACCCGGCGGGCCTTGTTGCCGAGGGCGCGCAGCGCCAGCCCGCCGGACTCCTCGGCGAGCAGCTCGGGGAACTCGCTGCGGTCCCCGCCCAGGCAGAAGTCCGCCCCCTCGCCGGAGAGGATCAGCACCCGTATGCCGGGGTCGTCGTCCAACGCGCCGAGCACGGCGAGGAGTTCGTCCAGCATCGGCCCCGAGACGGCATTGCCGGTCTCCGGCGTGTTCAGCCTGACCCGCAGCACGGGTCCCTCCTGCGTGACGAGCAGGTTCTTGTAGTCGTGCGTCATGGTGTTCCTTGGTGATCGAGCCACACTGCCTGCGGGAGGTCCCCAATCAGGCGCGGACGACGGGGAGTTCGCTGAGCCGGCGGAAGGCCACCCTCGACTCCCAGGTGGGAGTGGCGGCGAGGCGGAGCGCCTGCCCGGGCAGGCGACGCAGCAGCGCGGTGAGGACGCAGTCGGCTTCCATGCGGGCGAGGGCGTTGCCGAGGCAGTAGTGGATGCCGCCGCCGAAGCTGAGGTGGGGGGCCTTGCGGCGGATGTCGAAGACCTCGGGGGCGACGTACTGCGCCGGGTCGTGGTGTGCGGCTCCGACCATGAGTTGCACCATCTCCCCCTTGCGGACGGGCACTTGGGCCAGTTCGGTGTCCTCGGGGGCGATGCGGCTGATCATGTGGATGGGGGCGTCGTAGCGCAACGTTTCGTCGATCGCGCCCGGCAGGTGTTCGGGGTGGGTGCGCAGCAGTTCCAGCTGCGTGGGGTGCGCCAGGAGGAGCCAGACCATGGTCGTCAGCAGGTGCGAGGTGGTCTCCAGCGCCGCCAGGACCATGAAGAGGGCGAGGGCGTAGACCGCCTCGTCGGCGGCGTCCCGGTCGGGTTCGATGGCGTCCCACATACTGAGCCAGGACGATATCGGGTCGTTGCCGGGCGACTTTCTCCGTTCTCGTATCAGGTCGGAGAAGTACTCGCGCAAACGCCGGGTCGCGGAGTCGGATATCGCGAGCTGGCTGGGTGTGGGAAAGAGTTCCTGGGTGTGCACCTGGTCGTGGGTGAGCGAGCGGAGCAGGGGATAATCCGCGGCGGGCAGGCCGAGCCATTCCCCGATGGTAATGACGGGGAGTTCGTCACCGACCCGTGCACAGAAGTCGGCGGGGCCGCCCCGGAGTTCATCGACGAAGGCGTCCACGAGCCGTTCGGCATTTCGCTCGACGGAATGCCGCATTTCCTCCAGTGAGGCCCGGTCGAATACGTTCCCCAACGGCCGCCGCATCTGGGTGTGATGCGGCGGGTTGAGCATCGGCAGCGTGGCACCCATCTGCCGCGCCGCGGGCGCGTGCCAGCGCGCCGCGTCGGTCTGGGAGGCCCGCCAGGCGCTGTCGGGCACGCGCCAGTCCCGGCTGCGCAACACCTGGTGGCAGAGCCGGTAAGAGGTCGCCAAGTGCCCGCCCCACGGCGCCGGAACCATTTCCCCCATGGTCCGGAGTTTCGTGTAGAACGGCAATGGATACGACTGTCCTCGCACCGAACGCAGTCGGGAGAAAAGCGCAACAACGCTGCGTCGGTCGACGGGTGCGGCAGCCAGGGCGGGCTCCACGGGCGACTCCCTTTTCAGAAGGATCACACAGTAATCGCCAGCGCTGCATACCCCTCCGCGGGAACGTTCATGCGGACAAAGAACATCTACGCTGTCGCACGGCTCACACCTTCCACCAGTTCAGGAATCCGCTCCACCAACCGTTCCTCCTGCGTTTGCCCTGCTCCGGAACGGGGCCGTGGGATTCCGCTGCTTCCCGCGTCGGACTCCCGACGGACGAGCGCCGATCGGCCCGTACCGGAGTGAATCGGGCGGGCAGCGCATTGAGCGCCCGGTGGAACGGTCCGGGCCGCCAGGTCAACGAGTGCAGCGGAACGCCCAGTTCGACGTCGGGCAGGGTGTTGAGCAGCTTCTCGATCGCCCGGATCGAGATCAGCAGCGCGGGGTCCTTGGCCGGGCAGGCGTGCGGGCCGGCGCCCCACGCCAGGTGTGCCCGCTTGCTGACGGTCTGTCGGCCGGCGGACAGGGTCGGGTCGGCGTTGGCCGCCGCGAAGCTGATCAGGACCGGGGAGCCCGCGGGCAGCTTGCTCCCGGAGACCTCCACGTCCCGAACCGGGTAGTGGGTGGCGTAGTTGGCGATCGGCGGGCTGCTCCAGAGCACCTCGTTGATGGCGTCCTCGACCAGCACGCCCGCGCCCTGCTGCCCGTCGGCGAAGTGCTCGTCGGAGAGCAGCAGCCGCAGCGCGCTGCCGATGATGTTCTGCACCGGCTCGGTGCCGGCCCCGATGAGCAGCGCCAGTTGGTGCACCATCTCCTCGTCCGTCAACTGGGCGGAGTGCTGCATCATCCAGGACGTGATGTCGTCCTCCGGCAACGCCCGCTTCAGCGCGACGAGTTCGAAGAGCGCCCCGGCCATCTCCTCGTTGGACCGCTCCACGTCGATGCCGTCGAACAGGTTGGAGATCGCGACGATCAGCCGGTCCCCGAGCTCCGCGGGGCAGCCGAACAGGTCGTTGAACACCAGCAGCGGCACGACCTGCGCGAAGTCGCCGATCAGATCCGCCTTGCCGCGAACGCTGAACTGGTCGATGAGGTACGCCGCGACCCGGTCCACATGCCGGCTGACCCGGTGCACATCGACCTTGGCGAGGCTGTCCGTGACCACCTGACGCAGCCGCAGATGCGTGGCCCCGTCGGAGAACATGGTGTTCGGCCGGTACATCATCATCGGCAGCACGGGGCTGTCCAGGGGCACCCGGCCCTCGTTGAGCGCCCGCCAGCGGCGCGGGTCGCGCGCGAAGGCGTCCGGGTTCTGGAGGATCTGCAACGCCGTCCCGTAATCGGTGACGAGCTCCGCCTCGACGCCGGGGGCCAGTTCGACCGGGGCGGTCGGGCCGTACTGCCGCAGCTGTTCATAGATCGCGTGCGGGGCGGCGGCGAATTCCGGGCCGTGCAGGGACGTCCGTATGCCGTCGGCATGTGCCGGGCAACCCGGCGGCGGAGTCTCGAATTCCGAACGTGATTGCATGGATCAACTCCTAGTTGAGACGGGACTGGAGATAGCGGACCAGCGTGATCAGACAATCCGCCGACGACTTCTGGTCACGCGCATCGCAATTGACCACCGGCGTCTCCGGGAGCAGATCGAGCGCCTCACGGATCTCGTCGAGCGCATGGTCCGGAGTGCCGTCGAAGCGGTTCACGGCGATGGCGTACGGGATGCCGTACTGCTCTACCAGGTCCATGACAGGGAAGGACTCCTGGAGACGCTGCGGATCGACCAGGATCAGCGCCCCGAGCGCCCCGCGCGCCATGTCCTCCCACACCTGAACGAAGCGCTGCTGACCGGGGGTTCCGAACAGATAGAGGACCAGCCGCTCGCTCAGCGTCAGGCGGCCGAAGTCCATCGCGACCGTCGTGGTGGTCTTCTCCGGCACCGCGCGAAGATCGTCAATTCCCGCGCTGGCCTGCGTCATGACCTCCTCGGTCCGCAGCGGCGGAATCTCCGACATGGTGCCGATGAACGTGGTCTTGCCCACCGCGAAGTGCCCGACGACCAGGATCTTCGCGGCGGTCTGCACGGAATTCCGCAGATACACGCCGTCAGCCGAAGCGAGCCTGGAGCCCATTCAGCACCTCCTCAAGGATTTGCCGTTCGACAAGCTGAGCGCTGGGGATGGGCGCGCGCACATAGAGATGGCCCTCCTCCGTGAGATCGAACACCAGAATTTTGACGACGCCCACCGGCAGGCCGGTGTGCCCGGCTATCTCGGCGATCGACAGAAAACCCCCGGCGCACAGCTCCAACACGCGCTGTTTCTCCGGGTCGAGCGGCGTGGTCCGGGGCGGCTCCTGAGCGATGGTGACCAGCGTCAGCAGCGAGAAGGCGCTGTCGTCGACGAGGTCCCGGCCGTTGGTGATGACGTACGGCCGTACTAATTCCGCTGCTTCGTGTACCAGTTCCGGCTCGTCATCGGTGCTCATGGTTGGATATCGGCCCTCTCCCGCGGCGGGCTGGTGAGCGCCTTGCCGAGCTGGCCGACCAACTGCTGCATCCGGAAGGAGATTTCCGCCATGTCGACGTCGGGCGACGCCGAGACCGCGAGATAGGCACCCTCGCCGGCCGAGATGAGGAAGACCCAGCCGTGGTCGAACTCCA
Organism: Streptomyces sp. NPDC057743; assembly: GCF_042798755.1. Classification (NCBI taxonomy): domain Bacteria; kingdom Bacillati; phylum Actinomycetota; class Actinomycetes; order Kitasatosporales; family Streptomycetaceae; genus Streptomyces; species Streptomyces sp. NPDC057743. The sequence continues at coordinate 50,943 of NZ_JBHVJX010000023.1, forward strand.
CCAACGTCTGCCGCCATTGCGGACGCGCGTTGGGCCCGGCACTGTTGCAGAAATCGGAGACCGTGCGGCTCAGCGACTGCATTCCGCTCATCGCGGCGGCCACGGTGTCCGCGTGGTCCCGGCCGACCTCCTTCGAACGGGCCATCAACAGCCCGTCGGCGGAAACGAGAATGGCATGCTGCGCTTCAGGCAATTCCAGAGCACTGTCAAGCATCCACGACAGATCGTAGTTCACGGAACCTCATGCCCTTCACTGCTTGCTTGGGTGGAACGACGGCCCGATTGCGTACCACGCTGAAATGCGCCCATCGCGGACGCCGTTCGGGCACTGTCGCGAGCCGGAGTGGGAGTGCTCTCGGTCTCCGACGGCACGATCGATATCGCGCCGCGGCGACGGCGCTTGGGCAGACCGCCGGCGGTCGTCTCGACGATGGCCGGGCGGCCGGCGTCCTCGTCCGGGGGGCCGGTCTCGGTCGCCGCCCGATGGCGCCCCGGGACCGCGGCGCCCTGCTGACCAGAAGGGTTCTCGGGCGGCAACGGGATGGACGCGGCCACGGCGGGACCCTCCTCGGGTTCGTGCAGGGACGTGAGCAGCTCGTCGGGGAGCAGGACGACCGCGCGCACACCGCCGTACGGCGAGGTGGAGTCGACCGACACCGTGAAGCCGTAACGCGCGGCGAGCACACCGATGACGGTGAATCCGAACTGCGGCGGATTGCCAAGACTGGACACGCTGGCCGAAGTGCCGCCGGAAAGCAGCTGACCGGCCCGCGCCTTTTCCTCCTCGTTCATGCCGACACCGGCGTCGTCGACGATGATGCAGACGCCCTTGGGCACCGGGCGGATGTTGATCTCGATCGCCGTCTCCGGCGCCGAATAACTGGTGGCGTTGTCCAGCAATTCGGCGAGGACCAGGGCAACCGGTTCCACCGCGCGGCTGACGATGGCGAAATTGCTCTGCGACCGGATCTCGACCCGGGTGAAATGACGAATACGACCCTTGGCGCTGCGGACCACGTCGTAGAGTGAGGCATCGTTTCGCCTCCGGCCGAGCCAACCGTCGCAGAGCACGGCGATGGACTGGGCCCGCCGCGCGAACTGCGAGTTCATGTGGTCGATGTCCAGCAGGTCCTGCAGGATCTTATGCTCGCCGTACGTCTCCTGGAGTTTGGAGATCGTCAACTGCTGTTCGCTCGCCAGACCTTGGAGGGTCCGCATGGCGGTCTTCAGGGTGTTCTTGGTGGCTTCCTCGGCACGCTCCTTGGCCTCCTCCACGGCCTCCGAGTAGTGCTCCTCCAGCTGCGCGTAGTGCTGCTTCAGCTCAAGCTTTTCTTTCCTCAGCTCCGAAATCTTCTTCCGACCACGAATGATCGCGGTTGCGGCGACAGGTGTACCAGCGACCAAAGCCCACAGCGCTGGGTCCTGGAAGTATTGCGTCATAAGTCTCTCTTCGGACGACGAAGCCACCAGGTGCCGAATGCCCGGCTGCCGTACGGACGTTCACGCGCGGCCACCAGACAATAGACGATCGGCCGCGCGCGGTCGCTGCCAGAATGCCTCTGAGGGCCCGGCTAATGGCATAGCTCTCCCCGGGGTGGCGTTTTATCTCAGGCCGATGCGCGGAATTCCCTTTTGCCATAGCAGGTGACTACCCGGTTGGCAAGTGCGATGATCTTAGCATCACGGCATAGGCCACGGTCCAACAGTGAACTGCAACCTTCTGCAACCTGACGGAGATTCAACAGGGCACCCCTTTGGGGCTATTGGCTCTTGACGCCCGCCTCGTACGCAACCGTTCGGACCCCTTCCTGACGGTCCGTTAGCGCATAGCGACCAGAAAGTAACGGGCACAATGCACCCACGAATCCGCAGGCGGGATCGGGGTGCGGGAGGTCAGGGGCACGGAGGCCGGGGAGGGGGCCGGTCGCGCGGGCGCCGCGCGCCCTCGGTGGCGCGCGGGCGTCGGGGTACGCAAGCCTGCGAGGAAGAGGAAGGGGCCGGGAACGCTCAACGGACCGCTCGCCCGAGCGGGAATCGGCTCAACTGACCGCATTCCAGGGGCAGTCGGCGACAGTCGAAAGTCGTCGAGGGGCGACCGGCAGCACCCCTCGCCCGTCAGACCGAAGGCGCCGCCACCGGCCCCTGCAACTGCTCGCTGATCCAGTGCAACGACTCCGGCATCCGCTGGATGTAGGTGTGACCGCTGTGCACGCCGTCCGGTATCTCGAAGAGCGTGGAGTGGATCGGCCCGCGGGCCCCGTCGGTGAAGCCGCGCACGAAGCGCTTCACGTCGGGCACCGCGTCCTCCTTGCTGCCGAGTTCGAAGGCGAGGTAGACCTGCGGCCCGCCGCGCGCGGCCAGTTGGCGCGCCAGGTGCCGCGGGTCGTTGGCCAGCTTCTGGGCCGGGTACCCCTTCCACAGCGGCGAATCCGGCGCGGTGTCGGGGCCGTTGACGATCGCCGCCTTGAACCGCTGCGGCTCCTTGAGCACCGCCTTCAGCGCCGCGAACCCGCCCGACGAGGACCCCATGAAGGCCCAGCCGTCCCGCGACGCATAGGTACGGAAGTTGGCCCGGGCGAAGTCCGGCACGTCCCGGGTCAGCCAGCTCCCCATCCTCGGCTGGCCGGGGATGTCGCTGCCGTCGTAGTACGTCTTGCGCGGGTTGAGCACCGGCATCACCAGGATGAACGGCAGCGTCTTGCCCTGGTCCGCCCACTGCGCGAGCCGCTCCTCCAGCGCGAACGGCGCGTCCGCCCAGTAGTTGGACGGGTACCCCCAGGCGCCGGGCAGCGCGATCAGCACCGGGAAGCCGCTGCGGGCGTACTTGGGCTGGTTGTACTGCGGCGGCACCCAGGTCCAGATGTCACCGGTGTAACCGGAGGCGCGGCCATGCCACTTGGTGTGCTGCACCCGGGTCCCGTCGTTCCCGGTCGTGCGGTAGGTGGTGAACGCCGAGCGGGGGCCCTGCGGGAACACCGTCCGCGGCTTGCCGTTGCGGGTGTCCGCGGTGCGCGCCCGCAGCTTCGGGACGTTCGACGCGTCGACGACGTCCTGGCTCGGTCCGCCGCACCCGGCCAGCAGCCCCAGGGCCACCACACTCACCGCAGCTCTGACGCGCAGGGACTTCATCGGGTCGTTCTCCTCAAGGCACTTGGGGCCGGCCGAGCACCGCGACGGCACCGCGCATCCGGTCGAAAGGCACCACTTTAAGAGCGCCCGGTCCGCCACCCGACGCCGACCCCGTCCATCGTGACCTGGGGTTTACCGTTCCGTGTCACCAGGAAGACGAACCCGCCGCGTCAAGCGCACCGCACGCGTTTCCCCCTAACGGTGCAGCCCACCCGCTGTTTACCCGACGGTCGGTTCTGGCATCGTGGGTCGCTCCTAGGTAAGTGCGCGGCGCAGTGCCGTGGTTGGGGATGACCGATGACCGCGTGGGCCGAACACGGGCCGCTGCCCGGCGTAGTGGGCCGGGCAGCCGAGCACGAGCAGCTGGCCGGGCTGCTGGACGGGGCCGCGCCGATCACGCTCACCGGACCGGCCGGCGTCGGCAAGAGCCTGCTGGCCCGGGCCGTCCTCGAAGAACGCACCGCCGGCCGCCCGGACACCGTCGTCCGGATCACCTGCTGGGAGGGGTTGGCGGCGGACGGCCTCCTCGGCGCCCTGCTCGACGCGGCCGGCCTCGCCCCCCGGTCCACCCCCGAAGAGCTCGCCACCCACTGCGACGCCCACCGGGCGATCGTCCTCCTCGACGACTGCGACCCGCTGGTGGACGCCTGCGCGGCCCTGGCCCGTCGACTGCTGCGGGCCGCGCCGGCGCTGCGCATCGTGGCGACGGCCCGCCGCCCCCTGGGACTGCCCTCGGAACGCGTCATCGCGCTCGCCCCGCTCCCGGTGACGGTGGGCGAGGGCGACGCCGGCCCGGCCGTCGAGCTCCTGGCGTCCCATACCGGCCCGGCCGCCCCGGAGTTGCTGGTCACCATCTGCCGGGCGCTGGAGGGTTGCCCGCTCGCGATCGGGCTGGCCGCCCGCCAGTTGGACCGCATGACGCTGCCCCAACTGGCCTCCCGCCTCAAAACGGAGGGCTCACTGCACTACTCGGGCCCCTCCCGCACCGTCCGCCACACCTCCCTCCACGCCGCGCACGCCGCCGGCTACGCCCTGTGCTCCCCTCTGGACCGCCGCATCTGGGCCCGACTCTCGGTGCTCCCCGGGGACTTCGACCCCTGGTTGGCGGGGTGCGTCTGCGCCAGCAGTGACGTTCCTTCAGCCGCCGTCGACGGCGCCCTGGAGCGGCTGTGCACCGCCTCCGTCCTCGAACGCGTACGGGACGCCAAAACCGCCCCCGACACCGGCGCCGCACTGCCGCCCCGCTACCGACTGCCGCGCGGCGCCCGGGAGTTCGGCCGGGCCCGACTGTGCGGGACGGGCGACGAGGCAGGGGCGCTGCGCCGGTTCCGCCAGGCGTGCGCGGCGCTCGCGGCCGAGGCCCAGATCACCTGGCAGGGCACCGGCCAGCAACTCGCGGTCCGCCTCGTCGAGGACGAACGGCACCACTTCGACGCGGCGCTGACCCGCCCCCCACTGGACGCCGAAGACGCCCTCGGCGCCCTGGAGATCGCGGTCTCCCTATGGTTCCAATGGGCCGCCTGCGGCTACCGCCACGAGGGCCGCGCCCACCTGGACCACCTCCTCCTGCTCGCCCCGGAGGACACCGCACTACGGGCCCGCGCCCTCTGGCTCGCCGGCTACCTCGCCGCCCAGGAGAACGCCCCCGACGCCGCCGAAACCCTGCTCGCCCGGGCCTGGACCGCGGCCGTGATGCACGCCGACGCCGACGGCCTGGCCCGGATCGCCCACGCCCACGCGGTGCTGGCGCTCTACCGCGAGGACACCGCCACCGCCGTGGCCTGCCTGGAGGAGGCCGCCCAACACGCCTCCCGCGACCCGTGGTTCGGCCCCGGCCCCGCCCACAGCTGGGCCCTGCTCGCCATCGCGCTCGCCCCGCTCGACGCCGCCCGGGCCAAAGCCGCGGCCCGCCGCGCCTGGGAAACCCGCCACGCCGACAGCGACTTCTGGCTCCACTCCACGGTCCTCTACGCCCACGCGCTCATCGAACGCGCCCACGGCGACCCGACCGCCGCCCTCCGGGCCTGCCGCAAGGCCCTGGTAGCCAAGAAGTTGATCGGCGACCCGCTGTTCATCGCGGGCGCCCGCACCCTGCTCGCCGGCCTGCGCCACGGCCCTGGCACCGGCACGTCACACCGCCCACCCGGCACCACCGAGCCCCGCTGGTGGCGCCGCGGCACCGCCGGCCCCCACCGCCAACCGTTCTTCTCCCGCCTGCGCACGGGCCCGTGAAGACATCCGGGTCACATCGGCTCGGACCCCCGACTCCTCCGCACCGTACGTGACGCGACAACTCCGGTCAGGATGCGCGGCCACCGAGCCCGTCGCATCCTGGACGCATGCAGCGCGCCCCCGTCATCGTGCATCCGCCGTCCACCGGCGGCCGCCGCGTCACGCTGCACGGACAGGACCTCGGCCGCGCACGGCGCCCCGGCGACGTGGCCGCGATCCTGCGCCGGGCCGGCTTCCCCACCACCCGCTTCGGCTGGGACGACACCGGCCTCATCGAGTGGCGCGCCGGCGGACCGGACACCTGGCTGATGCCCTGACGACACGGCTGCACGGCTGCACGGCTGCACGGCTGCACGGCTGCACGGCTGCACAACGAAACGGTCCGGAGGCCCTGTTCACACAGGACGTCCGGACCGTTCGTTCGTCGTCGGCCGCGGGCCGTGGACTCAGTCGACCGGGGACGCGGCCACCGGCGACTTCGCCGCCTGGGCCGCCTCGCGCTTCGCCGCGGCCTTCTTCGCCCGGTACTTCATCAGCAGGAACGACCCGACGCCGAAGAGCACCGCGGCGGCCAGCCCCCACAGCGAGAAGCGCTTGAGCCAGGGCTCGGCGACCAGGCCGACGGTGTAGATCAGCGCGGTGGTACCACCGGCCCAGATGACGCCGCCGAGGACGTTGGCGATCAGGAACTTCCAGTACGGCATCCTCAGCACGCCCGCCAGCGGCCCGGCGAAGATCCGCAGCAGCGCGATGAAGCGGCCGAAGAAGACCGCCCACATGCCCCACCGGTCGAACTTCTCCTCGGCCATGGCGACATGGTCCGGCCCGAAGTGCTTGGGGAACTTCCGGCCGGCCCAGTCCAGCAGCGGCTGACCGCCCTTGCGGCCGATCAGGTAACCGATGGAGTCACCGACGATCGCACCCGCCGTGGCGCAGGCGCCCAGCACGTAAGGGTTGATGTGGTCCTGGGTCGCAGCCAGGATCGAGGCGCTGACGAGGACGATCTCGCCCGGGAGCGGAATGCCCAGGCTCTCCAGCCCGATCACCAACCCCACGAGGAGGTAAACGCTCACGGCGGGTACCGTCGCCAGCCACTCCTGGATGTGCAAGGCCGATTCCTCCGCTGGTGTAGGGCCCCCGTGGGCCGGTGTCGGCGCCGTGGGCACCGATCGGTCGTTTCCCCTGACGCGCTGTACCAGCGCGTCCGGGAAGCGTACTCGATCGAGCCACCCGGACCACGATTCCGATCGCACGCAGGTGCGTTCCGGATGCACCCGGTGAGAACGGACCGGGCCGGGCCACCGGTTCCTCACGAAACCGCAGGTCACCCGCGGAACGGGGGCCGCTCACCGCGCACTTGGGGCCGTTGCGCTTCACTCAGCGGAGTCGCGCGACTCGTTCACGCTCACTCGTCGCTCACGCTCACTTGCCGCTTACGGTCACTTGCCGGGGTCGTTGGGGCGCAGCGTCCACACGATCGTCATCTCGCCGGTGACCGCACCGTCCTTGTCGCGGGTGATCTCGACCTGCACCGGGAACTCCGGGCGCTCGCCGGCGTCCAGCTCGGCGATCACCTCGGCTATCGGACGCCCCAGCCGGGCGGTGGCGGTGATCGCCCCCATGGCCAGCTTCTTGTAGCCGATCTCCGCGCCCACGGCCAACGGGACCGCACGGCCCAGCTGATCGCCGAAGGCCGTCATCACGATCGCGCCGCTCGCCGACTCGGCGAGCGTGAACATGGCGCCGGCGTGCGGCCCCTGGACGTGATTGTGGAAGTCGGGCTGGTCGGGCATGCGGACCACGGCGCGCTCGGCGGTGGTCTCCGTGAACTCCAGGTTCAGGGTGCGGACCATCGGCACGGATGCCGCCATCATGTCGCCGATCGACGGCAGGGAGTCTGAGGACATGGCCGCCATGTTACCTACCGGTAGCTTAGCTGGGAAGCCCCACACCGCCACGCCCACCGCCCCCCTGCCCCACCCCCGCCCTCCTGCCGAAAACCAGCTGTCCCCCCTCCCCAACTCCCCATATCGTCAACGCCCATGACGCTACGGGGGCCCGCCAACCACACCCACCGACCACACCAAACCCCACACCAAACGCCGCTTCACCCCCAGCCCGCTCCTCAGCCCCTCCCTCCCCCGCCCTTCAGGACAAGCCCCTCCCACCGGGTGCCGGCCCGAAAGACCCGTTCCTGATGGCGGCGGCCCGACCCTCGTGGGCAGGTCGCAACTTTGTCCTGCTGAGCGCCGCCACGGTGATCGCCGGCCTCGGCAACAACGGAGCGATGATCGCCACCTCGTTCGCGGTCCTCGACGCGGGCGGCTCCGCGGCCGACGTCGGACTGGTCGCCGCCGCCCGCACGGTCCCGCTCATCCTGTTCCTGCTGATCGGGGGTGCGGTCGCCGACCGGCTCCCGCGGCACCGCGTGATGGTCGCGGCGAACAGCGTCAACTGCGTTTCCCAGGGCGCGTTCGCGCTGGTCATCCTCTCGGGGACGGCGCACCTGTGGGAGATGGCGCTGCTGGCAGCGCTCGGCGGCACCGGGCAGGCGTTCTTCGCGCCGGCCTCCGAGGGCATGGTGCTCGCCAGCGTCCCCGGCGAACAGGCCGGCCGCGCCTTCGCGGTGTTCCGGATCGGCGCGAACGGCGCGGCCATCGGCGGTTCCGCCCTCGGCGGCGCCCTGGTGGCCGCCGTCGGCCCGGGGTGGGTGCTGGCGGCGGACTCCGTCGCCTTCGCCGCCGCCGGGGCGCTACGCGCGTTCCTCGACGTCAGCGGCATCCCGAAGCGGGCCGCGGGCGGCGGAATACTCGACGACCTGCGGGACGGCTGGCGGGAGGTCGTGTCCCGGTCGTGGCTCTGGGCGATCGTGGTGCAGTTCTCCGTCGTCAACGCCGTGATGATCACGGTGCACTCGGTCTACGGGCCACTGGTGGCCAAGGAACACCTGGGCGGCGCCGGCCCCTGGGGCCTGGCGCTGGCCGCCTTCGGCGCGGGCACCGCCGCCGGCGCCCTCCTGATGACGCGCCTCAAACCGCGCCGCATCCTCCTGACAGGCACGCTCGGCGTCTTCCCGTTCGCCCTGCCGGCCGCCGCGCTCGCCATCCCGGTACCGGCCGGCTGGCTCCCCCCGATCATGTTCTGCACCGGGATCTCGATCGAGATCTTCGCGGTGTCCTGGATGGTGGCCCTCCACCAGGAGATCCCCGAGGAGAAGTTCTCCCGCGTCTCCTCGTACGACTGGCTCGGCTCCCTGGCGATGGCCCCGATCGCCACCTCGCTGGCCGGCCCGACCCAGGACCTGATCGGCCGCCCCGCCGCCCTGTGGTCCTGCGCCGCCCTGATCATCCTCCTCACAACCGCCGTCCTCTTCATCCCCGACGTCCGCCACCTCACCCGCCACCCAACCACCACTCCCCATCCCCCACACCAACCAGAACCTCCCACCAGCCGCACGCCCAACAACCCCACCCAAAGCACCAGCTCAAGGCCCCAACACAACGCGGGGAACTAATCACTCTCCGTAATCGTTGCCGTAAAAGAGGAAGGGAGGCAAGGGAGGCACCACGGAGACAAGGACCGGAGACAAGGACCGCGGAGGCGAGTTGTCACACAAGGCGAAAGCGCGAGGCGAAACGAGGCGAAACGCAGAGCAAGCCCGACCTTCCGACCAAGGAACCGAGCAAGCAGCCGCGCTCCAACCGCCCGCACGGTACCCAAGCCGCACGGTACCCAAGGCCCTGCTCACCAGGCCGCGCCGGCTTTCTGCGGCCCCAGGCCCGCCTCAGCCAACGGGACGCAACAGCCAACGGGGCACGCCGGGGGCACCAGACGGAGGAGGCGCGACGGGAGCTCGGCAGGCAGCTGGCAACACCAGGCATTGGCGACACCGGGCATCCGTCAACTCGATTTCCTCCACTGCCAACCGCTCAGCCGACACTGAACGTGCCCTCCGGCGGTACGGGAGACGGCAGCGCTTCGGTATCGGGCACCGTGCGGGCATCGCCGATCAAGCGCCGAAGCGCCGCACCGTGCTCAACCCGGGCGGGAAAGGCATCGGCCGCCGCCCGTCGAGCCAGCCCCGCGACGGGCAACTGAGCCTGGGAGGCGAGCAGTACGGCGTTGCCGAAGCGACGGCCGCGCAGCACCGACGGCTCGGCGATCAACGCCAAGTGCGCGAACACCGCCGCGAAATTGGCGAGTTGGCGGCGGAGGAAATCGAACGGCGCGCTGTCGGCGAGGTTCGCGGCGTAGCAACCGCGGGGGCGTAGGGCACGGGCGGCGGCCGTCGCGTACTCGACGGAGGTCAGTTGGGCGGGCACGCGCGAACCGCTGAAGACGTCCGCGACGATCACGTCGACGCTGCCCTCCGACGCCGCCTCCAGCGCCTCTCGGGCGTCCTGGGCGTGCAGCCGGACCCCGGAGCCGTTCGGCAGCGGGAGGTGCTCCGCCACCAGGGCGAGCAAGCCTCGGTCCGCGTCGACCACGTCCTGCCTGGAGTGCGGACGGGTCACGGCGAGGTAGCGGGGCAGGGTCAACGCGCCGCCGCCCAAGTGCAGCACGTCCAGCGGCTCGCCCGGAGGCGCGGCCTCGTCCAGGACGTGCGCGAGCCTGCGGACGTACTCGAACTCCAGGTGGGTCGGTTCGTCGAGGTCCACGTACGACTGCGGTGCGCCGTCCACCGTGAGCAGCCAAGCGCGGGGGCGGTCGACGTCGGGGAGGAGCTTGGCGGTGCCGTGGTCGACGGCACGGGTGACCGGGATCGGGTCCTCGGTCGAGGCGGTCGTGAGGGGGGAGGCGGTCGTCGTGGAGGGGGGTGAGGCGGTGGAGGAAGCCGAGGAAGTCGAGGTGGTTGAGGCGGTTGAGGTGGCTTCCGACCCCGGGGCGGCCTGGTGCGCTGCCGGGATGCCGGGCTCCTGGACATCCGGCGCGTCAGCGGCCGTTGGTTCGTTGTGCACCCTGCCATTGTGACGGGCGGGTGGGGCTGGGCGGCCGGGACGTCTGAGCGCGGTCGCAACAGGCTAGGTGAATGGGGCGGGTGGGACAGGTGAGGTAAGTAAGACAGCTGGGGCGGCCGGGCGCATCAAGATGGGAGAGATCGGCAGGGGCGGGAGAGATCAAGGGGAAGCAGGGGGGCGGAGAGGAGCAGCGGGGCGCGGGAGACGCGAGAAGGAGCGAGAGGGAGCAAGAAGAAACCGGAAGTCAGCGCAGCCAGCAACCAGCAACCAGAGGGAAATCCAGCGGAGAATCAGGGGAATCCGAGGGAGCAGGGCGCAGATGGGGCATGAGAGAGCGGTGAGTCAGGCGGTAGTCCAGAGGGCGCGGACCTCCTCGGCGTGGAGGGTCGACTGGCGGTGGCCCGCGCGGGCGGCGTCGGGGCGTTTGGCCGGGTCCAGGACGTTGCGTCCGAAGGCCGTTCTGGAGGAACGGTCCGGGGTGATGACGCAGACCTGGGCGCCCCGTCTCGCCAAACGGGAGCCCTGGGTGCGCGGCGCGGCGACCGGTCCGCCACCGACGGCGATCGGGGCGATGACCACGACCCGGTCGTAGCCCGCGGCCAGGTCCGCGTTGGCGCTGGAGTGCACGCCGCCGTCCACCCACCGCCTCCCGTCGATCGTGACCGGCGGATAGACGCCCGGCACCGCGCAGCTTGCGCTCACCGCGTCGAGGAGCGGGACCCCGCCCGTACCGTCGAACGCGGTCCGCTCTCCCGTCAACGAGTCCACCGCCGTGACCCGTAGCCGCCCGTCGGGCCAGCCGTCCACGCCGAGGGTGCGGGCGATGGCCGCGCGGTGATCCGCCTCGGGCACGGTGCGCGCCGCCAGCGCGAGCCGCCCCATCCGGGCGCCGAACGACACCGCGTCACGGGAACGCAGCGCGGTGGCCGCGAAGCGCGCGAAGGTCGCCGGGCCCATACGGGCGGTGACCGACCGCCCGTTGGGTGCGGTCAGTTGGCGCCGGTACAGCTCCTCCAACGGGTAGCGGTCGGAGGCGAGTTGCGCCCCGACGATCGATCCGGCGGAGGTGCCGATGATGACGTCGGCGTCGGAGAGGTCGGCTCCCGCCTCGGCGAGTCCGGCCAGCATGCCGACCTCCCAACCGATGCCGGTGAGCCCTCCGCCGCCGAGGACCAGCGCCGTTCGCCGCGACATGCGTTGCCCTTTCGCCGTTGTGCAGCTTCCTCGCGCAGTTACTTTGCCTCGCAACTTCTCTGCCCTACAGCTGCTTTGCCTTGCAACTGCTCTTCCTCTCCTCGCAGCTTCTTCGTCTTGCAGCCGCTCTGTGTAGCCGCCATGTGCAGCCGCGTTGTGCAGCGGCTCTGTACAACTTGCGGGCAGCGCCTGGCAGGAGCGTCGAGGCGCGAACCGCGGCCCCGGCCCCGGCCCCGGCCCCGGCCCCGGCCCCGGCGGGATCGTAGAGGCGCGCCCTCGACGTGAACAGAGGGCCTGCCCGGCCTGGTTGGCCGAGCAGACCCCGTTACAGGCAGGCCCCGTTAGCAGACCCCGTTACAGGCAGGCCCCGTTGGCACCGTGCGGCTACTCCCTGGGCGCCTAACTCCCCGTGCGCCTACTCCTCGACCGTGCGCACCGTGCCCGCTCCAATGGTGCGGCCGCCCTCCCGTATGGCGAAGCCCAGGCCGGGCTCCAGGGGGACGGCGCGGCCCAGTTCGATCGTTGCGGTCACCGTCTCGCCGGGGCGGGCGACGGCCCGTTCGCCGAGGTCGACGACGCCGGGCAGGTCCGCGGTGCGGAGGTAGAACTGCGGCCGGTAGCCGGTGGACAGCGGGGTGCGGCGGCCGCCCTCCTCGGTGGAGAGGACGTACACCTCGGCCGTGAAACGGCGTCGAGGGGTGACGCTGCCTGGGGCGGCGACCACGTTCCCGCGGCGTACCTGCGCGCGGTGCAGCCCGCGCAGCAGCAGCGCGACGTTGTCCCCGGCCTGGGCGGTCTCCATGGGCTTGCCGAAGGTCTCCACCCCGGTGACGACGGTGTGCACCGTCTCGCCGCCCAGCACGGCGACCTGGTCGCCGCAGCGCACCGTGCCGCGCTCGACGGCTCCGGTGACGACGGTGCCGCGCCCGGTGATGGTGAGCACGTTCTCCACGGAGAGGAGGAACGGGGCGTCCACGTAGCGGTCGGGTACCGGGACGTAGGTGTCTACGGCGTCCAGTAGGGCGCCGATGGCGTCCGTCCACCGCGGGTCGCCCTCCAGGGCGCGGAGGCCGGAGACCCGTACGACGGGGAGGTGTTCGCCGTCGTAGCCGTGCGCGGTGAGGAGTTCGCGCGCCTCCAACTCCACCAGGTCGGTGAGTTCGGGGTCGCCCGCGTCTGCCTTGTTGAGCGCGACGACGAGGTGCCGTACGCCAACTTGCTTGGCCAGCAGGACGTGTTCGGCGGTCTGCGGCATGATCCCGTCGAGCGCGGAGACGACGAGGATCGCGCCGTCCAGTTGGGTCGCGCCGGTGACCATGTTCTTGATGAAGTCGGCGTGGCCGGGCATGTCGACATGGGCGTAGTGCCGGGTGTCGGTCTCGTACTCGACGTGCGAGATGTTGATGGTGATGCCGCGGGCGGCCTCCTCCGGGGCCCGGTCGATGCGGTCGAACGGGACGAAGGTGCCGGTGCCCCGGTCGCTGAGGACCTTGGTGATGGCGGCGGTGAGCGTGGTCTTGCCGTGGTCGACGTGGCCCATGGTGCCGATGTTGAGGTGCGGCTTGGTCCGGACATATGCCGTCTTGGGCATGGGGTTTCCTCGCAAGAGTGCGGTGTTGACGGCGACTTGGCGCCGTGGGGACCCCTGGCCCGCTCCGACCCTCCCCCTACGGGGTCCGCCGGACGATCCGGAGAGGGTCAGCTTCGCGTGCCGTGCTTCGCGGCGGCAGCGGGCAGGGCTGCGGCGGCGGGCACGGGTGCGGTGACGGGTGCGGCGGCGAGCGCGAGGGCTGCCGTGCCGGTGACGACGGCGGTGGGTGCGGTGCCGTCGATCGCCGGGGCCGCGGCGAGGAATCCGGTGGCAGCCTTCGGCGCGTCCATGGTGGCGACGGCCACCGCGGACGGCATCGGGAGGAAGGCGTGCCGGAGCATGCGTCATATGGTGCCGGGGCGCGGGGCCGGCGTCGAACCATTTACGGTGCGCGCGGATCTGGGCCCCGGTACCGGGACACGGCCCCCGGCCCGGTGAGCGGGCGCCAGTCTCACAGCACCAGGCCGCGGTCGGTGCATCCCCCCGGCGCCGGATCGCCCAGTTCACGCCCCAGCGGCCCGGATTCCGGCCGCGCGTCACTCTCGTCGGTTACGCTCCCGGGATGCCTGCCCCCGCCGCACCGCCCGACGGGCTCGCCGCGCGCTGCACGCGCGTGCTGCTCTCCCCCCGGTCACGCCTGGCCCTGCTGTTGGCCCTCCTGGCTGCCGCCGCGTCCACGATGCTGCTGCTGCATCCGCAGCGCCTACTGGCCGGCGGTTGGTCGGCGCAACTGTCGGGCCCGGCGGCCCTGGTGGTCTTCACGCTGGCCTACGGGGTGTGCACCACCGCCTTCGTTCCACGGCCGGTCCTCAACCTGGTCGCGGGGGCGCTCTTCGGTAGCCAGGCGGGGCTGGTGACCGCGTTGGCCGGTACGGTGCTCGGCGCCGGGCTGGCGTTCGGGCTCGGGCGGCTGCTCGGGCAGGAGGCGCTGCGGCCGCTGCTGCGGCATCGCTGGCTGACCGCCGCCGACCGGCAGTTGAGCGAGCACGCCTTCCGCTCGATCCTGGCGATCCGGCTCATGCCCGGACTGCCGTTCGCGGCCATGAACTACTCGGCGGCCGTCTCCCGGATGCGCTGGGGCCCGTACCTCCTGGCCACGGCGGTGGGCAGCGTCCCCAATACGGCGGCCTACGCGGTCGCGGGCGCCCGGGCGTCGACGCCCACGTCGCCGGCGTTCCTCCTGGCCATGGGCTTCATCGCGGTCAGCGGCCTGGCCGCGCTGGTCGTCGCCTGGCACAAGCGCAAGGCCCTGCGGGGGAACTGACCGACGGGCGCGGGCGGTTGCGGCCTCCCGTGCCGTGCCTGACCGCGACTCCCACGCCCTGGCTGCCGCACCGCACGCCCTGACTGGCGCACGTCCGGGTCGAGTTCCGACTCCACAGTTCGTCGCCCGTCCCCCGGAGCCGGCCCATAGCCAGCCCCATGGGCGGCCGTCACGCCACCGCCACCGCCCTTACAACGCAGCCGTACCCGCCCGTACGGCGATGTGCGGGGGCACGGCAATCTCCGGCCCCAGGGCGGGATCCGGTTGGGGCGCTTCCCAGGTGGTGCGGAGCGGGAGGACGCCCGCCCACAGGCCCAGTTGGGCGTCGGGGCCGTCGCCGTCGTCGGGAGCGCCGGTCCGGATCTTGACCGATGCCTCGTCGAGCGGGAGGGCGAGCAGGGCCGTGGCGGCGAGTTCCTTGCGGTTGGGGCGGCGGGCGTACTGCCACTGGCCGGGTGCGGACTGCTCGGTGAGGCGGCGCAGGCCGGCCAGCTTCTCCTCGTCGTCGGTGATCAGTCGGGGCACTCCGTAGATCATCGCGCTGCGGTAGTTCACGCCGTGTTCGAAGACCGAACGGGCCAGCACCAGGCCGTCTACGTGGGTGACGGTCACGCAGACCTCCGCTCCCGGGGAGGCCACCAGGCTGCGGCTGGCGACCGAGCCGTGGAAGTAGAGGGTGGCGCCGTCCGAGCCGTAGACGGTGGGGACCACCCGCACGCTGCCGTCGATGTTCACTCCGAGGTGGCAGACGAAGCCGGCGGCCAGGATGGCGTCGAGTTCGGCGCGGTCGAGGCTGCCCTGTTCGCGGAGTCGACGGTGCCGGGTGCGATCGGTTTCGGCCAGGGTGCGGCTCTGGGCGGGTACGGACGAGGTCATGGCTGTCTGCGCTCTCTGCCGGTCTGCTCGGGGCTGCGCGCACGACCGGGCAGCCCAGCGGAACTGCCCGTCAGAGTAACGACTTCACAATATTCAGGCTAGGTATCTCACGGAATTAGTCATTGAGAGGTCACATGACAACTGATTTCGTGTCCGGTGACGCTAGGAACTGAGGTGGTACTGGGCCCAGGGCTGGTGCGCGGGCGCGGGCTCCTCGTGGGCGGCCGGGGTGAGGTTGCCCCAGGGGGCGAGGGCGCTGTCCCATTCGGAGGCGAGGGCGGTGACATCGGTAACGGGTTCGGTGTAGGGCATCGCGCCCGTCTGCCAGGCGGCGGACGTCATGTGGTGGGCGGCCGGCGCCGTGTTCCAGGACGTCGTCTGCTGGGCGGGGATGGTGTATTCGCTGTCCTGCACCTCGCCGGGGCCGCGACGGTGACGCCCCGCATGGGTCTCGGTGGGCCCGGGGTAGAACCGGCCCTGGGCGGAGAGCTGCTGGGCGCGCGCCATCAGGCGGGACAGGTCCAGGCCGAATTCGGCGGCCAGTTCGCGCAGGTCCACTCCGGTCTGCCAACTTCCAATCAGGACCGCGTCCATGGCGGGTGACCAGTTCTGGTCCGTGGCGAAACCGGGGGGCGCAGCGGCCTGGCGGTTGCCGGTCGGCTGCGCCGGTGCGGCGTACGCCTGCTGGGCGGAGGCCGCGGCCGCGTAGTCCGCGGAGTAGTCGGGCGCCGGGGCGGGCTCCTCCGGTTCCTTGGGCGGCGTACGGACGGTGGACAGCAGTTCCTCGGCGACGGCTCGGGCGTCGTCCTTGCCCACCGTGCGCCGGGCGACCCGGACTTCCCGTTCGTTGAGCCCGAACAGCCCGGCCACCGCGCCCGTACTGCCCACCGTGACCGCGAATGCCGCCAGCACGCGAGAGCGATCGGCCTGCGCCTCGTCAAGTCTGGCCTGCGCTTCCCGGACACGTTCGTCTCCAAGACAGAACGCTTCTGCCAGTACGGCGTTGCGGTCCCACAATTCTCTCGGATCCATACTCAGACAACGTCGCTTCCGTCGGAGGTGATCCGATCTGTCGCCGCAAAGCACTCCAAAGCACCCATCGAACCACCAGATGACAATCACGTCGTAGCCCAGCTGACAATCACCTCGTCCTTCAGCGGGGCCGCGGCGCCGCCGGAAGTCGATTGTCAGTGCGGGGAGTTACCTTCGGAATCAGTCGGATCGTGCGAGGTCGGCGGCTCGAAGCGGTCGTACCGACGAGCGAAGGGGGATATCGGATGTTCCGGTGGCAAGCGGCAGTGCGTGGCGGTGACGCAGGGCGGGGCGCCGCTACGGCGCGTCCGGGCGCGGCAGCCCGATGGGGTTGGGGAACGGCAGCAGGTCCGCGGCGAGGACGCGGCGGGCGATGGGGGTCAGCAGCTCCAGAAGGTGATCGCTCTCCGCCGGCGGGAGGGGGCGGAGCAGGCGGGCGGCCAGGCGGTCGGTGTCCTCCTCGATGCGGGTGCGTTCGCTGTGGCCGAGGGCGGTGGCGTCGCCGTGGGCATCGACGAGGTTCCGGGCGCGCAGGCGGTCCGTGGCGGCGGCCCATTCCTCTTCGGTCCAGCCACGGTCCACCCGCATCGTGTCCCGTGGCACGCGCCCGGTGGCGGCGGCCAACACCAGCGCCTCACAGGCATCCAACTCCCGGTCGGCGAGCACGGCCAGGTGCGCATCGCCCCGGAACTCCCGGAGTGTGGTGGTCAGTTGCCACAGCCGCTCCACGGGGTCGGCCTGGTCGCGCAGCGCGCGGTTGCCGGCGAAGAGCGGACGTGCGGTGTCGGGAGCGTCGTCAACGAGCGCCTGGAGGCGGGGCAGGAGCGCGATGGCGGACCGGTCCAGACCCGGGTCGAGGGTGCGGAGCGCTCGGGCGGCACGGGCGCCGCGTTCGTCGAGGAGGCGGTCGGGGCTGACGATGTCCCAGGCGGCGGGCAGTGCGCGGGCCACCATGCTCGGGGCGAACACCCCGAGTACGGAAGTGGCGACCGCGGGGGCGACGGCGCCGAGGGGCGCGGTACGGGTGGCGAAGTAGCCCATCCAGAAGCCCTTGAGGCCGAGGGCCTTGCCCAGTGACCGGCAGTTGTCGTCGAAGTAGCAGACCGCGTGCAGCGGTTCGGTCGCCAGCCAAAGCGATCGTGCGCGCTGTGCGGTGCGCGGTTCCATGGACGGCTCAACTCGTCGGGAGGGGGCGGGAGGCGGGGTGGGAGGCAGGGGCGGGTGACGAATGGGAGGTATGCAATTGAGCCCCGTCGGGGGGATGTTCGTTCCTCACGTGAGTGTCGTGAGTGCCATGAGTGCCGTGTGTCGCGTGGCGTGAGAAACGTGCATGTCGTGCCTGTGCGTCGCGTCTGTCGCGTATGTCGTGTGCACGCTAGCGCCGTACGGGCAGGGCTGCAGGGAAAGCGGGATTAGGGAGAGGGAGAGGGCATAGGGGCGGTGTACAAGGCGGCCGACGCCTGAGCCCACCGGCCGTTATCCGGCCCACCATGGGTCGGCCGGAGAGGGGAACGAGTCGATGACCGTGCGACGAGACGCGGGGGCGGATGTGAAGGTGACGGAGGAGAAAGCGAAACAGGCGGAACAGGCGGAGGGACAACGGAAGAAGGAGCGGGCACAGGGCCCCGGGGCGGTGGACGCTCTGCGGAATGCGCGGGTCGTCGGGGTGGCGCTCGACCGGATCGTGGCGGGGTATGTGTTCCCGGAGCGGGCGGCGACGATTGAGACGGCCATACGGAGTTGGCTGGCGGCGGGCGAGTACGACGCGCTGGACGGGCCGGGGCTGTGTGCGGCGGTGACGGCGCACCTCCAGGAGGTCTGCCCGGACAGGCACCTCAGGTTGCTGTGGCGGGATGAGCCGCAGTCCATAGCACCGGAGGACGACGACGCGGGACGGGCTGCCTTCCTCGCGTTGCTGCGGGCCGAGAACCAGGGCATCCGCGCCGTGGAGCAACTCGACGGGAACATAGGGCGGATAGACATCCGGCGGATCGCGGATGCCGGCGAGGGCGGCCGGGCGATCGGCGCGGCGATGGAACTGGTCGCCAACACCCGTGCGCTCGTGCTCGACCTGCGGGGGTGCCGCGGGGGCTCGCCCGAGGGCGCGGCCCTGTGGTGCAGCTACTTCTTCCCCGACGACCAGGTACACCTGAACGACATCTACGCGCGGGCCACCGACTCCACCCGGCAGTACTGGACGGCGTCGCATCTGCCGGCGCCCCGCTACCTCGACCGCCCGGTGTACGCGCTGACCAGCGCGACGACGTTCTCCGGCGGTGAGGACGTGGCGTACACCCTTCAGGCGCACGGGCGGGCGGTGGCCGTCGGCGAGACCACCCGGGGTGGCGCGCACCCGACCGATCGGCATCCGGTGACCGAGCACATCACGGTCACGGTGCCGACCGCGCGGACGGTGAGCGCGGTGACGGGGACCAACTGGGAGGGGGTGGGCGTACGACCGGATCGCGCCGTTCCGGCGGAGCGGGCGTTGGAGGTGGCACACGAGGAGGCAAGGCGGGGCGCTGTCTAGTGTGGGGAGGCCAGCACCCAGCGGCGAGCCCCTACATCAGGGGTGTGTGTCAGCGACGGGTGCCGGCGCCGAAGCCGGAGTCCCAGGCCCAGAGGTGGGCGCAGTTGGGGCACTGGAGGTGCAGCAGGCTGCCCTTGTTGGACAGCAGGTAGCGCCAGTGGTCGCCGCAGGTGCGCCCGTCGTTGCAGGTCCGGCAGTCCTGGTGGTCCTGGCAGCGAGGGCACGGGACCCAGGCGCGGCGGCCGATGTCGGCGGTGGGGTCGAGCGGCAGCATGCTCAGTCCCGGCCGGCGGCCGGCAGCACTCCGGCGGCAACGAGCATGGCGTAGGTGGCCTGTTGGTCGGCGTCGAGGCCGGAGTAGAGGAGTCGCTGGGCCGCTGTCTCGTCGGCCAGCGCCGCGGCGGGGTCCCAGGTGTCCCCGAGGGCGGCCAGCACCTCGGCCCGCCGCCGGGCCTCGTGGCCGGCGAGGTCGAACTCGAAGTTTCCGCTGGCGCCGTCGGCGGAGATCCCGGTGACGTGGGATATGTCGGCTCCGGGGCCGGTGGGGCTGATGGGCTCGGTCATGCTGCGCTTCCTGTGCCACTTGCGGACGATTCGGGCGAGTAACCCCGATCGGACGTGTGTAGCAAGCAGGACAGGCTTGAGGAAGCGTCAGTCGGATGGCCCCTCCGGTTGCAACCTCGGAGGGGCGCAGGAAGCCCGATATCTCGGGGTGGAGCGGCACGCCGGGCCCCTCGGGCGTGACGGACTTCATGCTCAGAGACAGGGGCCACACGCCACGCCCGAAGAGGCTGCGCGGTGATCGCCGCCCCCACCCTCCGGCCGCCCCACTCGCCCGATCCCGGCCTGCCCACCCGCCGCGCGCCGACCCACACGCCCGCCGAGCCTCGACGGGCATGGCCACGGCCACTGGCCCGGGGATGCGCACGGCCCACCCGCGCCAGACCGAGCCGACCCCGCCACCGAGCGGCAGAACACACCCAACACACCCGGCCTCTCCCCAAAGCCCCCACCGCCAACCCCCGCCCCCTTCACCACGCCCCGGCTACGCGCCACCATCCCCCACACCCCGATGACGGCGGCGACGCTGGGCACGCCCCGAACCACTCGGCAGACGACGGACCGCGACCGCCGCCGCATCGTCGGCCAACCGACCGCCGGTGTGCGCGAACAACTCCTCACGCAACCGCCGGAGCGCATGGTGGGGGCTGCTCCGACTCCAGGCGCCGGCCCGCTCGGTCAACGGATAGAAATCGCCGTCGGCGTTCCGCGCCTCGGTCACCCCGTCCGTATAGAGGAGCAGCAGGTCACCGGGGTGGAGCGGGAAGGTCTCGACCTCGTAGTCCGGCGGCCCGGCGAGGGGGCCGAGGCCGATGGGGAGGGCGGAGCACGGGGGATCAAGGACGTGGACCCGACCGTCGCGCAACAGGAGCGCGGGCGGGTGGCCGCAGCTGACGACGCTCAGTTCGGGGCGCCGGTCGGGGATGTCGAAGAGGGCGACGGTGGCGAAGGTTTCGTCGACGAGATTGGCGTCGGAGGCGGGACCCGCGTCGAGCCCAACGTCCGGCTGGGGCGCGGCAGGAGACCCACCAGGGGCGCCCCCACCCCCATCCGCCCCACCGACATCACCACCAGAGCCACCATCGCCATCGACGACATCAGCTCCGTTACCCGCACCCGCACCCGCACCCGCACCAGAGTCACCATCGACATCGGCCAGCGAGGTAGCGGCAGTTCGCCACTGGCTGCTGTCCCAGCGCACCGCGCCGTCGAGGTGCCGGGCGAGGCGGGGCAGGGTCGCCTGACGGTGCGCGGCCGCGCGGAACGCGCCGAGGATCAGGGCCGCGTGGCTGTAGGCCGGGAGGCCCTTGCCGCGGACGTCGCCGATGATCAGCCGGGTGCTGGCCGAGGTGCGGGCCGCCGCGAACAGGTCGCCGCCCATCTCTGCCTCCTCCTCGGCCGGGAGGTAGAGCGAGGCGATCTCCAGGTCGCCGCTGCGTGCCGGCAGCGGCCGGAGCAGGACCTGTTGGGCCACGCCGGCCACCGAGCGGCTCCGGGACAGCCGCCGTTCGTTGCGTTCCCGTACGACGGTGAAGAGGAAGACCAGCGCCGAGACCACGATCAGGGCGCTGATCTGCGCAAAGAGGTTCTCGGTGAACAGGACGTCGCGGGCCAGGCCGATGCCCACCTGGGCGGCGACCGCCAGCCCGCCGATCGCGGCGGTCGCAGCGGGGCCGGCGAAGGCGGCGGTGAGGGCGGGGGCGGCGACCAGGAGCGGGCCCAGGTGGATGGACGACGGAGCGACGACGTCGGCCACGCAGATCCCGACGATGAGCCCGACCGGGATCAGCATCAGGACGTGGCGCGGTTCCGGTCGCTGGCGCAGGCGCGTCGGCCGTCGAGAGGGCATGCACCATGGTTGCACTGAGATGGGATAAATGCCCGGATGGATTGCTTGATCCGACTCGCCGGATTGATCCCGACATCAGCCCCGAACCGAACGCCGAACGCCCCACCCGCCCCGGCCGCCGCCACTCCCCCACGACCCGCTACTCGACGATCAGTTCAACCTCGATGTTCCCGCGGGTGGCCTTCGAGTAGGGGCAGAACTGGTGCGTCGCCTCGACGAGCTGCCGGCCGGTCTCGCCGGCCAGCGCGTCCGGGAGTTCGACCCGCATGACGACGGCGAGGCCGAAGCCGGTGGCGTCCTTGCCGAGGGAGACCTCGGCGGTGACCGAGACGTCCTTGGTGTCCAGCTTCATCTGCCGGCCGACGTTGGCCATCGCGCTGGCGAAGCAGGCCGCGTAGCCGGCGGCGAAGAGCTGCTCCGGGTTGGTGCCGGCGCCGTCGCCACCAAGAGCCGGCGGCATGGCCAGGGCGAGGTCGAGCTGGCCGTCGGAGCTGACGGCCCGGCCCTCGCGCCCGTTGGCGGTGGCGACGGCGGTGTAGAGCGCGTCCATGAGAGATCCCTTCAGGAGGAGACGAAGAAGACCAACAGTGACACGTCATTGAGTTGTGTGCAACTAAGTTGCACACAATTCAATCGCCTGCGGGGCTTACCCTGGGAACCATGACCAGGCCCACGCCCGCACCCGCACCCGCCCCCGAGCCCCCCATCACCGACCTCCCCGGCATCCCCGACTCCGAGCTTCTTCGCCTGGACCACCAGGTCTGCTTCTCCCTGCACGCCGCCTCGCGCGCGTTCGGGAGCGTCTATCGGGATGCCCTCAAGGAGCTGGGGCTGACCTACCCGCAATACCTGGTGATGCTGGTGCTGTGGGAGCACGGGCCGGAGCCGGTGAAGCGCATCGGCGAGCGGCTGCGGCTGGATTCCGGGACGCTCTCCCCGCTGCTCAAGCGCCTGGAGACGGCGGGCCTGGTGGAGCGGGAGCGCAGCCCCGAGGACGAGCGGTCGGTGATCATCCGGTTGACCCGGGCCGGCACGGAGCTGCGCGAGCGGGCGCTGCCGGTCCCGCGTCGGATGCTGGCCGCCACCGGCCTCACCGTCGAGGAACTGCGCACCCTGCGTGGCCTGTTGGGACGGGTCACCGGCGCACTGGACGAGGCACCGG
The DNA here is from genome assembly GCF_042798755.1 of Streptomyces sp. NPDC057743. NCBI lineage: Bacteria > Bacillati > Actinomycetota > Actinomycetes > Kitasatosporales > Streptomycetaceae > Streptomyces > Streptomyces sp. NPDC057743. The sequence continues at coordinate 73,321 of NZ_JBHVJX010000023.1, forward strand.
TCGGCGAATCCTGACGAAACCCGAGGAACCCGGCATCGGCGAGCGCCCGCTGACGACGCCCCGCACCGATCTGCGTTCAGCCCGTGCCCCGCGGACGGTTGCGGCGTTAGACAGCGGGCCGCCCGCGGTGCGCGCGACCCGGAAAGGGCCTCTCCCTCACTCCGGCGCGCCCATCACCCCATCGAGTTACCGCGGTTGGGGAGCGCCTGGCACAAAGGCGTATAAAGGGTGGCCAAACCAGCCGGAGCCACCGGCGAATTCCCGCCCAGGACACGGTTGGCAGCAACGCCTACGAGCAGCGGAGGAGCGCCACGTGAACGCGGCAGAAGTCGTCAACACCTTGCTGGAGGAGCGGTTCGGGGTCGCGCGCGCCGAGCTCACCGCGGACACCGCGCTGCGCAGCCTGCGGCTGGACTCCCTCGCCCTGGAGGAGCTCCGGGTGCTCATCGAGGAGCGGCTCGACATCGACCTCGAAGAGGTGTCGCTGACCTCGCGCGACACCGTGGGGCAGTTGGTGGCGGCCGTCGACGACAAAGTCGCGGCGTGACGGCCCGTCAGAAGCCGTTCGCCGCGGCCGTGACCGGGCTGGGACTGGTCACCGCGGCGGGCGTGGGAACGAAGGCCACCTGGCACTCGGTCACCCATGACGTGGTGCCCAGCAATGTGACGCACCAGGCCGAACTGGCCGATCTGCCCTGCGACTTCATGTACACGGCGGCGGATCTGGATCCCACCGCGCTGCTCGGGGTGGCCACCCAGAGGTTGATGGACCGCTTCTCCCAACTCGCCGTGATCGCCGCCCGGGAGGCGGTCGAGGACGCCGGGCTGGACCCGGAGACCTGGGACAGCAGCCGGGTCGCGGTGGTGATCGGCTCCGCCCACGGCGGGTTGCCGTTCTACGACCAGCAGTCCGCGACGATGGCCGGGCACGGCGCCCGCCGGGTCTCCCCCAAGTTGGCCCCGCTGTCCGTCGTCAACAGCGCGGCCAGCAGCGTCTGCATGGACCTTGGGGCGCACGGCCCCAGCCTGGGGGTGGCGACGGCCTGTTCGTCGGGGACCGTCGCGGTGGGCACCGCGCACCAGTTGCTGCGCGCCGGGGCCTGCGACATCGCCATCGCGGGCGGTGCGGAGTCGGTGCTCTCCAGGTTGCTGATCGCCAGCGCCTGCCAGATGAAGGCGGTCTCCACCCGGCGGGACGACCCCACCGCGGCCTGCCGCCCCTTCGACGTGAACCGGGACGGTTTCGTCGTCGGCGAGGGCGCGGGGCTGCTGGTGTTGGAGCGGCCGGAGCACGCGCAGGCCCGGCGGGCGTCGGTCCGCGCACGGATCGCCGGCTACGGAGCGTCCAGCGACGCATACGCCGCGGTGGCGCCGGACCCGGAGGGGCAGGGCATCGAGCGGGCGTTGCGCAGCGCGCTGGCGGACGCGGACGTCCGGCCCGGCGAGGTGGGGCATGTGAACGCGCATGGCACGTCGACGGTGTTGAACGACCGGATCGAGGCGGTGATGTTGCGCCGGGTGCTCGGCGAGCAGCCGTTGGTGACGTCGACGAAGGCGATGACCGGGCACACGCTCGGCGCCGCGGGCGGCATCGAGACCGCGCTGACCGTGCTGGCGTTGGAGCAGCAGTTGGTGCCGCCGACCGCCAACCTCACGGTGCCCGACCCGAGGATCCCGGTCGATGTGGTGCACGCCGAGGCCCGTCAGGCGGCGTTCGACTGCGCGGTCAAGACGTCCCTGGGGTTCGGCGGCCACAATGCGGCGCTCGTGTTGACCCGCGGCTAGCCGGTAAACGGGCGGGGGCCCGTTCGCATCGAGCCTCTCCGAGAAGGAAGCAGCATGTCCGAGGAAGTGATCCGCTCCTTGCCGGTGGGCAGGGTGTCGTATGCCTACCGGATGCTGCGGCGGCCGGAGCGGTGCACCGGGCCCGTCGTGGTGCTGGGCGGCGCGTTGCAGGGGATGTTCGGCTGGCCGCAGATGGACGACCGGCTGGGGCCGGTGGCGGAGGTGGTGACCGCGGATCTGCCCGGGATGGGCGGTGCGGAGCCGCTGCCGCCCGGGCCGAGCGTCGAGGTGCTGTGCGCGGCGATCCTGCGGATCATCGACGATCTCGACGTCCCCCGGATCAACCTCTTCGGCTTCTCTTACGGGGCGGGGCTGGCCTTCGGGTGCGCCCGGCGGTTTCCGGCGCGGATCGCCCGGCTCGCGCTGGGCGGGGTGCCGGCGCACATCGGCGAGGCGCAGCTGGCGCACTGGCGGCGGGCCTCGGCGCGCCTGACGGAGGGGGACACCGGCGCCTTCGCGACGATGGTGGCCGAGGGGTTGCTGTGCCGGGACGAGGGCCGGCCGGTCGCCCGGCGGGAGCTGGCGTTCCGCTCTGTGCGGCGGTCGATGCTCCAGGCGGCGCTGCACTCCCCGCACGCGGTGGACTCGCTGCGCCGGGCGCTGACCGACCGCCCGGACTTCTCGGGGGGCCTGTTCGGCATCCCCACCCTCGTCTTCAGTGGTGAGCACGACACGGTGACCTCGCCGGCCCGGCAGCGCGACTTCGCGGCGACAATCGCGGGCAGCCGCTTTCTGGCCATTCCGGACGCGGACCACTGGGTGGTACTGGAACGTCCGGATGAGGTGGCGGAGTTGGTGGCCCGCTTCTTCACGGACCGGCCGTTGGAGGCGGTGGGCCCGGTGGACACGGGGAGTGCGGGGACGGTCGCGGACGCGGTCTGCGCTTGAGGAGCGGGCCCGGCGGCGACGGATCGTAGCCAGGTGACCGCGTAGCGGCGGGGTCGGTGTCGCCCGGGGTGGCGCACCGACCCCGCCGGGCTGTGAGCCAGACAACAAACCACCCTGTTCCGAGGGGTCTTTGAGGGGCTCCGGCGGTGATGCCGGGCACGCGACGCACGTCACGTACGACCCGGGCTAGTCGAGTGCGCGGCGGCCCGGTCCCGGAATTTCAAGCCCCATAGCGGACATCTCGCCCGAACGCACGAAGATGGGTAGTACTCGGCATCATTGCCTCCATCCCGGGCCGGCGCTAACCATGTTTCCGGTAGCACCGAGAACGAGCCTGCGGACTCCGCCAGAGCGGCGAGCGCGGGACTGACCCTCGGTCCCTGAGAAGCCACCGATGGCCATCTCCCCCCGCCACCAAGCCCTGGAAGAGGTCACCTCCGCATGCCCATGCCCCAGTTCTCCCTGCCCAGTACCGTCCGCCTCAGCCGCACGCACAAGATCTCCGCGGCGCTGGTGGCCTCCGCGAGCTGCGCTGCCGCGCTGGCCATGACGGCGGCCCCGAGCCACGCTGACGCCCCCGCCGCGCGCGCCTCCTCCGTCGTGAAGCCGGTCGGCGCCAACGGCCTGCCGGTCGTCGCGAAGGACAACGCCGGTCAGGACAAGGCCCAGGAGCAGACGATCACCGCGTCGGTCTCGGACGGCCTGAAGGTGACCTCGCTCGACAAGCAGGGTCACGCCGCGCAGCAGGCCGCCAACCGCTCCACGGAGCGCAAGGAGATCACCAAGCAGGCGCCGAAGGCCGCCGCGCCGAAGCAGTACACCAACAACCTCGACGGCTGGATCCGCGAGGCCCTGGACATCATGAAGTCCAAGGGCATCCCCGGCAGCTACAACGGCCTGCACCGCAACATCATGCGGGAGTCCAGCGGCAACCCGTACGCGATCAACAACTGGGACATCAACGCCCGCAACGGCATACCCTCCAAGGGTCTGCTGCAGGTGATCCAGCCCACGTTCAACACGTACCACGTCAAGGGCACGCCGCATAACCTGTACGACCCGGTGGCCAACATCACCGCCGCCGCCAACTACGCGGCCCACCGCTACGGCTCCATCGACAACGTCAACTCCGCCTACTGAGGCATGAGTTAGCGCCGGGACGCCCCAGGCGGCTCCCGGCCGGCACCCGCGCCGCATCGGCGCGCACACACCCCAACGGCAATGGCCCTGCCCGCACTTCGCGGGCAGGGCCATTGCCGTTGTCGCGTATCAGTACATGTGGTCACGGCGCGACGGGCCGCCGAAGAGGACGTCGAGGACGTGCCCGGCGAAGCGGAGCCCCTCGCGCTCCCGGGGCGTGAGGCGGTGTTGGTGGTGGTGGCGGTGTTCGCGGTGATGGTCGACGGGAGCCGCGGCGGCGGCGCCGGTGGCGAGGAATCCGGCGGTGACGAGGCCGGCGAGCACGACGGTAGCGCGACGGAGCATGAGCACTTCCCTACGGTGAGTGGCGGTTGTGGGTGGTCTCACTCTCGGGGACCCGCCGTCCCGCCGCCTTCCGACAGCCCGGCGGCTGCTACGAACGGACCAGCGACGCCGCCGCATCGATGGACGCGTGACCGCGACCACACTTCCGGCCCTCCACAGGGCGCGAAGTAGGGGTCCGCGAACGGCACTTCGCGGTGTGACCCAGGCAACTCGCAAGGGGTTCAAGGGGGGTCCGTGAGGCCCCCTGGAGGTGACCCCGGGCACGCGACGCACGTCACGTACGAGGCCCACTAGTCGACACCGAGGCGGCCCCGCCCCATAAACAACGGCCTAAAACCACCGCATTTCGGACATCGCGCCTCATCTCACGAAGAGGGGTAGTACAGGGGGTCATTGCCACCCGTCGGGTTGCCCGTTAACCATGGATCTCGTCGCACCGAGAGCGCGCCGCACCTCCCGCCCCCAAGGGCACACCGCGGCCGAGAACCTCCGGTCCGAACGCGCCAACGATGGCCGCCTCCCCGTTCCCCGTACCTGGAAGAGGTCACCCCCGCATGCCCAGTTTCACCCTGCCCCGCGCTGCCCGAATCACCCGCATCACCCGTACCCACAAGGTCGCCGTGGCCGTTCTGGCCGCCGCCGGCGCCACCACGGGTCTGGCCGTCACCGCGGCCCCGGGCAACGCCACGAGCACGGCCGCGCACGCCCCCGCCGCGGTCAAGCCGGTGAACGCCAACGGAATGCCCGCCAAGGCCGACAGCGCGACCCAGCGCCCGATCCGCGCCTCCGTCGCGGACAGCGCGAAGGTCACCGCCGTCGCCAAGCAGGACCGCGCCGCCCAGCAGGCCGCCAGCCGCTCCGACGACCGCGCGTCCACCCCGAAGAAGTACTCCGACAACCTCGACGGCTGGATCCGCCAGTCCCTGGACATCATGAAGTCCAAGGGCATACCCGGCAGCTACGAGGGCCTGCACCGCAACATCATGCGGGAGTCCAGCGGCAACCCCAACGCCGAGAACGGCTGGGACATCAACGCCAAGAACGGCATCCCCTCCAAGGGCCTGCTCCAGGTGATCCAGCCCACGTTCGACACCTACCACGTGGCCGGCACCGCGGATAAGCTCACCGACCCGGTGGCCAACATCACCGCCGCCGCCAACTACGCGGCCCACCGCTACGGCTCCATCGACAACGTCAACTCGGCGTACTGAGCCACCGTCGACGAGGGACGTGACGCACCACGCGCACGACAAGGTGACCCGGCAGGGTCGATAGAGAGCTGGCGAAGCGGCGACATGGCGCGTTCGCCGCTGAGCGGACGAGGGTCCCGGCAGGCAACTGCCGGGACCCTCGTCCATGTGCCACAGCGCCCGCATCAAGGGCCCGCGGAGGCCGCCCAGACGGGTGAGATAGCCCGGCCGGACGGCGGACCGCGAGCCTGTTGAGCCATGGAACCTGCCATTTCAGCGTATAAGTCATTTCATCGGCAGATTCCTGCTCAAAAGCTGCCGGAACTGACTCGACCGAAGTCCTTCGGAGGCACGCGATGCCCTTGCGCAGATCTGCACCGGCCCGGCGTACGGTCCGCCTGGCGACCGGCTCTCTCGTCTCACTCGTCACCGTGCTCGCACTGCCCCTCACGCTGCCCGGCACCGCGACCGCCACGCCGGACGCCGGGAAGACCCCCGCCCACCCCGAGCAGGACTGGATGGGCTCGACCATCACCGAGCACGAGGGCGTCGAGCGCGCCGGCGGCTCGGAACCGCGCGGGGCCTGGTCGCACAAGTCCGTGGCCGGCGTCGATGTCTCCAGTCACAACCGCAACGTCAGCTGGGGGAAGCTGCGACGGATGGGCGTGCGGTTCGCCTACGTCAAGGCCACCGAGGGGACCAGCTACAAGAACCCCTACTTCAACCAGCAGTACCGCGGCTCGTACCACGCCGGCATGATCCACGGCGCGTACCACTTCGCGCTGCCGGACCACTCCGGCGGCGCCTCCCAGGCACGGTTCTTCGCGCACCAGGGCGGCGGTTGGTCCCCGGACGGCCGGACGCTGCCGGGCGCGCTCGACATGGAGTACAACCCCTACGGCGCGACCTGCTACGGCAAGTCCCATGGGGAGATGGTCCGTTGGATCGCCGACTTCGTGCGTGCTTACCGGGCGGAGACCGGGCGGGACGCGGTGATCTACACCTCGACGAACTGGTGGAAGCGGTGCACCGGCAACTCCAGTCGGTTCGGGCGGACCAACCCGCTGTGGATCCCGCGCTACGGCTCGTCCGTCGGGAGCCTGCCGGCCGGGTGGCGGTTCCACAGCATCTGGCAGCACACCTCCTCGGGGCACACCGTCGGCGACCACAACCGGTTCAACGGCCCGTTCAGCAGGCTGAAGGTGCTGGCCAACGGCGAGGACGACGACTGAGCCGAAAAGGCACATCTGTACTGGCGGAAGGCGCGTACAACCATCCCCGTCCGGCCGGTGTCCAACACGGTGCATCCATCACAGCGGTGCACGACCATGCGAAGGACACCACCTGACGGGGGTTTTCCATGCAGCGTTCATCTCTCATCGCCGGTTCCGCGGCCCTGGCCCTGGCGGGCGTCGCCACCATGGGCCTGGCCACCACCGCCTCGGCCGCGCCGGCACCCGGCGCGTACAACGGGGCGTGCGGCAGCGGGTACGGCGTGGTGAATTCCGTACCGGTCGCCGGCAAGGGGACCGTGTATCTCACGTACAGCGCGAAGACCGGCAAGAACTGTGTGGTGACGATCCGCAAGGCGCCTGGGAAACCGGTGTTGGTGCGCGCCGCCCTCGGGCCGTCGGACCACAGTTCGCAACCGGTGGTCGACAGCGGGCAGTACACCACGTACGCCGGGCCGGTGTATCTCGCGGCGAAGGGGCGGTGCGTGGACTGGGGCGGGACGATCGAGAAGGTGAACGTGAGCGTCACCGACTCGAACTGCGGGCGGCTGGCGCCCGGGATTGTGGCCAGTCACTGAACTGATCGGATGGGTAAGGGAGTTCATTAGCTGGCCGGTGGGTCGCACCCGTGCGGTTTCGTCGGTGAAGGCGGTGGCCTGGGAACGGTCCCGCAGTCCCGGCGTGACCAGGGTGCGGCCCGCCGGTGTCTGTGCGGTGCCTTCGGTCGCCAACGGTAGGTGACGTCAGTGGGGACCGGGCGCTGGCCCGGTGCTCTCCCGGGGTTCCAGGTACGGGAGTTCGCCCTCGGTTGTGCGGGGTGGGCCGCCGTCGAGGAGGGTGAGGAGTTCGGTGGCGGCGAGTCGGCCGAAGCCCGCGGTGTCGCGGACCAGCGCGGTGAGCGGGGGGTGGGCGACGCGGCACAGCAGCGAGTCGTCCCAGGCGACGAGGGAGAGGCGGCCCGGGACGGGGATGCCGCGGCGGGCGGCGACCGAGGCACCGGCGATCGCCATCACGTCGTTGTCGTAGACGATCGCGGTGGGGGGCGCGGCCGCGTCGAGCAGGCGGCGGGTGACCTCGGCGCCCTCCGCGTCGGAGTAGTCGGTGGTGATCGAGCGGACCTGTGTCGCGTCGAGGCCGCGGCGGGTGGCCTCGGTGCGCAGGGAGTGGATCCGGCGGGCGGTGTGGGCGAGTTCGGGCAGGCCGGCGACGTGCACGATGCGGCGGTGGCCCAGGCCGTGCAGGTGGTCCAGGATCCGGGCCATGGCCGCGGCGTCGTCGGCCCAGACGGTGGAGAGCAAGGGGGCGGCGGTCGGCTCGGGCGGTTCCGGAGCGGGGCCGCCGATGGCGACGGCGGGTAGGCCGAGCGCGGCCAGCAGTGCGGGGCGGGGGTCGTCGGTGCGGGGGTCGACGACGAGCACGCCGTCCACCCGGCGTTCGGCCCACCAACGTCGGTAGAGCGCGCACTCGGTGTTGAGGTCCTCGACGACCTGGAGGAGCAGCGCGGTCCGTCGGACGGAGAGCACTTCCTGGATGCCGGAGACGAGTTGGAGGAAGAAGGACTCCACTCCGAGGGTGCGGGCCGGGCGGGCCAGCACCAGGCCCAGGCAGCCGGCGCGTTCGCCGGAGAGGGCGCGGGCAGCGCTGTTGGCCTGCCAGCCCAGTTCGTCGGCGACCCGGCGGACCCGGGCGCGGGTGTCGTCGGAGACGCCCGGCCGGTCGTTGAGGGCGAAGGAGACCGCGCTCTCGGAGACGCCGGCGCGCCGGGCGATGTCCTTGATCGTCGGGCGGCGGGCCGGCTTGCGGCGGGCCGCCTCACCGGGCGCTGTCATCGCGGGCTCCTCGGGGCCGAACCGCAGGGGGTGCCGACAGTCTGATCAGGGCGGCCGGGGCTGTCAAACAATGCTCGGCGGGCCGGGTTGGTGCTCCTCAAAAGCCTTGTGGTACCGGGGTGTTGACACCTACTAAATCGCATTAGTAGCGTCGGCCGCGGTGCGATCCGGAACCGTGGAAACCGTGGCGGGGAACCGGGTCTCGGCGCCGCGATGACCTGCGACAGATATCTGGTCCGAGCACTTCCGAGCACTCGTAGCCAAGGAGCCGGCCATGCATCGTCATTCCCGTCGGGCACCCGCCGCCACCGCGGTCCTCGCCTCCTCGGCGCTTTTACTGTCCGGCTGCGGTGCCGCGGACGGTGGTGGGGGCACCGACAGTGCGTCGGGAAAGGTGGCGGGGCAGGTCACCTTCCAGACGTGGAATCTCAAGGCGCGTTTTCAGCGGTATTTCGACGGCGTCATCGCGGAGTTCGAGAAGAAGTACCCGGGCACCACGGTGAAGTGGATCGATCAGCCGGCCGAGGGGTATCCGCAGAAGTTGAGCGCGGACGCGGCCGCCGGCACGCTGCCGGATGTGGTCAATGTGTCGCCGGACCTGGCCTATCCGCTGGCGAAGGCCGGGCTGGCGCTCAACGTCGGTAAGGCGGCCGGGAAATACCGGGGCGAGTATCTGGACGGCGCCTGGAAGAGCAACGAGATGCCGGGGTTGTCGGGCGTCTACGCCTTCCCGTGGTATCTCAACACCGGCCCGATGTTCTACAACAAGGACCTTTTCCGGAAGGCCGGGTTGGATCCGGAGAAACCGCCGACCAGTTACGACCGGCTGTTCGCGGACGCCCTCACCATGGCCCGCAACAGTGACCGGAAGATCGCCATGTTGGCCAGCACGCCGTCGATCGAGGACTTCGGCCGCTACGGCGTCCACCTGATGAACCCGCAGGGCACCGCGTTCACCTTCAACGAGCCCAGAGGCGTCCAACTCCTCACAGGTTACAAGGAGTTGTACGCGGCCGGGGCGCTGGACTCGCAGGCGCTCACCGCCGTCGCCGAGTCGGCGGGGCGGAAGTTCGAGCAGCAGTCGGTGGCGATGAATCCGGGCAGCGCGCTGGACCTGGCGCACTTCAAACGGGACGCGCCGAGCCTCTACAAGAACATCGGGATCACCGATGCGGTCAACAACACCGACCAGGCCAACATGTATGTGCAGGGCCTGATGGTGAGCGCACAGAGCAAGGTGAAGCCGGCGGCGGTGGCGTTCGCGCACTTCGTGACCGACCGGCGGCACCAGATGGCGTTCGCCAAACAGGTCACCGTCTTCCCCAGCAACACGGGGGCGCTGGACGATCCGTACTTCACCAAGGAGGACGGCACGGATGCCACCCGGGTACGGGTGGCGGCGGCGAAATCCCTGAAGAGCGCGGTGAATTACACCCCGGTGCTGCTCAGCGACCAGATGAAGACGGTACTGCGCAACGCGGTCGCCCGCGCTCTCCAGGGCAAGGAGTCGCCGCAGCAGGCGCTGGATTCCGCGGCGGGTGAGTGCAACCGCCTGCTGAAGACCGGCTGAGGCCGGGGATGGGAAGGGGAATACGGAAGGCCGCGGCGGGTGGTGGCGTTCGGCATCGCGGCCTGGATAAGGGAGTTCGTAGGCAGTTGCCGTCCAGCCCCTGGCTCTTCCTGGCTCCCGGGTTGTTGGCCGTGGGCGGATTCAGTCTCTATCCGTTCGTCAGCACGGTGGTCAATTCCTTCACCGACGCCAGGACGTTGACAGCCGGGCGCTTCACCGGTGGCACCAATTACCGGGAGATGGTTCAAGACCCGATGTTCTGGACGGGATTGCGCAACAGCGTGCTCTACGTCCTGGGCGTGGTGCCACCGTTGGTGGTGCTGCCGCTGCTGCTGGCCCTGCTCGTACGGCGGAGCGTCCCGGGGATCGCCTTCTTCCGGGCCGCGTTCTACCTCCCGGTGGTCGCGTCGGTCGTGGTGGTCGGGCTGATCTGGGTGTGGCTGCTGGACGACCGGGGGTTGATCAACGCCCTGTTGGGCGCCCTGGGGTTCGGGCGGGCCGGCTTCCTCAGCGATCCCTGGCTGTTGCTGCTCAGCGCGATGGCGGTGACGGTCTGGAAGGGCCTCGGCTACTACATGATCATTTATCTGGCGGCACTGACGCAGGTGCCGCGGGAGCTCCACGAGGCGTGCGCGGTCGACGGGGCCGGGCCGGTGCGGCGCTTCCTGACCGTCACGGTGCCGGCGGTGCGCTCGACGATGGTGCTGGTGGCCGCGCTGTCCGCGGTCAATGCGTTCAAGGTGTTCTCCGAGGTGTATCTGATCGCCGGGGCGACGGGCGGGCCGGGCGGGGAGGACACGACGCTGGTGATGCTCGTCCAGCAGGCCGGCACCGGGCTCAGCGGCCGCATCGGCTACGCCTCGGCCCTGTCGGTGGTGGTCTTCGTGCTCACGCTGGGGCTGATGCTGCTGGTGTTGCGCGCCAATCGCCGGGAGGACCGATGACTGCCGGGGTCGACCGGAACCGGCGCCGGCGGCGCGGCCGCGGCTGGTCGCTGGCGGTCCGCTATCTGCTGCTGCTCGCCGTGCTGGCGCTGACGGTCGGGCCGTTCCTGTGGCAGTTGTCGACGTCGCTCAAGGGGCCGGGCGAGGACATCTACCGCTATCCGCCGAGCCTGGTGCCGCACCACCCCACGCTCGCCAACTACGCCGCGGTGGCCCAGACCATCCCGGTCTGGGAGTTCGCGCTGAACTCGCTCAGGGTTGCCGCCACCAATGTGCTCACCAACTGCGTGGGCGCGGCGCTGGCGGGCTATGCGCTGGCCCGGTTGCGGTTTCGGGGTCGGCGGGTGGCCGTGGTGGTGTTCGTCGCGGCGATGCTGGTGCCGGTCGAAAGCATCATGATCGCCCAGTTCGTGACGATGCGTCAGTTGCAGTTGAACAACACGCTGCTCGGGGTGGTGCTGCCCGGCTGCATCGGCGCGATGAACGTGTTGCTGATGCGGAACGCCTTCGCCGCCCTGCCGTACGAGGTCGAGGAGGCGGCGTTCGTGGACGGCGCCCATGCCTGGCAGCGCTTCGTGCGGATCGCGTTGCCGTCGGTTCGGGGCACCCTCGCGGTGGTCGCGGTCTTCGCGTTCATCGGTGCCTGGGACGACTTCCTGTGGCCGTTGATCGTGCTCAGCGACCAGTCGAAGTTCACCCTGACCGTCGGGCTGAACTATCTGCACGGCACCTTCGCGGACAACCAACGGCTGGTGGCGGCCGGTTCGGTGATCGCCGTCCTCCCGTTGATCGTGCTGTTCGCCTGCCTCCAGCGTTACTTCTTCCGCGGCGTCGGCGAGGGCGCCGTCAAGGGCTGATCCCACACCCACCCGGAGGGACAGGACCACCGATGCCCGTATCCCAGGAGCCCGACCGGATCCGATTCGGCGTCAACTACACGCCCAGTCAGGGGTGGTTCCACCACTGGCTGGACTTCGACCTGGACGCGGTGCGCGCCGATCTGGACGCCGTCGCCGCCCTCGGCCTGGACCACGTCCGGGTCTTCCCGCTGTGGCCACTGTTCCAGCCCAACCGCACCCTGATCCGGCCGCGCGCCGTGGAGCAGTTGGTGCAGTTGGCGGACGCGGCGGCCGAGCGGGGGCTGGACGTCGCGGTGGACGGCCTCCAGGGCCATCTGTCCAGCTTCGACTTCCTGCCGGCCTGGACGCGGACCTGGCACCGCCGCAACCTCTTCACCGACCCGGAGGTGCTCTCGGGCCAGGAAGAGTACCTGCGGACGCTGGCCGCCGCGCTCGCCGACCGGCCGGGCTTCCTCGGCATGACCCTCGGCAACGAGATCAACCAGTTCTCGGACGCCCCGCATCCGGACCCGGACCGCATCACCCGCGCGCAGGCAACGGCCTGGCTGGAGCGGATGCTGGCTGCCTGCGAGCGCGGCGCACCGGGCCGCCCGCATCTGCACGCCGCGTACGACGTCGCCTGGTACCGCGACGGCCACCCCTTCACCCCCGCGCACGCCGCCCGGCTCGGCGCCATGACTGCGGTGCACTCCTGGGTGTTCAACGGGACCGCGCAGCGCCACGGCCCGAAGGGGGTCGCCACCGAGCAGCACGCCGCCTATCTCATCGAGCTGACCAAGGCATGGGCGCAGGACCCGCGACGCCCGGTCTGGCTCCAGGAGGTCGGCGCCCCGGCCCCGCACATCCCCCCGGCTGACGCGCCCGACTTCACCACCACGACCGTCACCAACGCCCTTGACTGTCAGGGCGTTTGGGGCGTCACGTGGTGGTGCGCGTACGACGTCCCGCGGTCCCTGGCCGACTTCCCGGAGTTGGAGTACGGGCTGGGCCTGCTCACCGAGGAGCGCGCGGTCAAGCCGGTGGGGCGCGCCCTCGCGGAACGTGCGGCGCACTGGCGGGGCCGCGCGCACCGGCCGCCGACGCGCACCACCGCGCTGGTCGTCGACGTCGGGGACGCCGAGGCGGCGCCGCACAGGTCGGTGTGCGCGCCCGGCGGCCCGGTCTTCGAAGCCTGGGCGGAGCTGGCCGGACAGGGCGCCCGGCCCGCCCTGGTTCTGGCCGAACTAGCCGCGGATACCGACCATTTGACGTCACGTGGGATCACCGAGGTGTGCACTCCCGAGGAGGTGGGGCACCCCTCGCGCTAGGGCCGCCCATGCCCCGCCCGGCCAGCCGTCCTGCCCCGTTCCCGACCTCTGGAGCCGTAAGCCATGCATGACGATCGCGCACTGGTCGAAGCCCGTCTCAAGCGGGTGCTCAATGAACGCATCCGGCCCGCCGTGTACCCGGAGTCGGTGCCCCTGGAGGTGGCTGCCTGGGTGGCGCCGGGTGAACCGGTCTCCGTGACCGAGGGGTTGGGGGCCGCGCACACCCCCGTCGCGGTGGGGGATGCCTGGGGTGCGCCGTGGGCGACGACGTGGTTCCGGGTGCGGGGCGCGGTGCCCGAGGCGTGGGCGGGGCGGACCGTGGAGGCGGTGCTGGACCTGGGGTTCGACGAGCGGATGCCTGGCTTCCAGTGCGAGGCGCTGGTGTACCTGCCGGACGGGACGCCGGTGAAGGGCCTCAATCCGCGCAACCAGTGGGTGCGGGTCGGGGAGCCGGCGCGCGGTGGCGAGCGCGTCGAGTGGCACCTGGAGGCCGCGTCCAACCCTGTCATCCTCGACGTCCCGCCGTTCCAGCCGACGGCGTTGGGCGATCCGGAGACCGCAGGCAGCGCGCCGCTGTACCGACTGGCGCGGATGGACCTGGCGGTGTTCGACGCCGAGGTGTGGGAACTTGCCCTGGACCTTGAGGTGTTGGGCGAGTTGATGGCGGAGCTGCCGGTGGACGCGCCGCGGCGGTGGGAGGTGCTGCGGGCGGTGGGCCGGGCGCTGGACGCCGTTGACCTCCAGGACGTGGGGGCGACGGCCTCGGAGGCGCGCAGACACCTGCGGGAGGTGTTGGCTGCGCCGGCACAGGCATCCGCGCACCGGATCAGCGCGGTGGGGCATGCGCACATCGACTCGGCGTGGCTGTGGCCGCTGCGCGAGACGGTACGGAAGGTGGCCCGGACGACGGCGAACATGACGGCACTGCTGGCGGACGAGCCGGAGTTCATCTACACCATGTCGCAGGCACAGCAGTACGCCTGGCTCAAGGAGCACCGGCCGGAGGTCTACGCCAAGGTCAAGCGGGCGGTGGCGGAGGGCCGGTTCGTTCCGGCGGGTGGGATGTGGGTGGAGTCGGACACCAACATGCCTGGCTCGGAGGCGATGGCCCGTCAATTCGTGTACGGGAAGCGGTTCTTCCTGGAGGAGTTCGGCGTCGAGAACGACGAGGCGTGGCTGCCGGACACCTTCGGTTTCGCGGCGGGGCTGCCGCAGATCATCAAGGCGGCCGGGGCGAAGTGGCTGCTGACGCAGAAGATCTCCTGGAGCCAGGTGAACTCCTTCCCGCACCACACGTTCCGCTGGGAGGGCATCGACGGAACCCGGATCTTCACCCACTTCCCGCCGGTGGACACCTACAACTGCCAGCTCTCCGGCGCCGAACTCGCCCATGCGGCACGGAACTTCAAGGAGAAGGGCACCGCCCGCCACTCGCTGGCACCGACGGGTTGGGGCGACGGCGGCGGGGGCACCACCCGCGAGATGGTCGCCAAGGCCCGCCGGCTGCGGAGCCTGGAGGGCTCGCCGGTGGTGCGGTGGGAGAAGCCGGCCGACTTCTTCGCCCGGGCGGAGGCCGAGCACCCCGCCGCCCCGGTATGGGTCGGCGAGCTCTATCTCGAACTGCACCGCGGGACGCTCACCAGTCAGGCCCGCACCAAGCGCGGCAACCGCCGCAGCGAACACCTGTTGCGGGAGGCAGAACTGTGGTCGGCCACCGCCGCCGTCACCACCGGACTCCCCTACCCGCACGAGGAGTTGGACCGGATATGGAAGACGGTGCTGCTGCACCAGTTCCACGACATCCTGCCCGGCTCGTCCATCGCCTGGGTGCACCGCGAGGCCGAACGTACCTACGCCGCCGTCGCCGCCGAGTTGGAGGAGCTGATCGCCGCGGCGCTGACGGCCCTCGCCGGCTGCGGCGAGGGCCCGTTGGTGGCCAACTCCGCGCCGCACGCCCGCGGCGGGGTGCCGGCGGGCGCGCTGGCCGCCGCGGTCGTCGAGGGTGCCCCGGTGGGTGCCGGACCGCGCCCGGGCGGCGGGTTCGTCCTCCGGAACGACCTGTTGCGGATCGAGATCGACGGCCGCGGCCTGGTGGTCTCCGCGTACGACGAGACCGCGGGCCGGGAGGCCGTCGCACCGGGCGCGGCCGCGAACCTGCTCCAACTCCACCCGGACTTCCCCAACATGTGGGATGCCTGGGACGTGGACGCGTTCTACCGCGAGGTGGTCACCGACCTGACCGACGCGGACGAGGTCGCGCTCGCCGAGTCGTCCCCAAGGGCCGCGACCGTCCGCGTCGTCCGGCGCTTCGGCGCCTCGCGGGTGGTGCAGACGCTGACGTTGGCGCGCGGGCAGCGGCGGCTGGACATCGACACCGAGGTGGACTGGCACGAGACCGAGAAGTTCCTCAAGGCCGCCTTCCCCCTGGACCTGCACGCCGAGCGGTACGCGGCGGAGACCCAGTTCGGGCACCTGTACCGGCCGACGCACACCAACACCAGTTGGGAGGCGGCCAAGTTCGAGGCGTGCGCGCACCGGTTCGTGCACGCGGCGGAGCCGGACTGGGGCGTGGCGCTGGTCAACGACGCGACGTACGGGCACGACGTGACCCGCACCGTGCGGGAGGGCACGGCCGGCGGCGAGCGGGGCACCACCACGACCGTCCGACTGTCCCTGCTGCGCGCCCCGCGCTTCCCGGACCCGGAGACGGACCAGGGCAGCCACCGCTTCCGTTACGCGCTGGTGCCGGGCGCGACCCTGGGGGACGCGGTGCGCGAGGGGCACTGGATCAATCTGCCGGAGCGGGTGGTGACCGGGTCCGGCGCGGTGCCGCCGCTGGTGGCGGTGGACGACGACGCGGTGGTGGTCACCGCGGTCAAGCTGGCCGACGACCGCAGCGGCGATGTGGTGGTGCGCCTCCACGAGTCCCGCGGCGGACGGGCCCGGACGACGCTGACCACCGGTTTCGCGCTGGCCGGGGCGGTTGCCACCGACCTTCTGGAACGTCCGACGGAAGACGGTCCGGCCCTGGAGCGGGAGGGCGACGCGGTCACGATGGCGCTGCGGCCGTTCCAGATCGTGACGCTGCGGCTGCGCCGGGCGGCCGACGGGCACCCGACTGGCTGACCGGGCGCGGGGCTTTTAGCCGGGGTCGGCAAAGGGGGTGCGGGCGCCGCGGCAGCTGTCCCGGCGGGCGCCGTGCCGCCGGTCCCGGCCGGTGGCGCGTCCACGGCCGCCGCGCCGCGGACCGGGGCCGGGCGCCGCCCCCTGGCCGGGGTCCCGGTCGGGATCCCGGCCGGGGTCCAACCCCAACATGTCCATCAGCAACGACAGATCCGCCGCGTCCCGCGCACGGCCGGCCAGCGCCTTCCTGGCGAGCCGTCGCTCCTCGTCGCCCGGTACCGCGCGGGGGGCGGTGTCATCGGCACCGCGGTGTTCATCGGTCACCGCTGCATTCTCGGCCGGACCGGGGGGCGCTGCCCGTCGAGCGGGCCGATGGGCGCACCACGGAACCAGCGGCGCCCGAATTACCTCTTTATGGTTACTTGCACTTGATCGTCATGGTCACTCGCACGTGATCCACCAGTAGCGGAGCCACCGTTGAAACACCCCCATGCCCGCGCGCTCACGGCCCTCGCCGTCGCGTCCTGCGCCCTTCTCGCCGGCTGTTCGGAGAACGGCAAGCCGGTCGACTTCAACGCGGGCGCCCCGGGCAGCGCGGCCGCCCCGGCCAAGCCCGTCGACCGGGACACCCGCATGCCCACCGGGCCCAAGAGCGAGTTCCGGATCACCCGCACCCTCGATGACGGCACGCACATAGCCCGGACCACGCTCAAGGGCGCGAAGTCCGGAGTCACCGGCAGCGTCTGGGTGTGGGCCCCCAAGGAATACCAGGACCCCAAATACGCCAAGAGCGGTTTCCCGGTGCTGATAGCCCTGCCGGGCGGCCTGGGCAGCCCGAAGGACAAGAGCGGCGTCACCAATTACTGGGTCGGTGGCGACATCAAGTTGCAGGAGAACCTCACCAAATGGACCGAGGAGGGCAAGAGCCTGCCGTTCCTCGTGGTGATGCCGATGCTGAATCCGGATACCCGCTACCACGACGGCAGTGACATTCCCGGTCAGGCGAAGATGGGGACCTGGCTGACCGATGACGTCGTCAATCTGGTCAAGGACAATTTCCGCACCTTCAACTCCCGCGACGGCTGGGCCTTCATGGGCTCGTCCTCGGGTGGCTTCGCGAGCCTGAAGTCCGTGCTGAAGTACCCGGAGAAGTTCAAGGCGGCGATAGCCAGCGGCCCGGACATCGTCCCGGATTCCCCGATGTGGGCCGGCCATCAGAAGGAGAAGGACGCCAACAATCCGGAGAAGCTGGCGGCGCAGCTGCTGAAGAAGGGCGGGCCCGACGTCTATCTGGCTTTCCAGGCCGGCACCAAGGAAGGCGCCTCGGTCATCAACCCCGTGAAGCGTTTCCGGGAGAAGTACGGAAAGGGCCCGATCCACACCGCGCTCCAGATGATTCCCGGCGGCCGGCACAATGCCTGGGACTACCAAAAGGGCATGGACGCCAGCTCCATCAAATTCATCAGCGACCAGCTCAAGGCCCCGATTCCCAGCTCTTCCTGATGCAGATCGCCCGTTCGGGGGCGATGCTGGTGTCGAGGGGGGCCGTGCTGAGGAGGGTGTTCCATGTCCGTTCTGGACAAGCTGAAGCAGATGCTCAAGGGCCACGAGGACCAGGCCGGCAAGGGCATCGACAAGGCCGGCGACTACGCCGACGAGAAGACCCAGGGCAAGTACTCGGGCCAGATCGACACCGCCCAGGACAAGCTCAAGGAGCAGCTCGGCGGAACGGACCGGGACACGGACCAACCGCCGCAGTGACGGCTCGGTAATTCCCCGCTCGGCCGGGGACAAGGGAACTCTTCGGGATTAGCCTGAACGGATGATCACCACGTCCGCCTGGCTCGCCCCGGATGTCCTGATGCGCCCCGCCGAGCTCACCGACGCCGCCGGGTTCTCCCGGGCCTACCAGCGCAGCCGCGAACACCTCCGCCGCACCGAACCGGACCGCGGCGAGGCGTTCTACACCCCGACCGGCCAGGTGGAGCGGCTCCGCGCGCAGCTTGCCGAGCAGGCGGCCGGGCGCCTGGCGCTCTGGGTCCTAGTCCGCGCGTCGGACGACGCCTCAGCGGAGCCGGACGTGGCGGGCGCGATCACCCTGTCGGGGATCACCTACGGGCCGCTGCACAGCGCCAGCGTCGGCTACTGGATCGACGCCGGTCAGGTGCGCCGCGGGCTCGCCGCCGCGGCGCTGCGCGCGGTCTGCGCGGCGGCCGACGGGGAGTTGGGCCTGCACCGGCTGGAGGCCGGCACCCTGGTGGACAACGTGGCCTCGCAGCGGGTGCTGACCGGCTGCGGCTTCACCCTCTACGGCACGGCCGAGAAGTACCTGCACATCAACGGCGCCTGGCGGGACCACCGGCTGTTCCAGAAGATCCTCAACGACCGCCGCCCGTAGGCGTGTCGACATACGGCGGCGCCCGCCCCCGTGCGTGGGGGCGGGCGCCGTCAGGTGCGGCGGGGCCGCGATCACGGGGTTGCCAGCACCCGGATCTTCTCCGCCTGCGGACCCTTCTGACCCTGGGTGACCTCGAAGGTGACCTTCTGGCCCTCCAGCAGCTCGCGGTAGCCGGTGGCGTCGATGTTGGAGTAGTGCGCGAAGACGTCGGCGCCGCCGTCGTCCTGCGCGATAAAGCCGAAGCCCTTTTCCGAGTTGAACCATTTGACCGTGCCCGAAGCCATGTTGCGTCTCCTTCGCTCTATGGGCCCGAATCGGCTCCCGCACCCCGCGGAACCCGGAGGTGATCGCCCTGGTCCGGAGACGTACCGGACAGCAAGAACGCCCGTGAATGCTCCACGGGCGCCCGGCACTTCGGAACCACGACAGCTGATCAGGACGCTACACCGACCAGGCCCGCCAGTCATCACAAACCATGGCAAACGCGTCGTGCTTCACCGGGCAAGGCCACACCGGGTCCTCCGTATCCCCGACCGATCAGACATCTGTACGAGACCTGGACGGCCCGTCAGTTCTCCGGTCCGCCGCCGTCGGGGCCGGCCGGCTGCCGACGCCACCACAGCGCGGTGCCCAGCACGGTCAGCGCCACCACCCCGACTGCCGAGAACGACAAGAGGACGACGTCGTCCTGGTGACCGGCCGGCCGGGTCGTCGACGCCTGGTGCAGCGCGGTACCCGATGCCTGGTGCGCGGCCCGCTCGGTGCCGGGGGCGCGCCGGTCGGGGGCCGGAGCCGGCAGCACGCCGACCGCGGCGGCACGGGGCGCGGCGGCGAACCCCCAGTCCAGCAGGGCGCGGGTCTCCTCGTAGACCGCGTTCTCGGCGCCGGACTGCGGGTTCATGACGGTGACCAGCAGCGTCCGGCCGCCTCGTCGGGCGGCGGCGACCAGGGTGTTGCCGGCGTGCGTGGTGTAGCCGTTCTTCACGCCGATGAGGCCCTCGTAGGGGGTCACCCCGTGCGAGCCGACCAGCAGCCGGTTGGTGTTCTGGATGCCGTACCCGTCCGGGCCGGCGTCCTCCGGGAACTGTGCGGTCTTGGTGGCGGCGAAGCGGGCGAAGTCCCGGTTGGTGAGCCCGGCCTGGCCGAAGAGGGAGAGGTCGTAGGCGGAGGAGAACTGGCCGGGCGTGTCGAAGCCGTCGGCGGACTCGACGGTGGTGTCGCGGGCGCCCAGCCGCTCCGCGGTCGCCTGCATGTCGTTGATGGTCTTCGTCCAGCCGCCGTTCATCGCGGCGAGGGCGTGCACCGCGTCGCTGCCGGAGCTGAGGAAGACGCCGTGCCACAGGTCCGCCACGCGGTACGGCATGTCCTCCTTGATACCGGCGAGCGCGCTGCCGGACTCGATGCCGGCCAGGTCGGCACTGGAGACGGTGCGCACCGCGCCTTGGGAGAACTTCGGCAGCACCGTCAACGCGAAGAGGGTCTTGAGGGTGCTGGCCGGCGGTAGTTGCCGGTGGGCGTCCTTGGCCGCGAGGATCCGGTGGCTCCTCAGGTCCGTGACGACCCAGGACAGCGCCGACACCCGTGGCGGCTCGGGGACGCCGCGTCTGGGCAGGAACTGCACACCGTGCTCGTCCAGCAGGTTCTCGGTCGGGGCCGGCGGTGCGCCGCGCAGGTCGTCGATGCCGTACGGGCCATCGGCAACCGCCGGGCCACACAGGGCCAGCAGGCTCGCGGCGCAGACGGCCGCTGCGGTCAGGGCTCTGACGGGGGACCAACTCGCTGTCGACATGTGGCCACGCTAAGAACGCCGCGGGCGCCGCGCCGGTTGGCCTACTCCATACGGTTCCGGGGCGGCGCGGAGCGGACCGTCCCACGACTCCGACCGCCGTCCCACACGCCGTCAGGACCGGACCGGTCACACCTCCTCGGTATCGGGTACGACACCTCGTCAACCACGGCCCGGACGCCCGGTTCCCGGCACGCACCACGGGCGAGGTCGGGCGGCAGGGTGAACGGTTCCGGGGCCGTCAGCCCTGTCTACGAGCAACAACAGGGCCAGGCTTTCCGGGAGTTGGGGACCACGCCGCCCGGCGACAGGCCCATGTTCAGCCCGCGGGCGAGGGAAGAGGAGTGCAGGGGTGTCGATCAACTGGCCTGCTCTGTCCGCACATTGGCGCCTGCTCGTTGGCACGGAGGCGGCCCATCGTCCACCCTCGTCGCCACGTTTGCCGTTCTACGCGGAGTGTCGGTGCCGGGTCCCGCGGGGTACCGGGCGGGCCCTGGACGGATCGAGCAGTGGTGCGTGGAGGTCGCCGTAGCGCTCGCGGCGGGCGGCGATCTCGCCGAAGAGGAAGGTGAGTTGGTCGGGCGCGGTGCAGTTGGCCACCTCGTCCCAGGTGACCGGGGTGGAGACGGTCGGGAGGGGGCGGGCGCGCAGGGTGTAGGCGACCGCGGTGGTCTTGGCGGCGGCGTTCTGCGAGAAGTCGATGAAGACCCTGCCGGGCCGCAGCGCCCGGTCCATCTTGTGCGTGACCAGCTCCCCCAGGGCCGCACCGGCCTCGACGGCGAGCGTCCGGGCGTAGGCGGTGGTCTGGTCGGCGGGGGTGGGCTCGACCGGCACGACGAGGTGCAGCCCCTTGGAGCCGCTGGTCTTGGCGTAGGCGTCGAGGCCGTCGGCGGCCAGCCGGTCGCGCAGCCACCGGGCGGCGGCACAGCACTCGACGATGGTGGCGGGCGCGCCCGGGTCCAGGTCGAAGACGAGCCGGTCGGCCAGGCCCGGGGCGTCGCAGGTCCACTGCGGGGTGTGCAGCTCGACGACGAGGTTGGCCGCCCAGACCAGCGAGGCGAGGTCCTGGAGCACCACCTGGCGGGCGGGCCCCGACCTCGAATGGGGGACCGCGCAGCTCGCCACCCAAGGGGGCGCGCCGGGTGGCACGTTCTTGGTGAAGAAGCGCTGGCCGTCGGGCCCGTCGGGATAGCGGAGGAAGGACACCGGCCGGTCGTGGAGGTGTGGGAGCAGCGCGTCCGCGGTGGTGGTGCAGTAGTGCAGCACCTCACCCTTGGTCGTGCCGGTCTCGGGATAGAGGACCTTGTCGAGGTTGGTCAGCGTCAGGCGCCGCCCCTCCACGACGGTGATCGGCGACATACCATTGAGAATCCCACACAAGGGACGAACCATGCGATCCATCTGGAACGGGTCCATTTCGTTTGGCCTGGTCACGATCCCGGTGAAGACCTACAGCGCCACCGACCGCACCGCGTCGGTCTCCTTCGTCCGCATCCACGAGGCGGACGGCGCACCGATCCAGTACCGCAAGGTCTGCGAACTGGACGGCGAGGAGGTGCCGAACGAGGAGGTGGGCAAGGGGTATCAGCCGCCCGGCGACGACACCGTCGTGCCGATCACCGACGAGGACCTCTCCCGGCTGCCGATGCCGACCGCCAAGACGCTGTCGATCCTCGCGTTCGTGGACCCCGCCGAGATCGACCCGCTCCAGTTGGACAAGGCGTACTACCTCGGCCCCAACGGGGCCTCCGCCGTCAAGCCGTACACCTTGCTGCGGGAGGCGCTGGAGCACCACGAGAAGGTCGCGATCGGCAAGGTGGCGCTGCGCGGGCGGGAGACGCTGGCCATGCTGCGGGCGCACGACGGGGCGCTGGTGATGCACGCGCTGTTGTGGCCGGACCAGGTCCGTCCCGCGGAGGGGATCGCGCCGGAGGACGTGAAGATCCGCGAGAACGAGATGAAGCTGGCCGAGACGCTGATGGACTCGCTGGGCACGCTCGACCCGGCCGAACTCCACGACGACTACCGCGAGGCGGTGGAGGAACTCGTCGCGGCCAAGCTGGCGGGTGGCGCCCCGACCGCCCCCGACACCACCGCACCCGGCGCCCGGGTCATCGATCTGACGGCGGCCCTGGAGAAGAGCGTGCGGGCCGCCCGCGGCGCCGACGCGGACGGGGAGGCCGCCTCGGTCACCCCGATCCGGGGCCGCGGCACAGCCACCAAGAAGGCCCCGGCGAAGAAGGCGGCGGCCAAGGGGGAGTCACGCCGCGCGACCACGGGCGGGAAGGGCACGACGAGCAAGGCCGGCAAGACCAACACCGGTAAGGCGGGCGGCAGTTCGGCCACTTCCGGGAAGACCGCGGCGAAGAAGTCGTCGCGGGCGAAGCGGGCGTCGAAGACCACCGCGACCTGATCCGCGCCGGCCGGCCGCGGCTCTCCCCACCGACCGGGCCCGCCGTTCCTCTAGAGTCGCAGCATGGCTTCAGACGAGGGGATGACCACCGCCCGGGTCGACAGCTGGATCTGGTCGGTGCGGCTCACCAAGACGCGTTCCGCGGCCGCAACGGCCTGCCGGGCCGGGCACGTGCGCGTCAACGGTGAGCGGGTCAAGCCCGCCCACGCCCTGCGGCCCGGCGACGAGGTGCGGCTGCGGCACGCCGGCCGGGAGCGGATCGTGGTGGTGAAGCGGCTGGTGCGCAAGCGGGTCGGCGCGCCGGTCGCCGTCGAGTGCTACGTCGACAACAGCCCGCCGGCACCGCCGCGCGAGGCGGTCGCGGTAACCGCCGTACGGGACCGCGGCGCGGGCCGGCCCACCAAGCGCGACCGCCGGGAGCTGGACCAGTTGCGCGGCCGGCTCGGCATGGGGCCGGAGGGCGACCGGCCCTGAGCGGTCAGGCGTCCGGCAGCGCGTCCACGTAGACCCAGTGGCCGTCCTGGCGGGCGAAGCGGCTGTTCTCGTACTGGTCGCCGGCGCGGCCGCGCACCTCGTAGTGGGCGCGGAAGGCGACCGTGCCCTCCTGGTGGAAGGCGCTGCCGCCGGTGGTGGCGAGGATTTCCAGGCCGGTCCAGCGTTGCGCGGGGTCGAGTTCGAGGGACGTGGGGCGGGTCGCCGGGTGCCAACTGCGCAGCAGGTAGGCGGAGTCGCCGATGGCGAAGGCGCTGTAGCGGGAGCGCATCAGGCGCTCGGCCGTCGGGGCGGCGGCTTGGCCCTGGTGGAACGGGGCGCAGCACTCCCCGTAGCTCGCCTCGCGGCCGCACGGGCAGGGTGCGTCCTCGGTGACGGGGGCCGGCGCGGGCGGCGTGCGCCGGCCGCGCTGCGGGACGGTTCTCGACGGCTTCCTGGGCTTTGACACCTCACGATTGTGCCGGGTCCGGCGGGCGGCGGGCACGGCGGGCCGTGGTCTTGGGGCGGGGCCGGTTTCACGCGGCCACTGGACCGTTTGAGGGATTTCCCCGACAAATCCGCCATTTGCAGCTTTTCTTGGCTTGATACCGGCGGTGAGGCTGGAAGAACTCACGGTGACCGTCCCCACACCCAGGAGAGAACCTCATGATTCTGTCCATTTCCGGCGTCGTCCTGCTCGGTGTCATCGTCTTCCTCTTCTTCCGCAAGGACGGCCTGAAGTTGTCCCACGCGCTAATCTGCGCACTCTTCGGCTTCTATCTCGCGGGCTCGGCCATCGCGCCCAGCATCAAGGCCGGCGGCGCGAGCCTGGCCAGCCTGCTCGGTGGGATCAAGCTCTAGGGCCTGCCCGATGGGTCCCCGATGGGTCAGGGTCGGATAGGCCCTAGCCACTCCGCCAGCAGCGCGGCGCCCGCGCGTACCGCCCGCACGGGCCGCCCCGTCCCGTCCGGGCGGCGCCGCGCGAGATCCCCCGGCTCGTCGCCCCCACCGAGCCGGCCCGCCGTCCCTACGAGCACCAGGAGAGAAGCCGTGGCCCGGCGCCCCCTCCCCCGCATCCTCACCGGCAACGCCCTGACCAGCAGTGCCCCGATCGCCCGCGGCCGCGAACTGGCGCGGACCGCGGCCGACGGCGCCACCGACGTGCTCCACCCGCTGATCACCATCAGCCGGGGCCTGCACCGCCTGGTGACGGCCGGCCGGGAACGCTGGGCCGCGACCCCCAGGGAGCGGCGCGGCCCACTGTGCTTCCTCGTCGGCGCCGGGGTGCTGATCGTGGCGCTGGTGCCGTACGGTCCGCTGCTCGCGGTGATCGCGGTGACGGGGGTGGCGGCCTGGGTCGGCCGGGACCGGACGCCGGCCGTGGCGGACAGCGGCCCGAGCGAGGCGGAGACCGGGCGCCTGCAGGCGCTGTACGAGGCGCTGGTGCCGCACTTCTCCGCCGACGCCGACCCCACCCCGCTCTACGCCCACGACGGGGACTGGCAGCGGGCGTTCACCGCGTACGCCTTCGACGAGGGCGGGCGGCCGACCCGGCTGCGGCTGACGTACCCGGCGTACTTCCCCGACGGCGAGGACGCTTCCCGGGTCCGCGTCGAGCAGTTGCTGCACGCCAAGTCCGGCCGCGGCCGGGAGTACCGCTTCGACTGGGACGAGGAGGCCAACCAGTTGACGATGACGGCGCTCGGGCCGCTGCCGACGGACCTGGCGACGCAGCGCTTCGTGACCTCGCCGGGCGAGACGGTGCTCGGGTTCACCGACCCCGAGTCGGTGCAGCGGACGCTTCCGGTGATCTGCGGGGGCGAGGTCCGGGACGAGCCGCCGGTGGTCTGGCGCACCGGCCGGCGGTCCACCGAACCACACCTGCTGGCCCTGGGGCAGCCGGGCGCCGGCGGGACGACGCTGCTCCGCTCGCTCGCGATCCAGGCGCTGCGCCACGGCGACGTGGTCGTCATCGACGGTGGTGGGACCGGGGAGTTCGGGTGTCTGGCCGGACGGCGCGGGGTGCTGGCCGTGGAGAGCGGGCTGGCCGGTGCGCTGGCGACGCTGGAGTGGGCGACGCACGAGACCGAGCGCCGACTGGTCGCCACCAACCGGGCGCAGCAGGCCGGGCAGCCGGCGCCGGCGGACGCCCGTCGGCCGCTGTGGATCATCGCGGACCGACTGACGGCGCTGTCCCATCTGGCGGCGGTGGAGGGGCAGGACGATCCCCAGCGACTGCTCCAGGTCCCGCTGCGGCACGGGCGGGCGGCCCAGGTGACGGTGGTGGTGGCCGACCAGTTCGAGACCGCGGAGCTGCTGACGGATCCGGTACGGGCCCACACCAAGGCGCGGGTCGTGCTCGGCCCGGCGACCGCCGAGGAGGTGCAGGCGGTGCTCGGCGCGCCGCCGCACACCACGCCGCTGCCCCAGGTGCCGCCGGGCCGCGGCTATGCGCGCATGGGCACCGGCCCGGTGCTGCGGCTCCAAGTGCCCGCCACCCCGGACCCGTTCGACGACGCCACCGGCGAGGCGCACCGCCGGGCCGTGCTGGCGCTCCTGCCGGAACGCACGGTGCCGGCGGACGCCACCGAGCGGACCGCCACCGCGCCCCGGCCGGTGTCCTTCGCGAAGCCCGGCCCGGCGGCGACGCCGGTGGGCGGCCGTAACGCGGAAGCCCCGACCTCGGATTGATGCCACGTCAGCGATTCGAGAACCTGTACGCAAGGTCAACTTGTCGCTAAGCGTGCGGAGTTGACCAGAACGTGCCGGTGCTTTGCGCTCCTCAGGCCACGAACGCCGGCAGTGGCTCCGCCTCGATCGGGGCTCCGGTGGCCACCAGCTCGGCGGCCCGCGCCAGTCGCACGATCGCCTCGTCGGCGACGGCGCCACTGACCGTGAACGGCAGTCGCACGAAGCCCTCGAAGGCGCCGTCGACGCCGAACCGCGGGCCGGACGGCACCCGTACCCCCAGCCGCTCCCCCGCCTCCGCGATCCGGGAGCCGGAGAGGCCGCCGGTGCGGACCCAGAGCGTGAGGCCGCCGCGCGGGACGCTGAACTCCCAGTCGGGCAGGTGGCGGTGGAGCGCTTCGACGATCGCGGCGCGGTTCTCCCGGGCCTGCTCTCGGCGGATCGCGACGGCCTCCTCCCAGCCGCCGGTCTCCAACAGAGAGGCGATGGCGAGCTGTTCGAGGACGGGCGAGCCGAGGTCGGAGTAGGCGCGGGCGGCGACCAGGCTGCGGATGATGTCGGGCGCGGCCCGCACCCAGCCGATCCGCATGCCGGCCCAGAACGCCTTGCTGGCCGACCCGACGGTGATCACCGAGCTGCCGGCCGGGTCGAACGCGCAGACCGGGCGGGGCAGTTCGGTGTCCGGATCGAGCACGATCTCGGTCATCGTCTCGTCGACGACGAGCAGGGTGCCGGCCGAGCGAGCGGCGTCCACCAGGCGGCGGCGCTGGTCCTCGGTGGCGAGGGAGCCGGTGGGGTTGTGGAAGTCGGCGACGACGTAGGCCATCCGCGGCGCGGCGTCGCGCATCACCTGTCGCCAGACCGGAATGTCCCAGCCGGTCAACTGCTCGCCGAGGGCGACCGGGACGAGCCGGGCGCCGGCGTCCCGCATCAGTTGGAGGATGTTGGCGTACGAGGGCGAGTCGACGGCCACCCGCTCGCCGGGGCCCGTACACAGCCGGCAGATCGCGGCGACGGCGCCCATCGCGCCGGTGGTCACCATGATCTGCTCGGGCATCGTGGGGATACCGCGGGCGGTGTAGCGGTCGGCGAGGGCCTGACGGAGGGCGGGCAGGCCGGCCGGGTAGTCGCCGTGGGTGTGGGCGTACAGCGGCAGGTCGGTCATGGCGGCCTGGACGGAGCGGGTGAGCCAGGGCTCGGGGGCCGGCAGGGCGGCGCAGCCGAGGTCGATCATCGAGCCGGCGGCCTCCGGCGGGAGCGGTTCCAGGCCGCGGGTGGGCAGCGGGTTGCCGGCCGGGACGGCGGTCCAGCTGCCGGAGCCGCGCCGGGACTCCAGGAATCCCTCGGCGCGCAGTGCCTCGTACGCGGCGGCGACGGTGGTGCGGCTGACGGCGATGGCCGCGGCCAGCTCGCGCTCGGCGGGCAGTCGGGCGGCGACCGGGACCCGACCTTCGAGGACCAGCCGGCGGACGCCGTCGGCGAGGCTGCGGTAGGCGGGCAACTTCCGCCCGTTTGCGGTGAGTTCGGCGGCCCGCGGATCCTGCGAGCGAAGCAGCCGGGCGAGCTGGGGCGCCCCCACCGCGGAGGTCCACTGGGCCATGAAGATCAGTCCACCTTCCCCGAATTGGCTCTACTTCCGGAGCCCTGACATGCCACATCGTGACACGCGCCAGTCCAATCCTGCCAGAAGGGGGAAGAGTCGTGTCCGTCACCCAGAGGTCCGCCGTCGGGCGGTCGCACCTACCGCGCCGGCTCGTACAGCTCTACGTGGGGCTCGTGGCGTACGGCGTCAGCATGGGGCTGATGGTCCGGGCCGGCCTGGGGCTGGAGCCGTGGAGCGTGCTCAACCAGGGCATCGCGCGCCACACGGG
The DNA here is from genome assembly GCF_042798755.1 of Streptomyces sp. NPDC057743. Classification (NCBI taxonomy): domain Bacteria; kingdom Bacillati; phylum Actinomycetota; class Actinomycetes; order Kitasatosporales; family Streptomycetaceae; genus Streptomyces; species Streptomyces sp. NPDC057743. Next base: position 101,221 of record NZ_JBHVJX010000023.1, read on the forward strand.
GCTGACGATCGGCACCGTCACGATCGTCACCGGTGCGCTGATCCTGCTGCTGTGGATCCCGTTGCGCCAGCGGCCGGGCCTGGGCACGGTCTCGAACGTGGTGATCCTCGGGCTCGTCATGGACGCGACGCTGGGTCTCGTGCCGGAGGTGCGATCGCTGGCCGTCCGCATCCCGCTGCTGGTGGCCGCGGTGCTCCTCAACGGCACCGCGACCGGCCTCTACCTCTCGGCGCGCTTCGGCGCCGGCCCGCGCGACGGGCTGATGACCGGGCTGCACCTGCGCACCGGTCGCCCGCTCCGGCTGGTGCGGACCTGCATCGAGCTGACCGTCCTGGTCGCGGGCTTCGCGCTCGGCGGCTCCGTGGGCGTCGGCACCGTGCTGTACGCGCTGGCGATCGGGCCGCTGGCGCAGTTCTTCCTCCGTCGCTTCGCGATCGAGGGGCTGGCCGAGCAGCCGTCGCTCGTGGTGGCCCGCTCCCCCGAGCCGTCACCGAGGGGAGCGATACTGCCTTAGGTGACCCCTGCGATGCGTCTGCGCCATCCCTACCTCGACCACCCCCGCCCGCTGCCCTTCGCCCACCGGGGCGGCACCGCGGACGGCCTGGAGAACACTGCCGTCGCGTTCCGCCGCGCCGTGGGCCTCGGCTACCGCTATCTGGAAACCGACGTCCACACGACGTCCGACGGCGCCCTGGTCGCCTTCCACGACGCGACCCTGGACCGGGTCACCGACACCCGCGGCACCATCGCGGACCTCCCCTGGCGGGCGGTCCGCCGGGCCCGGGTCGCCGGCCAGGAGCCGCTGCCGCTGTTCGAGGAGCTGCTGGAGGAGTTCCCAGAGGCGCGGTGGAACGTCGACCTCAAGGCGGAGGGTGCGCTGGAGCCGCTGCTGGCTCTGCTGCGCCGCACCGGCGCCTGGGACCGGGTGTGCGTCGGCTCGTTCTCCGAGGCCCGGGTGGCCCGGGCGCAGCGACTGGCCGGCGGCCGGATGGCCAGCTCGCTGGGCACCCGCGGGGTGACCGGGCTGCGCCTGCGCTCCTACGGGCGCGGGGCGCTGCCGCTGGACCGGCTGCTGGGTGCGGCGGTGCGGCGCAGCGCGGTCTGCGTCCAGGTCCCCGAGCGACAGTCCGGCATCCGCGTCGTCGACCCGCTCTTCCTCCGCGCCGCGCACGCCCTGGGCATGCAGGTCCACGTCTGGACGATCAACGACGCCGACCGGATGCGCGCACTGCTGGACCTGGGCGTGGACGGCATCATGACCGACGACCTCGAAACGCTGCGAACGGTACTGATGGAGCGGGGGTGTTGGCACCAGTAGCGGCGGAATCGCCCAGCCCGCCAAGGCCCCGTCGGGCCGTCAGCGGCGCTCCGCCACCGTCGCCTGCCACTCCGGCAGGAACGACCTGACGACCGATCCCACGCAGGCGGCCATGGCGACCGCGCCCGAGAAGAACAGCCCGCCGTTCGGCGGGCGCGGCCCCTTCCGCTTCCTCGCGACATCGTGACGGAACATCCCGCCACCCTAACTTCCCAACTTCTCACCGGACCGGCGGGGGTGAGGGCGCATCAGTTACCACCGCCCCACCCCCAACACACCCCGCTCCGGACAACTGTCAAGCAAGACAGGGAAGTTGATATGCCCTCACCGAACCCTCACCAGTCAACCGGCCCGCCGTCGCCCCGCGTGACGGCCAGGATCGCCATGTCGTCGTCGCGCGGGCCGCCGGTCCACTGCTCGACGTCGCGGACGAGGGCCTCGATCACCTCGTCCGGCCGCCGGAACGGGCCCCGACCGCTCAGCCCGCGCGCCGGGTCGTAGAAGGCTCCGGTGCGGTCCCGGGCCTCCGTCACGCCGTCGGTCACCAACAGGAGCGTGCCGCCGGGCGGCAGGGGCCAGGTTTCGGGCTCGGCCGGTGGCACGCCGAGGCCGCTCAGGCCCAGGGGAAGCCCCGGATCGGCCGGCTCCAGTACGGACACGGCCGCGCCATCGAGGAGATACGGGGCGGGGTGGCCGCAGTTCAGCAGCCGCACCCGGCCGGTGTCCGGCGGGATCTCGCCGAGCAGCGCCGTGACGAAGCCCTCCGTCCGGACCTCCTCCTCGCGCAACGCGCCCTCCTTGAGCAACGCGCGCTCCAGCCGCCCGGCCAACGCCGCGAGGTCGGGCGCCTGGTCCACCTCCACCCGGAACGCGCCCAGCAGCGCGGCGACCGCCCCGATCGCTCCCATCCCCTTGCCCCGCACGTCCGCGATCAGCAGCCGGGTGCCGTACGGGGTGTCCTGCACCGCGTAGGCGTCGCCGCCGATCAACGCCTCGATCTGCGCGGCCTTGTAGACCGCCGCGACGGTCAACGGGCCGACCCGCGTCGGCGGCGGGGGCAACACGGCCCGTTGGGCGGCCTCGGCGACGGAACGCACCGTCGCCAGCCGGCGCCCGTGGCGGGCGACGACCCGGTTGACCCCGATGGCGATGAGCGCGGTGAACGCCAGGTTGGCCAGTTCGATCGCCGACGCGACAACGTTGCCGAGATGGCCGCCCACGAACAACAGCCCCGCCTCGACGAGGACGATGGCCACCCCGGCCGCGATCGTGTGCCGCAACGAGAGCAGCGCTCCGGCCACGGTCACGGCCGCGACCAGCAGGTAGTCGCCCCAGTATTCGCGCGGCGAGAAGAGGTTCCAGAGGGCCCCGACGACGATCATCGCGGCCGGCATGAACGAGACGTACCGGGGCCAACGCATGGTGGACGGACCCATCCGCATCCCCGATCCCGAATCCAGACGAACGCCGGCTCATTCCCGAGTGGCGATCGTATGGGGCGAGATCGGGACACAGTGCGCGCATCGCCGGCGACAACAACCGCGACGCGAAAAGGCCCCTCCCTGAAAGGGAAGGGCCTTGCATGGAGCGCCTGGCCGGCCTTGCACCTGCATCTCCCACCGGTTGGTGGACGTCTTGCCTTGGACCACAGACGCATCGCTCCCGCCCGGGGGCCGGAGCCGCACCATGATCATAACGGCCCCCAGCAGGGACCAATGACCGGGGCGGTGTCGACCTTCCTCCCCACTTCGGTTCCGACTCCAGTTCCGACTCGGGCGCCGCGGAAGGGCCGAACTGGGGCCGGATCAAAGCACGTTGCTCGCGCGGCGGCCGACCTCCACCGGACGATGGCGGGACATTGCCCTGACCTTGTTCTCCCATCCGCCCCCGCGCGACAAGGAAGCGGAGTATTTTTCCGCGTACGACGCGCTTAAGACACCGCACCGGCAAGGACGCAGCCGCTACGGACCTGGCGGACGGGAATCCGATACCTGACCGGATTTAGCCGTTGGGGGCGCGGGGCGGTAGTGTACGCCTTTGGCTCACCAGGCGGACCGTTACTGCGCGCTCAACTCCATGAGGCGCTGGGTGACATCTGCTGCCAGATGTGACAAACCGGGCGTTGGTGGGTACAACAAGGGGCGGCACGACGGGCGACGCAGGCGACGTATGTCCCGATGACGGGAATCTTCACCGCCGACCGGACGTTGACCGGATGACGACGACAGCGACACCTGTCCTGTGGGCGACAAGCCCGGGAGGCACGATTCATGAGTGAGCGAGCTCTCCGCGGCACGCGCCTCGTGGTGACCAGCTACGAGACCGACCGCGGCATCGACCTGGCCCCGCGCCAGGCGGTGGAGTACGCATGCCAGAACGGACATCGTTTCGAGATGCCGTTCTCGGTTGAGGCCGAGATTCCGCCGGAGTGGGAGTGCAAGGTTTGCGGTGCACCCTCGCTTCTGGTGGATGGGGATGGCCCTGAGGAGAAGAAGGGCAAGCCCGCGCGTACGCACTGGGACATGCTCATGGAGCGGCGGACCCGCGAGGAGTTGGAGGAGGTGCTGGCCGAGCGGCTGGCAGTCCTGCGCTCCGGCACCATGAACATCGCCGTGCATCCGCGCGACACCAACCGCAAGTCCGCCTGAGAGCGGACCGAGCCCAACGGCACGCGGCAAGGGCCGGTGCCACCGCAACCGACGGTGGCACCGGCCCTTGCCGTGCCTGCCTCTGCCGTGACAGGCAGAAATGTCCGTAGGGGGCACCGGGTCCGGTGCCCCCTACGGGCGTTTCAGCGGGTGAGCGGCGGGTCCTGGCGGGGTGCGGCCGATGGGTCGTCGGGGTGGATCACCTCGCCCGGGACGACCTTGCCGTCCGGGCGGTGCATGCGGGCCTGCTGGTAGGCGTCGCCGAAGGAACCGGCGGTGAAGCCGGGGCGGCGGGTCAGCAGCTTGTCGGCGCGGCGCAGGATCAGTCGGCCGGTCGGCGGGAAGAGGCAGAGCAGCCCCAGCACGTCCGAGAGCAGGCCGGGCAGGATCAGCAGCAGCCCGCCGATCATCGGGAGGGTGTTGCCGGTGCCTGCGGAGCCGGTCTCCCTCGGGGCGTCGGGGGTGCCGGTGGTCTGGAGGGCGCCGGTGAGGTTTTTCCAGGCACGGCGGCCGGCGCGCTTGATCACCGCGCCGCCGGCGAGCACCCCGGCGAGAAGCAGCAGGAACACCGTCAGGCCGTTGGTGGCGCCGGCGACCACCGTCAGCAGCCAGATCTCCAACACCATCCAGGCGGCGATGCCCAACGGGACGAACCGGCGGGCGCGCGAGCGGGGCGGGCGGGGATTCGGCGATGGCGTGGCTCCGAACGTCATGCCACCAGTGTGCCTGGCCGGGCCGACCAGGGGGTCAGCGGCCGCGGATCTTGCTCACCTTGGAGCCCACGCCCCAGGAGGTGATCCGCCAGAGCGCCTCGACGACGATGTCGCGGCTCATCTTGCTGTCGCCCAACTCCCGTTCGACGAAGGTGATGGGCACCTCGACGACGTGGTAGCCAGCCTGGACGGCCCGGCGGGCCAGGTCGACCTGGAAGCAGTAGCCCTGGGACGCGACCTCGTCCAGGCCGAGGCCCTGGAGCGTCTCGGCCCGGAAGGCGCGGAAGCCGCCGGTGACGTCGCGGATCGGGACGTCCAGCATCAGCCGGGAGTAGGTGCTGCCGCCGCGGGAGAGGAACTCGCGGTGCTTGGGCCAGTTCACCACCCGGCCACCGGGGACCCAGCGCGAACCGAGCACCAGGTCGGCACCCTTGAGGGCGGTGAGGAGCCGGGGCAGTTCCTCGGGCTGGTGGGAGCCGTCGGCGTCCATCTCGACCAGCACGCCGTGGCCGTTCTCGATGCCCCAGTGGAAGCCCGCGAGGTAGGCGGCGCCGAGGCCCTCCTTGCCCTTGCGGTGCAGGACGTGGACCTTGTCGTCCTCGGCGGCCAGCTCATCGGCCAGCTTGCCGGTGCCGTCGGGGCTGTTGTCGTCCGCGATCAGGACGTGCGCCTCGGGGACGGAGGACCGCACCCGCGAGACGATCGGCTTGATGTTCTCCGCCTCGTTGTACGTCGGAATGATCACCAACGTGCTGCCGAGCGGACCGTACTGCCGCTGACCGTCTGTCACTGCTGTCCCTTCTCGTCCTTCGTTCGCCTGCGCTGGCCGACGATGACGGCGGCCCCGCAGGACAGGAGGCCCACGATAGCGAGCGCCCACTCGGGAGCCGCGCCAACGCGGTCGGCAAGCGTCGTTTCGTCGCGCAGAGGGATGCGGGCCGAGACCACACCCTGGGTGAATTCGGGAATCTGGTGCGTAATGCTCCCGTCCGGAGCGACCACCGCGCTGATGCCGCTGGTGGCCGCGGTGACCACCGCCCGGCCGTGCTCGACGGCCCGGAGCCTGGACATCGCCAACTGCTGCTCGGGCTGGCCGGTGCGCCCGTAGGTGGCGTTGTTGGTCTGGACGACCAGCGCCCGGGCGCCGGCGCCGACGGTGTCGTGGACGATCTCGTCGTAGGCGACCTCGAAGCAGATGACGTCGCCCAGTTTGGCCGGGCCGACCTTCAGCAGGCCGGTGTGGTCGCCGGGGTAGAAGTCGCGGGGCACCCGCTGGAAGCGCGTGATGATCTTGCTGAGCTCGGCCCGGAAGGGCACGTACTCGCCGAACGGCACCGGGTGTTGCTTGGTGTACGAGGCGCCGGGGCCGGTCTTGGGGTCCCAGACGATGCCCTCGTTGAAGACGTAGCCGGGCTTGGTGGGGTGGTCGATGAGGGCGCCGACGAGGACCGGGACGCCGATCGCCTTGACCGCCTCGTCGATCCGGTCGTACGCCTGCGGGTACTGGAAGGGGTCCAGGTCGGAGGAGTTCTCCGGCCAGATGACCAGGTCCGGCTTGGGTACCCGGTGGTGCCGGACGTCGTCGGCCAGCTTCTCGGTGGCGCTGGCGTGGTTGTCGAGGATCTTCATGGGGCGGCCCAGGAAGTCCATGCCGGCCTGCTGGACGTTGCCCTGGACGACGGCGATCCGGACGGTGTCGTCGGCCTTGGTCGGGATCGGGACCGCCAGGCCGGCGAGGGTGATCGCGGCGGCCAGTCCGAACGCCTCCAGCGCCCGGACTACTCCGCGTTGGCCGGCGCCGCGGCGCAGTCCCCACAGGCCGACCGCGGCGGCGGCCAGCAGGGCGCCGGCCAGCGCGACGGCGAAGGTCACCAGCGGGGCGCCGCCGAGCGCGGCGAGCGGGGTGAACGGCGAGCCGGTGTTGGCGAAGGCCAGCCGGCCCCAGGGGAAGCCGCCGAACGGCAGCCGGTCCCTGGCCCATTCCTGGGCGACCCACAGGCAGGCGCCCCACAGCGGCCAGCCGGGCAGCCGGGAGGTGAGCGCCAGCCCCGCCCCCATCAGCACGACGAAGAGCGCCTCGGCGATCGACAGGCCCACCACCGCGTCCCAGCCGACCACATGCAGCCACTTCAGCAGGAGCAGGAAGAACGGCAGCCCGAACGCGAAGCCGGTCCAGGCGCCCTGGCGGGCCCGGCGGCCGCGGGTCAGCAGCGCCAGCGCGGCCACCGCCACCAGCGACAGCGGCCACAGGCCGTACGGCGGGAAGGCCAGGCCGAGGGCGAGGCCGGCGGCGGCCGCGAGGGCGGTGCGCGGGGCCTCGCGGCGGGCCAGGGCGGCCAGCCGGCGGGCCCGGCCGGGGCGATGTCCGGCGTCGGTCACGCCGGACGGCGCCGGGCCGGTGGGCGCGGCGGCGTCGGTTGTCTCGGAACCCGATGGCACGTCGCGGGCCTTCCTACAGGTCGTCCGTTAGTCAGCTGACCGTACATCGGAGGGCCACGGGGGCGGGTGCGGGGTGTGCGGAGCGGGACGGGCGGGCGACCTGCGGCGCCGTCCTCGTCGGGGGTGCGGATCGGGGCCCGGCGCCCTTCGGGCCGACCTGGGACCCGCTGGCTGCGGGTCGACCGAAAGCCGTTGTCTACTGAGCGCCGGGCCCCACCCGGGTCGCACCTGCCGACCGACCTAGCCATCGCCCTGGCGCTGGACCTGGCTCCCAGTGGCGGTGTGCCGGTTGGCTCGCCGCCCCATGGCCCAGCTGCGTTCGACGACTGCGCGGAGGTCCCGGTCGGACGTCCTGTGGTGGACTCGGCCGAACCTACCGGCCCACCGGCGGCTGCTGTCAACAGTCGCTACTTCTGCGTCGGTTTCGCGTCGTCCCAGGTCAGTGCCGAGCCTTCCCAGGTAGGGCAAGCCGGTGCGGCGCGGTGTCCGGTGCCACCGGCTCCCGCGATGTCACTCGTTCGGCCGGTCGAAGACCAGCCGCCCGCCGACGACGGTGCGCAGGCAGCGCGGGAGGGCGTTGCCGGGGGTGAGATCGGGCAGGCCGGGGGTGCCGGAGCGGGGGTCGGTGGACCAGCGCTCGACGCGCTCGTCGGGGGCCTGGACGAGCAGTTCGCCGGTCTGCCAGACCGCGTAGTCGGCGGGGGCGCCGGGCACCAGGACGCCGGCGTCGTCGCGGCCGATGGCGCGCCAGCCGCCGCGGGTGTGGGCGGTGAACGCGGCGCGGGCGGAGATGCCGTGGGCGCGGGTGCGGTGGAAGACGGCGGCGCGCACGGTGCCCCAGGGGTCGAGCGGGGTGACCGGGCTGTCGGAGCCGAGGGCGAGCGGGACGCCGGCCTTGAGGAGGGCGGCGTAGGGGTTGAGGCCGGCGGCCCGGTCGGCGCCGAGGCGGGTGGCGTACATGCCGTCGGGGCCGCCCCAGGCCGCGTCGAAGGCGGGCTGCACGGAGGCGGTCAGGGCGAGGTCGGCGAAGGCGGCGATGGTCTTGTCGGTGAGCATCTCGGCGTGCTCGACGCGGTGTCGGGCGGCGCGGACGCGGGGCAGGCCGACGCGGTCGGCGGCGGCCCGGACGCCGTCGGTGACGGCGGTCAGGGCGGCGTCGCCGATGGCGTGGAAGCCGGCCTGGAGGCCGGCCTCGGTGCAGGCGGCGACGTGGGCGGCGATGGCGTCGGCGTCGAGGTGGGCGGCGCCGGTGTGGTCGGCGTCGGCGTAGGGGGCGTGCAGGTGGGCGGTGTGCGAGCCGAGCGAGCCGTCGGCGAAGAGGTCGCCGGCGGCGCCGTGGGCGCCGAGCTCGCGAATTCGGTCGGCTTCCTTTGCGGATGCGATCAGTTCGGCCCAGTAGCCGATGATGCGCGGGCCGTCCTGCTCGGCGGCGCGGGCGAGCAGCGCGGTGAAGTCGTCCTCGCTGGAGATCTGCGGGCCGGCGCACTCGTGGAGGGTGCCGATGCCGAGCGAGGCGGCCCGGGCCAGCGCGGCGGCCTGGGCCTCGGCGCGCTGGGCGGGGGTGACGGTGGCGTACGCGGCGGCCCGTACGGCGTGGTGGGCGTCGCTGGTCAGCGGTCCGTCGGGGTGGAAGCCGGACTGCTCGCGGACGCCCGGTACCAGGTCGAGCAGGGCGGTGCTGACGACCGCGGAGTGCACGTCGACGCGGGTGAGGTAGAGCGGGCGGCCGCCGGTGGCGGCGTCCAGTTCGGTGCGGGACGGCGGGCGGCCCTCGGGCCAGGCGCTGGCGTCCCAGCCGTGGCCGAGCAGGACGGTGCCGGTCGGGCGGTCGGCGGCGAAGGCGCGGATCCGGTGGAGGGCGTCGGTCAGGGTGGCGGCGCCGGCGAGGTCCAGGCCGGTGAGGGCCAGCCCGGTGGCGGTGGTGTGCACATGTGCGTCCGTGAACGCCGGGGTGACCAACGCGCCGTCGAGCCGGACCACTTCGTCGACGCCGTCGGCGAAGGAGTCGGCCGCGCCCTCCTCGCCGACCCAGGCGATCCGGTCGCCCTCGACGACCATCGCGGTGGCGAAGGGGTCGGCGGGGCTGTGCACCTCACCGCCCCGCAGGAGGACGGTGCGGGGGGCCTGCTCGGGGTTGCGCTCGCTCATACCGGACAGTCTGGCCCCTGGGCGGGGACGCCGGGCGTTGGGGGTCGGCTCCCGGCCGGGTCAGATCCGCGGCGGGCGGGATTCGTAGGGGGTGGAGAGCACCACCGTGGTGCGGGTCGAGACGCCGGCCAGGGTGCGGATGCGGGTGAGCAGGTGCTCCAGCTCCAGCGGGGTGGCGACCCGGACCTTGAGGATGTAGTTCTCGTCGCCGGCGACGCTGTGGCACGCCTCCAGCTCGGGCACCTCGGCGAGCCGGTCGGCGATGTCGTCCGGGGCGCTGGGGTCGAAGGGTTTGACCGAAATGAAGGCGGTGAGCGGCAGGCCCACGGCCTCGGGGTCGACGATGGCGGCGTAGCCGCGGATCACCCCGCGCTGTTCCAGGCGGCGCACCCGTTGGTGCACCGCCGAGGTGGACAGGCCGGTGGCCTTGCCCAGGTCGGTGTAGCTCATCCGCCCGTCCTTGACGAGCAGATCCACGATTTGTCGGTCCAACTCCTCCACCCGCTCAACCTACTGTGCGCGGGCGCGTGTGCGCACCGTGCGCCCGACCGTGGGCACCCGACCGTCGGCCCGTGTGAGCAATGCCACACCAGTGAGGCGGGGTCCGCGGGGTGCCGGCGATTATGCGCCCGGCATGGGGGGCATTGCTGGTGTTGGCCGAGACCGCCGGTCACACGAACGAAGTCAGCGGTCCGAGTGGCCCACCCGAGGGGGATGGACATCATGCGACGCCTCAAGCAGGACTCCGCCGCGGCCGACGTCGGCGCCCAGGAGGGCGACAGTTTCGACTTCCTCGCCGAGGACGGCGTGGACGATCCCTTCGACACCTACGAGATCTACCGCGTGAGCTGCCCGGACTGCGGGCAGCCGATCGCGCTGCTGGCGGACGAGGACACGCTGCCGGAGCACGCGCTGTGCCCCTCGCCGTGGAACCCGTTCGCGCTGACGGTGTGCCAGGGGTCGGGCCGGCCGGCGTCCGACGCCCCGAACACCGACGACATGATGGATGCTCAAGAGCGGGACGCCGCCATCCTGTTGACGCTTCCCGCGGGCCTGGACTGGCGCCGCCAGCCGTTCTCGCACCCCGGTGGTCCCGGCGAGCGGGCGGTCCGGGTGCCGCGCTCCCGCCGCCGGAGCTGATCCGTCCGCCGGCCGCGCCCGTTCACCAGTAGCGGCCGGCGAGCATCGCCTCCAGGGTGTCCCGGTGCATGATCAGCTCGTCGGGGTCGTCCGGGAGCGGGCGTTCCCCGAAGTGGACGCGGCGGTAGGCCACTCTCAGCATGACGACGGCGTGCCGCAGGGCCGCGTAGAGGGTGTGGAACTCCATGGCGCGGGGCCGGTGTCCGGTCAGTCGGGCGTACTGGCTCTCCACCTTGTCCCGGCGCAGGAAGTCGGGCAGTCCGCGCTGGCCGCTCGCCTGGGTGAGGTCCTGGAAGAAGCGGTGCAGGTAGATCATCCAGCCGAGGTCGAGCTCGCGGGGGCCGAGCGCGGCCAGTTCCCAGTCGAGGACCGCGGCGGGTGCGAAGCCGTCGTAGACGATGTTGCCGATCCGGGCGTCGCCCCAGCTCAGTACGGGGTCGTCGGGGTCGTTCGGCCAGTGGTCGGCGAGCCAGGCGAAGCCGCGCTCGATGAGCGGGGAGCGCGGGAGGCCGTCCACGACCCAGGCGTAGTAGGCGCGTTGGGATGCGACGTGGCGGGCGAGGGTGCTGCCGGTTCCGGGTGCGGCGAGGAACGCGGCGGATTCCGGCGGGACTTGGTCGTGCAGGCGGGCGAGGACGGCGACGCTGGCGGCCGCCAGCTCGTCGCGTTCGGCGTCGGTGGCGTCGTGCAGCCAACTCCCCTCGTAGGTATAGGGCATGACGTCGGGTGGGACGCGGCCGGTGGCGCGGGTCATGACGAAGAAGGGTGCGCCGAGGTGCCTGGGGTCCTCCTCCAGCCAGAGGGTGCGGGGGACCGGCAGGTCGGTGTGGTCGGCTACCAGGCGCATGGTGCGGTACTGCCGCTCCATGTCGTAGCGCGGGAAGACGGTGTACGCGGCGGGGTCGGCGGCGAGCCGGAGGACGCAGCCCAGGGTCCCGTCCGGGCCGGGCGGGGCCGGGAGTTGGCGGGACGACGGGTCGGGGTGGGCGATGTCGAAGAGCAGGGTCTCGCTGGACATGCCGTTGGAGGCGGGGACGGTGGTGCGGGTGGCGCGGGCGCCGGGCAGGCGGGTGTCGAGCCAGGCGGTGAGCCGGTGGGTGAGGTTGTCGGGGTCGCGGGTGGTGGTGCGCGGGCGGGGGCTGTGGGTCATCGGCCCGCCTCCGGGTGGGCCTGCGGGGCGGGGGCGACATCGTGGTAGCCGGTGAAGCCGCTCGGGTCGTGGCGGCCGAAGCTGCCGTGTTCGAAGATGCCGTAGCCGGTGCGGCCTTCGAGGGTGAAGCGGGCGGCGTGGTCGGTGACGCCGAAGGCGGCGCGGGGGTGGGCGGCGGGGTCGGAGAGGTCGTAGCTGCGGCGGTCGACCCAGTCGCGGCCCTGCCAGGTGCCGTGCTGCCAGTCGTCGGCGGGGGGATAGCCGGCGCCGAGGGCGAGGGGCGAGGAGGCGAGGATCTCCGCGGTGAGTTCGAGGGGTTTGCGGTCGGGGCCGGTGAGGTGGAGGACGGCGCGTTCGGGGTGCCTGGTGCCGGGGCGGTAGTCGATGTCGGCGTGTGGCCAGCCGAGTTGGCGGTCCCGGGTGCCGTTGCGGACCAGCAGCGCCTCGTTGAGGGTGCGGTGGCCGTCGGCGTCCTCCTGGACGATGACCATGACGAACCGGTCGTCGAAGCGGACCGGGCACCAGATCCAGTGGAACCCCTCGGTCGGGGCCTCGGCGGCGGCTCGGCCGCCGTCCTCGCCGGGGATCGGGCGCACGCCCCAACTGCGGTCCCGGGTACCGGTCCACTCCCCCGCGGTGACGGTGAGCTCCTCGCCGGCCGCGCGGATCGTGCCGGTGCAGGTGCCGGCCTGGACGAAGCGGCGGCCCTCCACTATCAGCCGGGCGCCGCGGTGTTGGGTGTGGTGCGGCTCCCAGACGGCCGGGAAGGAGCCGGTCCAGGTCAGATCGTAGGACAGGCCGTTCGGGTCGGTGGGGTCGGGGGCACAGGTGAGGCGGATGCGGTGGAGCGGTTCCTCGACGGTGAGCGTGAGCGGGCCGACGGTGAGTGCCAGGCGGTCGTCGGTGAGCGCGTCGGAGGCCCGTACGGCGTGCAGTTGGTCGCCGAGGCGGAGGGTGGCGTAGGCGTCGATGACGCCGGTGTTGGGGTAGACGCCGAGGCCGGCGATGAGCAGGGCGCGGCCGGTGTGGTCCAGGACGTGGAAGATGCAGCGGTCGTAGGCGTTGCGGTCGCTGGTGGCGACCTGTCGCATGGAGAGCGGTGCCTGGTGGATCGGGTATTCGTCGAGCGCGATCGGACGGTCGGTCACGGTCCCTCCTGGGCGCGGTCGGACGGTGGATCACCGGGGAACGGAAGGAATTGACGGTACGTCAGATAACGGGTGGCGGCCACACCTTGAGGCCGATGACGAGACATGTAGGTGACGTAGTTCGGCTGCGCCTGTTACCGTCACGCTCGTCCCGCGTGGCCCCGGACCGACCCCGACCCCAGGAGCGACGACGATGCCCCCACTCCCCCTGCACTGCCCGCGCTGCGGTGACGCCGCGGGCGATCTCACCGGCTGCCGGTCCTGCGCCCGCGACGGCATCGGCGTCAACACCCCGCCCCCGCTGGCGGATCTGACCGGGCTGGACCTCGCGGCGTACCCGGGCGGCCCGTGGGGCTGGCCGACGGCGCTGCCGGTGCCGGGTCCGCCGGTCACCCTCGGCGAGGGGAACACCCCCGTCGTCCGGCTGCGCGCCGAGACGCCATCCGCGGACGGGCCTCAATCGACCACCGCCGGGGGCGAGTTGTGGCTGAAATACGAGGGTGGCAATCCGACCGGGTCGCACAAGGACCGGGCGATGTCGGTCGGGGTGGCCGCGGCGCTGGCGGCCGGCGCGGACACCGTGGTCGCGGCGTCCTCGGGGAACGCGGGGGCGGCGGCCGCGGCCTACGCCGCGCGGGCCGGGCTGCGCTGCGTGGTGTTCACCACCGATGCGGTGCCGGCCGGACTCCGGGCGCAGATCGATGCGTTGGGGGCGGAGCGGGTGGTCGTCCCCGGCGGCGGTGAGGCGCGGAACGCGGCGATGACGCAGGCCGTCGCGGAACGCGGCTGGTATCCGCTGACCAGCTACGCGGCCTCGCGTCCTGGCAGCAATCCGTACGGGAACGAGGGGTACAAGTCGGTCGCCTACGAGCTGGCCCGGGACTTCGCCGGGCGGCGGATCGACGCGGTGGTGGTGCCCACCAGCCGGGGTGACCTGTTGGCCGGAATCGGCCGGGGATATCGGGAGTTGGCGGCGGCCGGGCTGGTCGGGGCGGTGCCGCGGCTGGTGGTCGCGGAGACCACGCCGGCGGCGCCGTTCACCGCCGCGCTGCGCCGGGCCGACCGGGCCGAGCAGGAGCGGACCCGGGTGACGCCGGGCCGGTCGGTGGCGTTCTCGTTGGGCGGGGACCGGCCGTGCTGGCAGGGGTTGGACGCGCTGTGGCTGACCGGTGGCACGGCCGTGGCGGTGGACGACGAGGTGGCGCTGGCCGAGCACCGGCGGCTGGCCGCTGAGGGGCTGCTGTTGGAGCCGTCGTCCGCGGTGCCGGTAGCGGTGGCCCGCGAACTGGCCGTCGAGCCCGGCGCGTTGGTGGTGGCGATCGGGACGGCCACCGGCTTGAAGGGGCTCGGCGACTGAGCCGAGCCGACGGGGGCGGGGCGCCGGTCGGCCCCGCCCCGCAGGATCAGTGCGACTCCGGTCCCGCCAAGTGGCGGGCGATCACCATCCGTTGGATCTGGTTGGTGCCCTCGACGATCTGGAGCACCTTGGCCTCGCGCATATAGCGCTCGGCAGGGAAGTCGACGGTGTAGCCGTAGCCGCCGAGCAGTTGGACGGCGTCGGTGGTGACCCGCATCGCGGTGTCGGTGCAGAACAGCTTGGCCATCGCCGCCTCCTTGGAGAACGGCAGGCCGGCGTCGCGCAGCCGGGCGGCGCTGAGGTAGAGGGCGCGGCCCGCCTCCACCTGGGTCGCCATGTCCGCGAGCATGAAGCGCAGACCCTGGAAGTCGACGATGGGGCGGCCGAATTGGCGGCGCCCGGCGGTGTAGGCGAGGGCCTCGTCCAGCGCGGCCTGGGCGACGCCGATCGCGCAGGCGGCGATGCCCAGGCGGCCGGAGTCCAGGGCGGAGAGCGCGATGGAGAAGCCCTGGCCCTCCTCGCCGATGCGGCGGGCGTCGGGGACCTGGACGCCGTCGAAGTGCAGTTGCGCGGTCGGCGAGCCCTTCATGCCCATCTTCCGCTCGGGCTTGGCCGCCTGAAGTCCCTCGGCGTCGCCGGGGACGAGGAAGGCGGTGATGCCGTGCGGGCCGCCCTCGCCGGTGCGGGCCAGGACGGTGTAGAAGTCGGCCACGCCGCCGTGGGTGGTCCACGCCTTGGTGCCCTCGATGGTCCAGTGGTCGCCCTGCCGGGTGGCGCGGGTGGTCAGGGCGGCGGCGTCGGAGCCGGCGGCGGGCTCGGAGAGGCAGTAGGCGCCGAGCAGGCCGCCGCCGAGCATGGCCGGGAGGTGCTCGGCGCGCTGCTCCTTGGTGCCGTATCCGGCCAGCGCGTGGCAGGCGAGGGTGTGCACGCTGACGCCGAGGCCCACGGTGAGCCGGGCGGCCGCGAGTTCCTCCAGGACCTGGAGGTAGACCTCGTAGGGCTGGTCGCCGCCGCCGAACTCCTGGGCGTACGGCAGGGAGAGCAGGCCGGATTCGGAGAGCAGGGTGAACAGGGCGCGCGGGAAGTGGCCGGCCTCCTCTTCTTCCGCGGCGGTTGGCCGGATTTCGCGCTCGGCGAGCTCGCGTACCAGGGCCATCAGGTCGCGGGCCTCCTCGGTGGGCAGCCTGCGGTCCACCGGCGGGGGGACGTACTCGGTCATGGCGGCGCTCTCCTCCCTCTCGGGCGCTGCGGCGACGCACGCATGGGGTGGGCGGCGGCGCCGGATTCCGTCGTGCCTGGCCGATGATCGCCTTCCGGGTCGCGGAAGGCGATGACCTGCGGCTGTGGCGCTAGGAGTATGCCCGATCGGCGGCCCGGCGTCACGGGTTGATGATCGATTGCCTGGCGGAATCGGGCTACTTGGGGCGCCGAGCAGGGTCGTTGGAAATTGGTCCGAACCATTGACTCACTGGTCTAGTCCTTCTAACTTCTCCCCCAACGTTCCGCGCGTTCATGCCAATTCGGCAGGCATGGGAGCGCCGGACGGCGTCATGCTCCACCCTCGCCCCCCTCCGAGGAGACGACATGCTCAGACCCCACCCCCGGAAGCGAGCGCCGCGCAGACTGCTCGCCGCCGCGACCGCGCTGTGTACCGCGGCCCTGGCCGGCACGCTCTTCGCCGGCTCCGCGACCGCCCGCCCCGCCGACGCCCCCACCGCCGCGCACCCGAACACCGCGCCCCAGACCACCGCACCGAAGACCGCCGCGGCGGGCAACAAGGTCGTCGGCTACTTCACCGACTGGGGCATCTACGACCGGAATTACCAGGTCAAGGACGTCCAGACGTCCGGCTCCGCGGACAAGCTGACGCACATCAACTACGCCTTCGGCAACGTCCAGGGCGGCAGGTGCGCGATCGGCGACTCCTACGCCGACTACGACAAGGCGTTCACCGCCGACCAGAGCGTCGACGGCAAGGCGGACACCTGGGACGATCCCAACGGCCTGCGTGGCAACTTCAACCAGCTGCGCAAGCTCAAGAAGCTGCACCCCAACCTCAAGATCCTCTGGTCGTTCGGTGGTTGGACCTGGTCCGGCGGGTTCAGCGAGGCGGCCAAGGACCCGGCGGGGTTCGCCCAGTCCTGCTACGACCTGGTCAAGGACAAGCGTTGGGCGGACGTCTTCGACGGCATCGACATCGACTGGGAGTACCCCAACGCCTGCGGGCTGACCTGCGACACCAGCGGCAAGGACGCGTTCACGGGCGTGCTCAAGGCGGTTCGGGACAAGTTCGGCAAGGACAACCTGGTGACCGCGGCGATCACCGCGGACGCCTCGGACGGCGGCAAGATGGACACTGCCGACTACGGGGGCGCGTCCCAGTACGTCGACTGGTACAACGCGATGACCTACGACTACTTCGGTGGTTGGGACGCCAAGGGGCCGACCGCCCCGCACTCCCCGCTGACGTCGTACCAGGGCATACCGAAGGCCGGTTTCAACACCACCGACACCATCGCCAAGCTCAAGAAGCTGGGCGTGCCGGCGGACAAACTGCTGCTGGGCATCGGCTTCTACGGCCGCGGTTGGCAGGGCGTCACCCAGGACGCGCCGGGCGGCACCGCGAGCGCCGCGGCGCCGGGCAAGTACGAGGCGGGCATCGACGACTACAAGGTGATCAAGGCCCGCTGCCCGGCCACCGGCACGGTGGGCGGCACCGCCTATGCCAAGTGCGGTGACCAGTGGTGGAGTTACGACACCCCGCAGACCATCGGCACCAAGATGGCCTACAAGGACGCCCAGGGCCTGGGCGGGACCTTCTTCTGGGAGCTGAGCGGGGACACCCCGGACGGGGAGCTGATCAAGGCCATCAAGTAGCCCTGGTTGCGGGGTGGTTGTGGCGCGGTGTGCCATCAAATCGCCCTGAGAACTGGGGTGAGGGGCGGGCGGGAGGCGGCGGCCACCCGCCCGCTCCGCCGTTCCCGGAGACGGACTGGCCGGCGGCGCGCGTGCGTCAGAGCGGCGGGCGGGGCGGCGCCGGGCAGCCGGGCTCGTACTCCTCGATCAGCCGGAGGGTGTCGCCCAGCCCGCGCACCAGCAGCAACACCACGGTCTCGCGCGGCAGTTCCTGTGCCTCGATCCAGTCGAGGGTGACGCCCTCGACGCTGGAGAGCCAGCCGGCCAGCGCCGTCCGGGCGAACGGGGGAAGGTCCGGGCGGCCCCAGGCGCCGCGGGCGATGGTGGTCAACAGCTTGGCGCGGACCTCGGCGCGCAGGGCCAGCACCTCGGCGTCGAAGCCGACCCCGCCGGTCACGATCGCGCGGTAGGCGGCCTGGTGGTGCTGGGCGTAGCGCAGATAGCCGTCGACGGTGCGCCGGACGCGTTCGACCGGCGGCAGTCCGCGGGCGCTGCCGGCCCGCTTGACCAGCTCGGCCACCGCGTCCTCGATGATCGCCAGGTAGTAGCCGCGCTTGTTGGTGAAGTAGTAGTAGATCAGGCCCTTGGCGACGCCGGCCTGGCGCGCGATGTCGTCCATGGACAGCGCGTCGTAGGAGGTGTCGGCGAACAACTTCTTGCCGATGGCTATCAGTTCGGCGCGACGTGCCTGGTACCGCTCGGTTCCACGAGCGGCCCGCGAGGCCGTCCGTCCGCGCTGTTGACTCTTATTCAAAATCCGCCCTAGTCTCCAACTACCAAGAGTTTCGCGCAGTATGACAGAACGTCACGCGAACTCTTCTGGTCTGCGGCGGACCACCGCAGACGGCTCCACGAAGCACTTCCCTCGCGCATTCGACCGCTGCCCCGGGGAGGACGCAGTGAGCAGATCGAACGGCAAGGCGCCCGAAGGGCGGACCTCGTGGAAGAAGGCCGCGGTGGTGGCGACACCCGCCGTACTCGCCGTGGGCGCGCTGGCCACCGTCATGGCGCAGGGTGCGCTGGCCGCGTCCTTCGCGGTGTCCGGCACCAACTTCCAGGTCGCCTCGGGCCGGCTGACCAGCAACGGCCTCGCCTCGTACGTACACACCGACCACGACACCGACGACCACGGCCACCCGGTCGCCCTACTGGGCATCGGCCAGGCACACCTCACCGACATCTGCCAGGCGGCGCGGGTGAAAACCCCGTTGGGCACGGTGGTGTTCAAGCTGACCGCCGGGGGCGACGCCGGGGCGGTGCGCGCCGACAACCTCGTCATCGACGGGGAGGACCTGGTCGGCGACGCCCGGTTCGGCACCGCGCAGATCGGGCGGGACGCCGGCACCCTGGACGCGGTGCCGGGGGTCAAGGGCCCGCGCGGGAAGTTCGGGCTCCAGGCCAGCAACATCGAGGTGGCCGGCGTCAAGTCGCATGCCTGGTCCGCGACCGGCGGCAACTTCCGGCTCAAGGGCCTGCGGGTGAGCGTCAACCTGGACGGCGGGGCGTGTTTCTGAGCGCGCGCCGCGCGCGGTGGGGCGCCCGACTGGAGCGTGCGCTGCCCTGGCCGAAGCGGCGGGCGGTGCTGCGCCGGTGGCGGCGGACCCGGCCGTTCTGGGCCGGGCTGCTGCTCCTGCTCGGCGGGGCCGAACTGCTGTTGGTGCCGCTGTCGCCGCTGACGGTCCTGGTGAGCCTGGGACTGGGCGGACTGGCCGCACTGGGCATCGGGGTGGCGCTGATGGTGGCCGGGCTCTTCCTGTGGTGCACGCCGGCCGCGCACCACTACGTGAGCATCAACGCGCTGATCCTGTCGGTGCTCTCGTTCGCCGCGACCAACCTCGGCGGGTTCCTGGTCGGGATGGGACTGGGGATCGCGGGCAGCGCGATGGGGTTCGGATGGACGCCGGGGCCGGCGGCTTCCCGGGACGGGGCGGAGTCACCGGGGGCGGACACGGCGGGGGCGGGCACAGCGGGGAATCAAGGCCAGGACCAGGCCGCGGCCCCCGTCCGATCGCGCCGCGGCACCGGCAGCAGGGCGCTCGCCGTCGGGCTGCCGGTTGCGCTGCTCGCCGCCCTCGGGGGTCCCGCGCAGCGCTCCGGGGCGGCCGGGGCGGCGCCTCCCGC
Organism: Streptomyces sp. NPDC057743; assembly: GCF_042798755.1. Taxonomy (NCBI): domain Bacteria; kingdom Bacillati; phylum Actinomycetota; class Actinomycetes; order Kitasatosporales; family Streptomycetaceae; genus Streptomyces; species Streptomyces sp. NPDC057743. The sequence continues at coordinate 120,319 of NZ_JBHVJX010000023.1, forward strand.
GCCGCCGGTCCCGCCGACCGTGACCACCACGCGCTTCGCCCCGCAGGGCTTCACCCTGGCCGGCGTCACCACCGTCCCCACGGCCCGCGGGCCGCTGAAGGTGATGGTGCTGCGGATGACGGCCGCCTCGCTGACCGACTACCGGCTCCTCACCCACGACGCCCAGGGCGACCAACTCGCCCTGCGCGCCGACTCGTTGCACCTCAAGGGCGCGGTCACCCTCTACCTCACCAAGTTCACCGGCTGCATCGAGGGTGCGCTCTGCCTGACCTTCACGCCGGACACCCTGCCGGTCCCCCCGGTCGTCCCGCCGTTCGTCTACATGACGCGGGTGACCGCGGAACAGGCGCTGGTCACCTCGGACCTGATCACGGCGGACGGGCTGCGGCTCCAGGCGGGCGGCGGGACCTCCTGAGCCGGGGCGCCCGCCCGGGGTTTACGCCCCCGGCCGGTGCGAGCACCATCCGCGTACGGGGCTTGGAGCCGTGACGGAGAGGTGACGCGTGGTCAACCCTTGGCTGGCGATGGAGGTGGGCGCCGATCCCGGCGAGCGCATCCGCACGGTGCGCAGGGCGCACGAGGCGTTCCTGGCCGACGGGACGGTGGCGCCGCCGGTCCGGCAGGTGGTCGCCGACTCCTGGCGCCGCTCGGCGCGGGCGTGCGCGGCGCCGGACGGGATGGCCCCCGTCGAGCTCGACGGGGCCGAGCTGCGCAGTTACCGCGAGGCGCATCCGTTGGCCCGCGCGATGCCGGTCTTCCGGGAGTTGTTGGGCGGCATCGCCCAGGACGGGGCGCACCTGTTGGCGGTCTGCGATCCGCAGGGGCGGCTGCTGTGGGTGGAGGGGCAGCGCGGGGTGCTGCACCGCGCGGAGCGGATGAACTTCGTGGTCGGGGCCCGCTGGGACGAGTGCCACGCCGGCACCAACGCGCCCGGCACGGCGCTCGCCGCCGATCACGCCGTCCAGATCTTCGCCACCGAGCACTACAACCGGCGGGCGCAACCCTGGACCTGCGCCGCCGCGCCCGTCCACGACCAGCGGACCGGCCGGCTGCTGGGCGCCGTGGACATCACCGGCGGCGACCACCTGGCCACCCCGCACTGCCTGGCACTGGTACAGGCCACCGCCCGCGCCGCCGAATCCCATCTCGCCACCTACACAAGGGAGTTGGGCACCTTCCTCACCGCGCTCGGCCGCGACGAGGCCCTGCTGGTGCGGGACGGCGAGCGGCTGCGCCTCGGGCGCCGACACAGCGAGATCATGGTGCTGCTGGCCCACCACCCGGACGGCCTGACGGGCGATCAGCTCTCGCTGCTGCTGTACGGCGAACGGGAGGTGCGCCCGGTGACCCTGCGGGCCGAACTCTGCCGACTGCGTCAGCTCGTCGGCCCGCTCCTGCGCTCCCGTCCGTACCGCCTCACCACTGTGGTGGAGACCGATCTGACCACCGTGGAAAGGGAGTTGACGGCCCCGCACCTTGCCGCGGCCCTCGATTCCTATCGCGGACCGCTCCTCCCCTCCTCCGAGGCGCCCGGCATCCGCCGGCTGCGGACCGCACTGGAGGACCGGATGCGCCGGGCGCTGCTCACCACCGGCGAACCGGACCACCTGCGGGCCTGGGCGCTCACACCGTGGGGCGAGCACGACCTGGAGATCCGGGAGGCCCTGGTAGCCGCCCTCCCCGAGCGCTCCCCGGCCCGCACCGCCTGTCTCGCCGCCGCCGGGCGACTGCGCCTCGAATACGGCCTGACCAGCGAATTCCCCGACCCCAGGAAGGCTGCCAGACGCTGAACGACCGGCTCCACTCCGCCAGGCACCCCGCCCCCCGGCGCGCAACGTTCGTGCAACCTCCGCCGCCCTAGCCTCCCCTCCACCGCCCGCCGCACGCGCGCGGCGGGGTGCACCGACGATCGATGGGGAGGCCGTCCCGTGGCACGTTATGCGAACCCCGGTTCCGCCGATGCCGTGATGAGCTACCAGTCCCGCTATGACCACTGGATCGGTGGCGCGTACGTACCGCCCGCCCAGGGCCGGTACTTCGAGAACCCGACGCCGATCAACGGCCGCGCGTTCACCGAGGTCGCCCGCGGCACCGCCGAGGACGTCGAGCGCGCCCTGGACGCCGCGCACGCCGCGGCCCCCGGCTGGGCGCGCACGCCCGCCGCCGAACGCGCCGGCGTCCTCAACAAGATCGCAGACCGGATGGAACAGCACCTGGAGGCCCTGGCGGTCGCCGAGAGCTGGGAGAACGGCAAACCGGTCCGCGAGACGCTGGCCGCGGATATCCCGCTGGCCATCGACCACTTCCGCTACTTCGCGGGCGCGGTGCGGGCCCAGGAGGGCACCCTCTCGGAGATCGACGGGGACACCGTCGCCTACCACTTCCACGAGCCGTTGGGCGTGGTCGGCCAGATCATCCCCTGGAACTTCCCGATCCTGATGGCGACGTGGAAGCTGGCCCCGGCGCTGGCCGCCGGCAACGCGGTGGTCCTCAAGCCCGCCGAACAGACCCCCGCCTCGGTGCACTTCCTGATGAGCCTGATCGCGGACCTGCTGCCGCCGGGCGTCGTCAACATCGTCAACGGCTTCGGCGTCGAGGCGGGCAAGCCGCTGGCGTCCAGCCCCCGGGTCGCCAAGATCGCCTTCACCGGCGAGACCACCACCGGCCGCCTGATCATGCAGTACGCCTCCGAGCATCTGCGGCCGGTGACACTGGAGTTGGGCGGCAAGAGCCCCAACATCTTCTTCGACGACGTCTCCCGCGCGACGGACGACTTCCACGACAAGGCCCTCGAAGGCTTCACCATGTTCGCCCTCAACCAGGGCGAGGTGTGCACCTGTCCGTCCCGCGCGCTGATCCAGCGCGGGCACTACGCGGACTTCCTGGCGGCCGGCGTGGCCCGCACCGAGAAGATCGTCCAGGGCCACCCCCTGGACACCGACACCATGATCGGCGCCCAGGCGTCCAACGACCAACTGGAGAAGATCCTCTCCTACTTCGACATCGGCCAGAAGGAGGGCGCCAAGGTCCTCACCGGCGGCGCCAGGGCCGAACTGGGCGGCGAGTTGGAGGGCGGCTACTACGTCCGCCCGACCATCTTCGAGGGCCGCAACGACATGCGGATCTTCCAGGAGGAGATCTTCGGCCCGGTCGTCGCGGTCACCCCGTTCGGCGACTTCGACGACGCGATCGCCGTCGCCAACGACACCCTCTACGGCCTCGGCGCCGGCGTCTGGACCCGCGACGGCTCCACCGCCTACCGCGCCGGCCGCGCCATCCAGGCCGGCCGCGTCTGGACCAACTGCTACCACGCGTATCCCGCGCACGCCGCATTCGGCGGCTACAAACAATCCGGCATCGGCCGCGAAACCCACAAGATGATGCTGGACCATTACCAACAGACCAAGAACCTGTTGGTGTCGTACTCGCCGAAGAAGATGGGATTCTTCTAGCCGTCCGTCTCCTTCCAGCGGATCGGCTTCCGCCGGAAGAGAACAAAAAGGGTGTCCGATCGGGAGTTTTCCCGACGGGCGCCCTTTTTGCTGTATGGCACCTTATTCGGGCACGGCACCGCCGCGCTTCCCCATTCCCCATCGTCGCCGAGGAAATCCATTCGGTAACCGTCAGTGCGCCACTCCAACGGACGCAACCGATGGTGAGTGCCTCAAGCCTCCGGTAGCGTCCAGACACAGGTTGATCCAGGCAGCTGACGTGCCCGAAAACAGCTCGGTCGACATGACCACCGCCGGTGGACACATACTGGCTGAAGAGCGTGGAACAGCGTTTCCACCGGCACCGCGGCACCTCATGGGCCCGTCCCGACCGTATGTCTGGTGAGTCGGGTTCAGGCGACAAAAGCAGGCATGAGGCGCTCAAGGAGCTCACATGGTGAATGAATCTGCCGACGACCGGTCCAACGATTCGACGGAAGCCGCGATATCCCCGCCGCGCGGCGGGGAATCGGTGGCCGACCTGGAACGCGCCTTTGCCGAATTGCTGGCCAAGGTGCTGACGCGCGCCGAACCGGTTCCGGTCGATGGACATTTTTTCGCGGATCTCGGCGCTGATTCGCTGGTGATGGCGCATTTCTGCGCGCGGGTCAGGAAGCGCGAGGACCTGCCGGCGGTGTCGATGAAGGACATCTACGCGCATCCGACCGTGCGGGGCCTCGCGACGGCGCTGGCCGATGCCGCGCCCACGGCCGTGGGGGCACCGGCGGCCCGGGCCCCCTCGGTTCCGGTCGAGGCGCCGCTGCCGGGCAGTACCGTGCGCTATGTCCTGTGCGGGATGGCGCAGTTGCTGTTCTTCTTCGGGTATTCCTACCTGATCGCGTTCACCTTCACGGGCGGTTACGGCTGGGTCGCCCGCGGGACCGGGCCGGCCGATATCTATGTGCGGGCGGTCCTCTTCGGGGGTGCCGAATTCTTCGGCCTGTGCGCCTTCCCGATCGTGGTGAAGTGGGTTCTCGTCGGGCGGTGGACGCCGCGGGAGTTCCCGGTCTGGGGGATCGCGTATCTGCGGTTCTGGATCGTGAAGGTGTTGGTGCAGGCCAACCCGGTCGTGGTGTTCGTGGGCAGTCCGATCTACCTGTTCTACCTGCGGGCGCTGGGGGCGAAGGTCGGCAGGCACGTCACGGTGTTGTCGCGGCACGTTCCCGTCTGTACCGATCTGTTCAGCATCGGCGCGGGGAGCGTGCTGCGTAAGGACGCGTTCTTCCTGTGTTACCGGGCGCATGCCGGGCGGATTCAGACCGGGAGGGTCACTCTCGGGCGGAACGTGTTCGTCGGTGAGCGGACCGTGTTGGACATCAACTCCTCGGTCGGGGACGGCGGACAGCTCGGGCATACCTCCACTCTCCAGCCCGGTGATGCGGTGCCGGCCGGCCAGCGCTGGCACGGGTCGCCCGCGCAGCCGACCGCCCTGGACTACCAGCGCGTCGCGCCCGCGCGATGCGGTACCGCGCGCCGAGCGGCGTTCGGATTGGCCGACCTCGCGCGGACGCTGCTCGTCTTCCTGCCGCTGACCGTCCTGGTGTTCGCCGTGCTGTGGAGTCGGGTCCCGGTGCTCGGGGGAGCGGGGTTCCTGGCCGAACAGCCGCTCACCTCGGCGACGTTCTACGTCAACGCGCTGCTGCTGTCCGCCGCGCTGTTCTTCGGGTTCGTGGTGGTGGGGCTGGTCGTGCTGGTCAGCCTGCCGCGGGTGATGCACCGGGTGATCGAGCCCGGGGCGGTGTATCCGCTGTACGGCTTCCGCTACGCGGTGCACCGTTCGGTCGCGCGGTTGACCAACCTGAAGTTCTTCATCTGGCTGTTCGGCGACAGTTCCTACATCGTCCACTACCTGCGCAGCCTGGGATACGACCTCTCCCTGGTGGAACAGACCGGTTCGAACTTCGGTAGCGGCCTCCAGCACGAGTCGCCGTTCCTCAGCTTCGTCGGCAGCGGCACGATGGTCGCCGACGGACTGTCCATCGTGAACGCCGACTTCTCCGGCACGTCCTTCAGCGTCTCCCGCGCCACCATCGGCAAGCAGAACTTCCTCGGCAATCACATTGCCTATCCGTCCGGTGGTCGGACCGGCGACAACTGCCTGTTGGCCACCAAGGTGATGGTGCCGCTCGACGGCGAAATCCGGGAGGGCGTGGGGCTGTTGGGCTCGCCCAGCTTCGAGATCCCGCGGACGGTGGAGCGCGACAGCCGCTTCGACCACCTGCGCAGCGGCGACGAACTGCGCCACCGCCTGGCCGCCAAGAACCGGTACAACCTCCGCACCATCGGCCTGATGCTGCTCATCCGTTGGGTGCACTTCTTCGGCCTGGTGCTGTTGGGCCTGGCGACCGTCAGCGGCGAGGGCTGGTTCGGGAGCCTGTTGGACGCCGGATTCCTGGTCGGCGCCGTGGCGTTCACCGCCCTCTACTACGGCGTCGTGGAGCGGTGCCTGACGCGGTTCCGTGCCCTGAAGCCGCAGGTGTGCTCCATCTACGACCCGTACTTCTGGCACCACGAGCGGTTGTGGAAGGTGCCGGACACCCACGTCAACGCCTTCAACGGCACCCCGTTCAAGGGTGTGCTGTGGCGGCTGTTGGGGGCCCGGATCGGTCGCCGACTCTTCGACGACGGCTGCTACTTCACCGAGCGGACGCTCACCGCGATCGGCGACGACTGCACCCTGAACGCCAGCAGCCGGATCCAGTGCCACTCGCAGGAGGACGGCACCTTCAAGTCCGACCGCAGCACGCTTGGTTCGGGCTGCACCCTCGGGGTGGGTGCGCTGGTGCACTACGGCGTGACGATGGGCGACGGTGCGGTGCTGGGCGCGGACTCCTTCCTGATGAAGGGCGAGGACGTGCCGCCGCGCGCACTGTGGTTGGGGAACCCGGCCGCCGACGCCGGCTCCCACCGTCGCCGGTCCCCCGCCGCGGACACCGGGTCAAAGCCCACGCCGTTGGCCGACCGCCAGACACCGCCACGGCACTCCCCGCACCAGGGCACGACCGTCGCCAGACGCACGTCCGGCTGAGCCCCCACCACCGTGAGCGGTCCACCCCACACGGTACGAGCTGGCGAAGGGAGCACCAACGATGAAGAAGCTGACGGACGAGGACCGGGCGTACTGGGAAAAGGCCCTGGCCGTCGGGGGTTTCACCGCGGTGCCCCGATGGTCGCGGCAGCCGGTGACCGGACTGGCGACGCACGAGCTGACGCTGCCGGACGAGACCGTAAAGGCCCTGACGCGTCAGGCCGCGGCGCTCGGCGCGACGGTGGAGGCGGTGCTGTTGGCCACGCACGCCAAGGTGCTCGCCGCGCTCTCCGGGGAGGCGGAGGTGACCTGCGGCTACCGGCCCGCCGAGGGTGGGCCGGCGCTGCCGTGCCGGGTGTCCACCGCCGGTGGCAGTTGGCGCGAACTGGTGGCGGAGGCCACCCGCGCGATGGAGGGCCTGCTCGCCCACCGCGGCGTCACGACGGCGGACCTGAGGGACGAACTGAGCCTGGAGCACGCCCTGTTCGAGGTCGAGTGGGATCTGTCCGGGGGTGGGGAGGAGTTGGCTGAGGGCACGGTGTTGCGGGTTGGTGTGGTGCGGGGTGGTGGGGGGTTGGTGTTGCGGTTGCGGTATCGGGGGGAGGTGTTGGATGCGGAGTGTGTGGCCAGGGTTGGGGGTTATCACGTTGCGGCGTTGGGGCAGTTTGTTGCGGATCCGGAGGGGAGGCCGGTGCAGCATGCGTTGTTGTCTGTGGGGGAGCGGCGGTTGCAGTTGGAGGGGTTGGCGGGGCCTTGTCGGGTGCTTCCGGATCGGCGGTTTCATGAGTTGTTTGAGGAGCGGGTGCGGAGGGATCCGGGGGCGGTTGCGGTGGAGTGGGAGGAGGGGTGGTTGTCGTATGGGGAGTTGAATTGTTGGGCGAATCGGTTGGGGCGGGCGTTGGTGGCGCGGGGGTTGGGGCGTGAGGGTGTGGTGGGGGTGGTGGCGGAGCGGTCGGTGCAGTGGTTGGCGGCGGTGTTGGCGGTGTTCAAGGCGGGTGGGGTGTATGTGCCGATCGAGCCGCGTTTTCCGGCGGAGCGGATGGTGGCGATGCTCAGCCGTTCCCAGTGTGGTCTGGTGCTGGTGCAGGAGGGTTGTTCGGGGGTGTTGGATCAGGCGTTGGCGGGGGTGTCGGGGGTGGGGCGGTTGTGTATTGATGAGGTGGTGGCTGATGAGGGGCTTAGTGGTGAGGATGTGGGGGTTGAGGTGGGTGCGGATCAGCTTGCCTATATCTATTTCACCAGTGGTTCGACGGGTGAGCCCAAGGGGGCGATGTGTGAGCATGCGGGGTTCTTGAATCATCTGTTCGCCAAGATTGATGACTTGGGGGTGGGGGCGGGCAGTGTGGTGGCGCAGACGGCGCCGCAGTGTTTTGACATTTCGTTGTGGCAGTTGGTGTCGGC